>PHBI01000134.1:18644-24979 GCA_002841945.1 Deltaproteobacteria bacterium HGW-Deltaproteobacteria-14
GCCAAGCCACGGCCAGTGCCGCCCCGAACAGGTCCAGGCCACAGCCGTCGCCGTCATCGAACCAGAAGGTGACGCGGTCGCGGATCCCCCCGACCGCCGGCAGGCTGGGCGTCTCGGCGGCGAGCTCCGGGGCGTGGAGGTCGACGAGCACCACGAGCGGCTCACTGCGCGCCTCCGCGCCGCCGTCCCCGTACCCGACGGCGACGACCTCGGCCCGCGCGCCGTCCGCGAGCCGCGCGGCGTCAGCGTCGAGGGCGAACGTCCAGGGCGCGCCGACCCGGCGATCCACCTCGCGCTCGCCGGCGCCGTCGCGGACGCGCAGCGCCACCTCGCGCACCGGCCCCGCGACCGCGACCGCTACGCTGACGCCCGTTGGACCGAGCCACGCGGCGTCGGGCTCAGGCCCGGACAGCGCGTTCACCGCCGTGGCGTGGACCGCGAGGGTCGGCGGCTCCGGCGCCACCGCGGTCGCCGTCGGCGCGCCGGGGTCGCCGCACGCCGTGAGCACGAACGCGAACCACAGCAGCCGACTTGTGGTGGGGAGCCGCAAACCTGGAACCTCGGGGGACACTGCGGTGCGTCAAAGAATACGTTCGAGCCGGTCGGCGCCACAAGGGCCCAGCCGCGGCCCGGCGGGGGTTCACCCGAGCGAGAGCTCGCCGATCAGCGCTCGGACCTGCAGCACGACGTCGGCCAAAGATCCCAGATCGCGCCGCAGCGTCGCCGCCGTCGGCCCCAGGGCGGCGTCCGCCAGCGGGGCCTCCTCCCGGTCGAGCGCGGCCCAGCGGCCCCCCGCCTCGGCGAGGGCCTCGGGGCTGGTGAACAGCGGCGCGACGACCTCGGCGAGCGCGACGTGGGTGGCGACGAGGTGGTCCCAGAAGACGTCTTCCATGGCCCGCCGTGAGCGCTCGCCGTCGCCCTGCGCGAGGGCGTTCCAGCGGCCCAGGAAGCCGCGATGGACCGAGCGCTCGACCCCGGCGCGCAGATGCAGCAGCCGGGTCGTCGGCACGTCGGTCCGGTCCAGCGACCAAGCCTCCGGGGGGCAGATGGCGTCGGGGTTGTCGACCTCCACCCCGCGCGGGCCGAGCTCGGTCGGGAAGGTGCGGCAGCGCATCGGGCGGGCCGGGTAGATGCTGCAGCGGCGCACGCCCGGTGCGACGTCGGTGAGCTGCGCGCAAGGGCGCCCGTCGCCGTCGTCCGCGGCGGTCTCCGGCGTCGGGTCCCGGCTCCGGAGGCAGGCGAGCCAGGTCTCCGGCGAGGGGCCGAGGCGCACCCCGTCGCGGCCGGCCAGGCGGGCGTGGGCCGGGCGCAGGCGCGCCACCGCGCGCGGCGCGAGGCCGTGCGCGGTGACGACGCGGGCGAGGTCGAACCCCGTGACCTCGGGGTCGAAGTGAACGCAGCAGCGCGCCGTGCGGCAGGTCGCGCACCCCGAGCGGTTCGCCGGCTCGGGGACCGCGGCCAGCCCGCGCGCCGCGGTCACGCCTCGAAGTATTGGTCGGCGACGTCGAGGCAGTCGTCGATGATGGCGTAGGCCTCGCGCAGCTGCTCCTCGGTGATGCACAGCGGCGGGTTGCACATGAAGCTGCTCCAGCGCACGAAGGTGAACAGGCCGCGCTCGTCGAAGGCCTTGCCGAGCGCCGCCATCGCCGGGCTCGTGCCGTTGTACGGCGCCATCGGCTCGCCGGCGGCGTTCTTGCGCAGGTCCATGATGCCGAAGAGGCCGATCGCGCGCCCCTCCTTGACCGACGGGTGCTTGGCCTGGAGGCGGTCCATCTCGGCCCGCGCGACGTGCTCGAGGCGCGCCGCGTTCTCGATCATCCCCTCCTCGAGGAGGACCTTGACGCTCTCCTCGGCGCAGGCGAGCAGCACCGGGTGCGAGTTGTAGGTCAGCCCGCCGTAGAAGACGTTGTCCTGGAAGTGCTTGGCGATCTTGTCGGACACGCCCATCGCGCCGAGCGGCAGGTACGAGCTGGTCAGCCCCTTGGCCATCGTGACGATGTCGGGGACGATCCCGAAGTGCTCGAACGCATAGAGCTTTCCGGTGCGACCGAAGCCGGCCATGACCTCGTCGCAGACGAGCAGGATGCCGTACTTGTCGCACAGGGCGCGCAGGCCCTGCATGTACCCGTCGGGCGGCACGAGGATGCCGTTGGTGCCCGTCACCGTCTCGACGAAGATCGCCGCGATGCTGTTGGGGTTCTCGTAGGTGATGATCTCCTCGAGGTAGGTCAGGTTGTTGGCCGCCCGGCTCGCCTCGGTGTCGCCGAAGGAGTAGCTGTACGGCGACGGGTCCATGACGCGGATGACGCCGGGCATGCCCGGCTCGTTGGCCCAGCGCCGGGGATCGCCGGTCATCTGCATCGTCGCGTTGGTGGCGCCGTGGTAGCTGCGGTAGCGGCTGATGATCTTCTGCCGCCCGGTGTACATGCGGGCGGCGCGGATGGCGTTCTCATTCGCCTCGGCCCCGCCGAGGGTGAAGAAGAAGGTGTTGATCGGCTCCGGCGTGATGTCGGCGAGGAGCTTGCCGACCCGCGCGCGGACCGCGGTCGCCGAGCCGGGCATCGCGAAGATGAGCTCGTCGAGCTGCCGCTTGATGGCCTCCTTCACGCGGGGGTGGCCGTGGCCGATGTTCACGCTCATCAGCTGGCTGTTGAAGTCGATGTAGCGCTTGCCGTCGGTGGTCCAGAAGTAGATGCCTTCGGCGCGGGCGATGGGGAGCGGCGCGACCGCGCTACCCTTGGCCCACGTGTACATCGTGTGGTCCTTGCACAGCTGGACGATCTCTTCGGTGTTCATGGCCGTCTCCGGACGGACGAGGTTGAGCCTACGGGCCGGCGGGGCCGCCTCTCTCTTGCGCGCCCCGCTTCGCGTCCTGATTACTGCCGAACGCGTGGGATGTCACGTGGCGCGAGCACCGGCAGGGCGCTCAGATCAGAACTCGCTGCGCTGAGCTGTGGTCGGGTCCCGCCGTGGACTGATCCGGCCGCTCCTCGGCCTCCGCGCGCCGCTCGCGTGGCGTGGACAACGCCCCGGGGCCCCACGTCGCGGGACCGCGGATCGGCGCCCCTGGGCGGCCGTCGGCGGTGGACGTCCGTTGACATGTGGGGGGGGCGCGCCCATAGTCTCTAGTCGAGCGTCTCGCGCATGCTTGGGGGGTCGGAGCGCACCGCGGGTGCCGTCCCGTTAGTCCGACTGGAGAAGGAGCAGACGACGTGCCACCGCAAAGCCGTGTAAGCGACATTGGCGAGGTTTCCGCAGACGGCCACGGGTGCCCGGCCTGTCCGCACTCGTGCAAGGGGCCCTGCATCGTTGGCTCTCCCGACGTGTTCGTGAACAAGCTCCCCGCCGCCCGCAAGGACGACATGGGGATCCACGCCGCGTGCTGCGGGCCCAACATGTGGACCGCCACCGCGGGCTCCGGGACCGTGTTCATCAACGGCAAGGCCGCCCACCGCAAGGACGACGCCCAGGCGCACTGCGGCGGCAGCGGCAAGATGACCACCGGCTCCGGCGACGTCATCACCGGCGGCTGATCACAGGGGCGGCGTCAGCGCCGCCCCGCGGTCACCCCGTCCGCCGCCGGCGCACGTCCTCAGAAGGTGATCGCCGCTCCGACGCCCGGGCTGCCGTCCGGCATGAAGGTCGGCGCGACGGCCTGCAGGCGCGGCCCGCCGGCGTCGAGCGCGTCCGGGCTGTCGTCGGCTTCCTCGCCGTCGGACAGCACCACCGCGACGATCCCCGCAGCGAGCAGCGCGCCGCCCGCGATCCACGAGATGACGCCCGCGCGCCGGATCGACTCGCCGTCATCCTTGCGCTTGACGCGCACGGCGGCGGTCGGTGCGCACCACGGCTCGGTGGTGCAGGAGGTCGCGTCGATCCGCCCCTGACCGTCGAGGAACAAGACGGTCCCGGTCGCGAGCGCGCCCACCCCGGCGGCGACGCCGAGCCAGCCGAGCGTCTCGAGGAGGTCGGGCGGGCGCTCGGCCGCGGCGGGGGACGGCGTAGCCTTCGGCGCCTTCGGCGTGGTCTTCGGCGTGCCCGTCTTCGCCGCGAGCTCGGCCGCGATGTCCACGTCGAACGACAGGACCTGTCCCTTCTCGAGGGTGAAGGTCTCGCGAACCGGCCCGGGGAGCGACGGATGATAGAGCTCGAGCGTGTGCTCGCCGGGGGCGAGATAGGTCGAGAACGGCGTCACCAGGCTCGCGGTCTCGGTCGCCTTGCCCTCGAAGCTGGCCGCGGCGTCGCTCGGGGTGGATCGGACGTCGACGCGCCCGAGGGTCGCACGCAGCTCCGCGTCCAGCCGCGCCACCGCCGCCCGCGCGTCGGCCCGCACCTTCTCCCAGCTCGGCGCGAGCGGTCGCTGGCGCGCGTCGGCGGACTCGATGAAGCGGCCGTAGTACTGCACCGCGGCGAGATCGTCGCCCGAGTGCTCGTGGGCCAGCGCCATGTCCAGCCACAGCTGCCAGCGCTCCTCTTCCGCCACGTCGACGACCTCCTGGCAGTCGTCACGCGACATCGTGTCGGCTTGCTCTCCGACGAGGCGTCGCGCCTCGTCACAAGGGTCGGAGGCGGCATGCGCCTCGACGGACCCGAGCAAGGTCACCAGCGCGGCTACGGCCGGCAGCGTCCTCATTCGTCCTCGACCTTTCCACATGGGCTGTCCGCGGGGGCTCGAGGGGCGCGGAGGACCGACGGGTGGCTGCCCGGTCGGTCCTCCGCTCGGCACGATCAGGTCTCGACGCGCTCGCGCAGCGTCTTGCCCGGCTTGAAGTAGGCGTACGTCTTCTTCGGGATCTCGATCTTCGAGCCCGTCGCCGGGTTGGTGCCGGTGCGCGCCTGGCGCGTCCGGGTCCCAAAGGTCCCGAAGCCCGGGATCACGACCTTCTTACCAGCGTCGAGCTCCACGGCGACGATGCCCTTGCCCGGCTCTGCCGCGAAGATCGCGTTGATCACGTCGAGCGCCTTAGCCTTGGTCAGCCCAGTCTGCTTTGCCAGCTTGGCCGCCATCTCACCCTTGTTCATGAGACCTCCATCGTTCGTCTGTAGGGGGAAACGAGCAAGATCGTGTATACGCCCATCTAATCGAGGTGTCGCGCTTATCTGGGCGCTTTTGTGAATTTTGTTCTTGCTTTCGCCGCAAGCAGGCGTTCAACGAGCCCCGATGGGGGCCTTCGCACCCTTCGCAACCCCGCGCAACGCGCGGCCGCGGGACGTCTCGGGGCGCGCGACGCTCCCCGCGCACGAGCGGGGTTGGTGCTCACCGGCCGCGGCGCTATGATGCCTCTCGATGAAGTCGAGACGCACAGCGATCACCGTCCTCCTGCTCGCCCTCCTCCTCCCCGGGTGCGCGGCGACGAGCCACGTCGAGGCGTCGCGGCGGGACTACGCCTTCGCCGGGGCCTGCGCCGCCGGTGACGTCGAGGCATGCCGCCAGGCGTGCGAGCTCCGCATCCGCAGCGGTTGCCACGCCCTCGGCGAGGCGCACCTCGCCGGACGCGACGCGCCCCTCGACCGCGCGCTCGCCCTGCGCTTCTTCGACCGGTCCTGCGATCTCGGCGACGCCACCGGCTGCGCCCAGGTCGGCTACATGGTCGAGCACGGGGTCGGCACCGCCCCCGACCCCGCGCGCGCCGTCCGCTACTACCGGCGGGCCTGCGACGCCAACCAGGCGACCGCGTGCGCCGATCTCGGCGTCGCCTACCAGCTCGGCGCGGTCGTGCCCCTCGACAACCTGCGCGCCTCACAGCTCTACCAGCGGGCCTGCGTCGGCGGCGACCCCGCGGGCTGCGCGAACCTCGGCTATCTCCTGCAGTACGGCATCGGGGTCTCCCGCAACGCGGACCGCGCCCGCGAGCTCTACGAGGAGGCCTGCAGCGCCAAGCACCTCGGCGCCTGCGGCAACCTCGGCGGGATGGCGCTCGTCGGCCTCGGCGGCCCGCGCGAGCCGAACCGCGCCGCGAAGCTCTTTCAGCTGGCGTGCGAGGGCGGGATCATCGACGCCTGCAGCAACCTCGGCGTCCTCTACGAGCGCGGCGTGGGCGTGACGAAGGACCTCGCGGCCGCCTACAAGCTCTTCGAGCGGGCCTGCGACGCCGGCACGGTCGACGCGTGCATCTCCCTCGGCGGGCTCTTCGAGCGCGGCCTCGGGGTCACGCTCGACGTCGCCGCCGCGCGCCGCTTCTACCGCCGCGCCTGCGCCGCCGAGGACCCGGAAGCGTGCGAGCGCCTCAAGCGCCTCGAGACCAGCGACACGCCGTAAGAAGGTGTTTCAATATTAGGCGGCGTGAGCCTGGGCGTCGGCGTAGACGATCCGACGCGCCAGCATCTGCATGTGG
>PHBI01000135.1 GCA_002841945.1 Deltaproteobacteria bacterium HGW-Deltaproteobacteria-14
CGCCCCGCGAGCGCCCGACGCGGCCCTCGCCCCGGACGACCCCGCCGACGCGGCCCTCGCCCCGGACGACCCCGCCGTCGCGGAGCCGCCCCTCACCGTCGGCTCGCCGCCGACGGCGTGGACCCCCGAGCTCGTCCCCGCCCCCGTGCGCGAGGACGCCGGCGCCGGCGCGCTCCTCACGACAATCGCGCGGGAGGGGCTCGCCGGGCACGTGGATCCGGCCCTCGGCCTGGTGTGGGCGCAGGATGGCCCTCCCGAGGTGGTGGCCGCCGACGCGGTCGGTGACCTCTCCGGCCCCCTGCAGGTCGCGCTGACGAGCGGCGCGGAGGCCGCGCGCTGCCGGGCCGGGATCTGCGCCGTCAACGCCGACGGCCGCTGGTTCGTGCTGGTGCGGCGGACCGCCACCGCGCGCCTCGTCGCGGGGGTGCTGCACACCGCCAAGAACTGGCCTGCGGCGTCCGCCTACGTCTCCTGGGCCACCCAGACCCGCCAGCGGTGGCAGGCGGCGGGGCCGTCGGTCATCGGTGGCGCGCTGAGCCTCGAGGAGGGAGGCAAGTACGAGCGCGCGTTCGAGGGCTTCGCGCGGGTCTGGCAGGACGACCCGGACAACCCGTGGCCCCTCTACTACATGGCGCGGGTCCGCGTGAGCCAGGGGCGCGCGCGGGAGGCCTACGTGAGCTTCCGCCGGCTGGCCGAGCACCCGGCGGCGACGGCGGTGGTGGCGCAGCTCCGGGTCGGGACCGACGCGGAGATGGCCCACTTCCGCGACCACCCGGCGGTCCGGCCGGTGCAGGCGGAGCTCGAGCTGCCGGCGCCCGACGCGCCCGCGGCGTTCTTGGCGTGGCTCCAGCGTTTCCGGGCGGTCCCCGAGCGCCTCGCCACGGTCATCGCCCCCGGGGGGCCCGCTCCGCAGGTCGTCGCCGAGCTGCTCGAGGCCCACCTGCTGGACGCCCCCGAGGTGTCGGCGAGCGCCGTCCGCTGGACCGGCGCGGGGCTGACGCTGAAGCGCAACGCCCTCGGCGCGCTGGAGATCACCGGCGCTAGCGAGTCGACGTCAGCAGCACCGGGAGCTGCGCCGCCAAGGTGATGGCCTGCGGGGTGACGTCGGCGCGCCAGGCGAGGGCCTCGACCCCGGCCGCGACGGCGTCGCGCAGGCCGCGGGCGTAGGCGGGATCGACGTCCTCGGCGGGCGCCAGGGCGCGGGCGTCGGCGCGCTTGCAGAGGTAGAGGATCACGGCGCGGTCGCCGGCGGCGACGCGGGCGGCGAGCGCCTCGAGGTGGCGCAGGCCGCGGGCGGTGACGGCGTCGGGGAACAGCGCGAGGCCGCCCGGCCCGCCGAGGGTGGCGGTCTTGACCTCGACCCAGCACGGGCGCGGATCGTCGGGGTGGTCGGCGAGCCGGAGGTCCACCCGGGACGCGCCGTCGACGCGGACCTCGCGCTTCAGCTCGGCGTAGCCGGCGAGCGGGAGCATCGCGCCGGCGGCGATGGCGTCGGCCACGAAGCGGTTGGAGCTGGTGCCGTCGAAGGACACCAGCACGTCCCCGTCGCTGGCGAGGACCCAGCTCCAGGCGAGTTTACGCTTGGGGTCGTCGTGGTGGGCGAGCCACACGCGGCTGCCGGGGTGGTCGAGCCCGGTCATCGCGCCCGGGCTCGGGCAGTGCGCGGTCAGCTCGCGGCCGTCGTCGAGGACGACGTCGGCGAGGAAGCGCTTGTAGCGGCGCACCAGGCGCCCGGGGACGAGGGGGCGGGGGAAGGCGTGCCTGACGGGAGCGTGCGACATCGGCGACACGGCGCGCCGTCAGCTGGCGCGGCGGCGGACCACCCCGACCCCGAACAGCAGGGCCGCGAAGGCGAACGCGAGGGAGGTCCCCTTGCCCGGGCCCCCGGCGTCGGCGATCGCGTGGTTCGACACGTCCTGGGCCTCGTTCGCGAAGGTGATCACGAGGTCCTCGAGGCTCGCGCGCGGGACCCGGGCGAAGAGGCGCGTCAGGTAGTGGGTGTCGGCGTCGAGCAGCGCCGTCAGCTCCCCGGAGAGCGTCGGCTGACCCGCGAGATCGCCCGCGAACTCGGTCACCACGAAGCGGCCGCCGCCGGCGTCGGTCAGGCCGTCGACGACGTCCTCGTACGCGGCGCTGTCGCCCTGGTCGAAGCGCCGCCCGAGCTCGGCGGCGACCGTGCGCAGCTCCACCGACGCCGCGTTGGCGACGCGGTAGCGCTTGTCCGCGAGCACGTACAGCACCACCGGGGTGACGTCGATCGCCGAGACCTTGCTGAACCCCAGCGGGAACACGAGGCGGCTGTCTCCGGGGCGCGGCATGGTCACGACCAGCGGCTGCAGGTCGAGGGCGCCGTCGCGGGCCGTCGGGGTCAGGCGCACGGCCAGAAAGCGCATCCCGTCGTCGAGGTAGGGCTGGGCGGCGGCGGCGAAGGCGTCCGGCAGCACGTAGCCGTGATCGCCGAGCCAGGCCCCGACCGCGGTCGCGCTGTCGCCGGCGATGAGATCCCACTGATAGTCCCCGAGCACGCCGCCCCCGAAGTGCTGCACGCCGTCCTGGTTCGGCGCGAGGCCGCCCGCCGCGTCCGCCGAGCCGCAGAACCCGCCGCCCCCGCCGGCGTCGCGCACGATCTGGATGGAGGGGGTGGTGAGGGCGTCGAGCGCGTCGAAGACCGCCGCGTCACCGAGCGACAGCTCGGGCTGCACGGGGACCGGCACGACCCAGGCGAACTCGGCCCCGTCGGTGTCCGCGACCAGCTGCAGGTGTACGTCGACCGTCTTCTCGTGCCACACGAAGAGCGCGCGCTGCGCGTCGATCGCCAGGTTCTGGGTGGGCTCGGTCTGGAAGAACCCGCCGCACGCCTGCGCCGGGCGGGTGGCGATCGTGGTCGCCAGCGCGAAGAGCGCGAGGGTGACGGACAGCATCAGGGTGCGTGACGGCATGGGGTTCTCCGGGGTGGCGGCGCGGGCGCGTCGCGGCGCTGGTTGGGGCGTCGCGACCGTAGGCTGTGTTCTAGTAGGGGACGGTGCATAAGCTCAAGCCCATGGACGAAACGACCACGCCGCGCGTGCGGCTCTACACGACCCCCTGGTGCCCCTACTGCCTCAACGCCAAGCGCCTGCTCACGCGCGACGGGATCGCCTTCGTCGACCACGACGTCTCCGCGCGCCCCGAGCTGCGCCGCGAGATCTCGCGCCAGGCCAACTGGCACACCGTCCCCATGATCTTCATCGATGACCGCTTCGTCGGCGGCTACACCGAGCTGTCCGCGCTGCGGGCCCGCGGGGGCCTGGCCGGCCTCACCGGCGCCGGCGCTTCGCCACGGGACGGTGGCGCCGCGTGACCCCCCGCGAGCGCCCTGTTGCAACGCAAAAAGACCGCCCGAGAGGGCGGTCTTTTTAAATCAATCAGACGATGTGCGCCGCAGCATCACTTCCCCGGGCGGGGGGGCGCCTTGGGGCGCGGTGGGGCGGCCGGGCGGGACGCGCCGTCGCCGTTGGTCTCGTCGGGCGTCGGCTCCGCGGCGATCGCCGCCTTGCGCAGGATCGGCTTGGTGGCCTCCGGGGCACCCTCGGCGGCCTTGGGGTCCGGCGCGGCGGCGGCCTCGGGCGCGACCTCGGCCTTCGGGGCGGCCTCGGCCTTCGGCGCGACCTCGGCCTTCGGCGCGACCTCGGCCTTCGGGGCGGCCTCGGCCTTCGGGGCGGCCTCGGCCTTCGGGGCGTCCTCGGCGTTCGCGATGGCGTCGGTCTCGGCCTCGACCGCGGCGACGTCCACCTCGATCTCGACCTCGGGGGCCATCTCGTCGTCGTCGTCCCCGCCCTCGACGTCCCCGACGCCCATCAGGTTGATGACCTCGGCGTTGGGATCGACGGTCACCTGCGGGGCGCCGGCGGGCTTCAGCGCGGCGCGCTTGGCGGCCTTGTCGGCCTGCTTGAGCTCCGGCGGGTGGCCGTGCTTGATGACGTAGAGCTCGTCGTTGAGCAGGTCGAGCTGCAGCTGGGTGATGATGTAGGCGCGGCGGTTGTCCTCGTTGCGCTTGCGGAGCTGGCGCAGCTCGACCTCGCGCTCGACGACGGCGCGCTTGAGGCGCCGGACCATGCCGTCGAGGCGCTCAGCGTCGCGGCGGGCCTGGTCGAGCTCGCGCTCGATCCGCGGGTCCGCCTTGACCACCTCGACCACCTGGGGCTCCGCGGCGGCCACGGCGACCGGGGCCGGCGCGGCCTCGTGGGTGCTCACCTTGGCCTTGAGCGCCTCGAGCTCCGCCTGGCTCTGCCCGAGCTCGGTCAACCGCTGGCGGGCGGCGTCGATCTCCTGGCGCAGCTTCTCGCGGTCCATCCGGACGCGCTTGAGGTCGTGGGCGAGCTCCTTGATGCGGTCCTCGCCCTTCTGCTGCTCGGTCTTGACGCTCGAGAGCTCCTCGGAGAGCTGGGCGACCCGCTGCTTGGTGTCCTTCGCCTTGGATCCGCTGGTGGACGCCTCCTGGGCCTTCTGCGCGTACTTCTGACCTTGGTCGTCGAGCTTGTCGGAGAGCTTCTTCGCCTCGCGGCGGCTCTCGGTCAGCTGCTTGTCGATCTCGTTGGTCTTGGCGGACATGGCCGCCATCTTGATCAGGAGGATGACGACGGCGACGGCGAGGAGTGCGGCGATGATACCGGGGATCATTGAGAGAGGCCTCGAAGGGTCGGGGAGATCGTGCCCGGAGCGTCCCCCGAAAAGGCGCCCTCGGTGTGTCCGGTCGAGGAGTCGAGCGACCGGGCGAAAAAGGGGCCTGTCTTTAGCATCTTTTTGACCCACGTCCCACCGTTACGGCATCGTCCGACGGATTTCCGAGGCCCCCGGAGGACCCCGATGCGCAACGCTCTCACGACCCTCGCCGCGCTCGCCGCGCTCACCTCGCTCACGGCCCCGGGGTGCGGTTCTGACGGCGGCGTCGCCCCGGTCGAGGTGGCCCCCGGTGACGAGCTGTCCCAGGCCGACGCGCCCGGCCGGGACGGGACGGGGGCGACCCCGGGCGCCGTGGGCAACCTCTGGGTCGAGGACGCCACCGGCCAGGTCGCCGGGATCCTCTTTCGCCGCGGCGGGGACGACCAGATCGGCGGCAAGACCATCTACGACCTCGTCACCGTCTATCACCCCGAGAGCGGCCTGTTCTACGAGGTCACGCTGTCGGACGCGATCGTCCGCTACCCGGCGACCACCTTCTTCAAGGGCTACAACTGCGACGTGCCGATCGGGATCGCCAGCGGCGGCTGCGCCGACTGCGTCTCGACCTACGGCATGGGGCTCCTCCACGGGAGCAGCTGGTACCGCGTGCGCGGCGGCGTCACCTTCGAGCAGCTCGGCCCCGGCTCGACCATCGGCCCGGCCCGCGCCACCGAGTGCGTCTCCCACGGCACCACCAACGCCAAGGGCTTCCCGGTCGACGCCGTCGCCGGCGCGACCCCGCCGACGACCTTCACGGCCCCCCTGCGCGTCGTCTTTCGCTGACTCAGCGGCTCGGGGTCAGGCGGCGGGGTTTCGGGCCAGCCAGGCGCCGGTGCGGGACTCGCGCACCGCGGTCAGGCCGGAGAAGGGCCCCTGGTAGACGACCTGGCCGCCGTCGGCGCCGGGGCCGGGGCCGAGGTCGATGATCCAGTCCGCCTCGCGCATCACGTCGGGGTTGTGCTCGATGACCAGCACCGTCGCGCCGGCGTCCACCAGCCGGTGCACGACCTCCATCAGCTTCGGCACGTCCGCCATGTGCAGGCCGATGCTCGGCTCGTCGAGCACCACCACCAGGTTCGGCTGCCCGCGCCCCACCAGCTCGCTCACCAGCTTGATGCGCTGCGCCTCGCCCCCCGACAGCGTCGGTGACGGCTGCCCCAGCGCCAGGTAGCCGAGCCCCACGTCGTCCATCAGCTGCAGCCGGCGCTTGACCTGCGGCACCCGGTCGAACAGCGCGAGCGCCTCGCGCACCGGCAGCTCCAGCACGTCGTGGATGCTCAGCCCGTCCCAGCTCACCTGCAGCGTCTGCCGGTTGAACCGCCGCCCGCCGCACGCGTCGCACGCCACCCAGGCGTCCGGCAGGAAGCTCATCTCGAGCTTCACGAGCCCGTTGCCCTCGCACGCGTCGCAGCGCCCGCCCTTGACGTTGAACGAGAAGCGCCCCGGCGCCCAGCCGCGCACCTTCGACTCCGGCAGCCGCGCGAAGAGCGTCCGGATCGGGTCCCACACCTTCACGTAGGTCGCCGGCGTCGACCGCGGGTTCTTCCCGATCGGCTTGTCGTCGATCTCCACCAGCCGGTCGAGCCCCTCGAGCCCGCTCGCGACCTTCCACGACCCGGCCCCCGCCTCCGGCGCGATCGCCCTCGACAGCACCTCGACCAGGCTCGACTTGCCCGAGCCCGACACCCCGGTCACCACCGTCAGCCGCCCACGCGGCACCCGCACGTCCACCCCGCGGAGGTTGTTGTGGGTCACCCCGCGCAGCGCGATGAACGCGGCGCCAGCGAGGTCCCGCGGCGCGCTCCGCACCGGCGGCCGCGGCTCGCGCAGGCAGCGCCCGGTGATCGAGCGCGGGTTCGCCAGCACCTCGGACAGCGGCCCGGCCGCGAGCACCTCGCCCCCCTCGACCCCGGCCCCCGGCCCCATGTCCACGAGCACGTCCGCCGTCCGCAGCGTGGCCTCGTCGTGCTCGACCATGATGATGCCGTTGCCCCGCGCCTGCAGGACGTCCAGCGTCTTCAGCAGCACCTCGGTGTCGGTCGGGTGCAGCCCGATGGTCGGCTCGTCCAGCACGTACAACACCCCCGAGAGGTGCGCCCCGAGCTGCGCCGCCAGGCGTATGCGCTGCGCCTCGCCGCCCGACAGCGTCGGCACCCGCCGCTCCAACGTCAGGTAGCCGAGCCCGACCTCGGCGAGGAACGCCGCGCGCTCGCTGATGGCCTTCAGCGGCCCCTCGGCGATGGCCCGCCCGCGCGCGTCGAGCGCCAGCGCCTCCAAGAAGGCCACCAGCTCCGGGCCGGTCATGCGCAGGAGCTCCGGGATCGAGGCCCCGCCGAGCTCGATCGAGCGCCCGATGGGGCCGAGCCCGCTGCCCTCGCAGGCGCGGCACGCGCGCCCGTCGTCGTCCTCGCCCGCGCCGGTGCAGGTCGGGCACTGCCCGAGCGCCGTCCGCGGCGAGAAGTAGCGCGGATCGAGCACCGTCCGCCGCTTCGCCCCCGCCTCCTGCACCTCGTAGAGGCGCGTCGGGCCGCCGTCCGCGCTCGGGACCTTCACCTGCCCGCCGCCGAGCTCCGCCGCGCGCTCGATGAGGGCGACGAGCTTGCCCCGCTCCTTGGCGCGCACCTCGCCGACGATGAAGTCGATGTCGTGGTGGCGCCGGGTCCTGAGCCGCGGCGCCGGGCTCGGCGCCTTCTCCACGCCGTCGACGATGACGCGCACCCCGAGGACCACCGCGCGCGCAAAGACCTTCTTGTGGAGCCCCTGCCGCTGCTGCACCACCGGCGCGCACACGACCACCGGGCCGGCGCCCTCGCTCTGCCCGAGGCGCTCGGCCAGCGCGCTCGCCGTGAGCCGCCCGGCGACGCCCTCGGCGCGCACCTCGCCGAGGCGCGCGTACAAGAGGCGCAGGAACGGCTCGATCTCCGTGACGTTCGCGACGTTCGAGCGCGAGCCGCCCCGGGTCGTGCGCTGCTCGATGGCCACCGTCGGCGGGATGCCGTCGATGCGGTCGGCGTCGGGGCGGCCGAGCTGCGTGATGTACTGCCGCGCGTAGGCCGAGAGGCAGTCGAGGAAGCGCCGCTGCCCCTCGGCGAACACGATGTCGAAGGCCAAGGTGGACTTGCCCGAGCCCGACACCCCGCTGATCACCGTGCGCTTGCCCCGCGACAGCTGGACATCGATCCCCTTGAGGTTGTGGACGCGGGCCCCCTCGATGGTGATGACCCCGTCCCCGCCTGGGTCGTAGGCCGATCCCGCGCGCTCGCCCACGCCGTCTGGGCGGTCTAGCGGGGCGATGCCCGCGAGCCAGCGCTGGAGGTGCTCGCCGGTCGCGGTCGGGGCCGCGACGAGGGCCGCCGGGGGCCCGCTGAAGACCAGCTCGCCGCCGCGGTCGCCGCCGTCGGGGCCGAGGTCGATGACGTGGTCGGCCGCCGCGATGACGTCGAGGTGGTGCTCGATGACGACGACCGTGTGCCCGGTGCGGGTGAGCTGGTGGAGGTTGTCGACGAGGCGGTCGACGTCGGCGAGGTGGAGCCCGGTCGTCGGCTCGTCGAGGAGAAAGAGCGTGTGGGAGGCGCGGGCGTCGAGGTGCTGGGCGAGCTTGAGGCGCTGGGCCTCGCCCCCGGAGAGCGTGTTGAGCGCCTGCCCGAGGCGCAGATAGCCGAGGCCGACCCGCTGCAGCGGGACGAGGCGCTTGCCGGCCACCGAGCGCGGGCCGAACAGCGCCGCCGCCTCGTCGATGGTCAGCTCGAGCACGTCGGCGACCGAGCGCCCCTTCCACGTGACCTCGAGGACCTCGGGCTTGAAGCGCTTGCCCTCGCACAGCTCGCAGCGCAGGAACACGTCGGCGAGGAACTGCATCTCGACCCGCTCGGTCCCGGCCCCGTCGCACGCCGGGCAGCGCCCGTTGCCGGCGTTGAAGGAGAACGTGCCGGCGGTGTAGCCGCGCTCCTGCGCCAGCGGCTGGCGGGCGAACAGCGCGCGGACGCCGTCCCACGCCTTCACGTAGGTCGCCGGGTTGGCGCGGGAGCTGGCGCCCGGCGGGGTCTGGTCGATCCAGACGACGTCGTCGACCTGGTCGAGACCGTCGAGGCGGTCGTGCTCGCCCGGGCGCTCGGTGACGCGCCCGCGGCGCCGCAGCCAGCCGCGGTACAGCACGTGGTCGAGCAGCGTCGACTTGCCCGAGCCGCTGACCCCGGTGATGACCGAGAGCTTCCCGAACGGGAAGCGCGCGTCCACCCCGCGGAGGTTGTTGGCCCGCGCCCCGACGATGGCGACGCCGGGCAGCGCGCTGCAGTCCTTGTGCGACGCAGTGCGCGGGTTTCGTCTTTCCTCGAGGGATCTCGCGGTGACGGATGTTGCGTCGCGAGCGAGCGCCTCCGGCGTCCCCGCGAAGACGACGCGGCCGCCCCCGGCGCCGGGGCCGGGGCCGAGCTCGACGACGTGGTCGGCGACCCGGAGCATGTCGGGGTCGTGCTCGACGAGCACGACGGTGTTGTCCTTGGCGGTCAGCTGGGCGAGGACCTTCGCGAGGCGCTCGGAGTCCGCCGGGTGGAGGCCGATGGTGGGCTCGTCGAGGACGAAGAGGGTGTTGACCAGGCCGCTCCCGAGGGCGCTCGTGAGGTTGGCGCGCTGCACCTCGCCGCCGGACAGCGTCCGGGCCTGGCGGTCGAGGGTGAGGTAGGCGACGCCGACCTCCTCGAGGTAGCGGAGGCGGTCGCCGAGCTGGAGCGTCACCGAGGCGAGGGCGTCGGAGGTGGCGGTCGCGGGCAGCGCCGCGAGCCAGGCGCGGGCGTCGCGGACGGTGAGCGCGAGCACCTGGTCGACGGTGAGCCCGCCGAGGCGAAAGCGCCGCGACTCGGCCTTGAAGCGCGTCCCGCCGCAGTCGCCGCAGGGGAGGTAGGCGCGATAGCGCGACAGGAACACGCGGACGTGCATCTTGTAGCTCTTGCGCTCGAGCCACTCGAACCAGCCGAGGACGCCGGTGTAGCTGTTGCGCTTGTTGCCGCCGCCGCCCTCGAGGACGAAGCGCTCCTGCTCCGGGGTGAGGTCTTTGAAGGGCACGTCGAGGGGGACGCCGGCCGCGACGCAGGCTTCCTTGAGCCAGCGCCGCTCGGCTGCGCGCTTGGGGCCGATCCACGGGGTGATGGCGCCGAAGCTCAGCGGCAGCCGGCGGTCGGGGATGACGCGGTCGATGTCGATGGACATCACGCGGCCGAAGCCCTTGCAGGTCTCGCAGGCGCCGATGGGGCTGTTGAACGAGAACGTCCCCTCGGTGGGCTCGGGGTAGCCGACCCCGCAGTGGCGGCGGTCGAGGTGGAGCTCGCGGACCTCGAAGCCGCCGTCGGGGCGCTCGAGGTGCAGGGCGGCCTCGCCGTGGCCCATGCGATAGGCGGCCTCGAGGGCCTCGACGAGGCGCGGGCGCTCGACCTCGCGGGCGGCGAGGCGGTCGACGAGGACGTGGACGAGCCCGGCGGTGTCGTCGGCTGGGGCGCCGGAGCCGCGGCGTTTGCCCTTTCCCTTCGAAGGCTTGGCCGCGTCGAGCACCCCGGCGGTGTCCGCCACCGTGGTCAGGGCGGTCTCGCCATCGATGCGCACGACGGCGCCGTCGGGGCCGATGAGGCGGTGGTATCCCTCGCGCACGAGGTAGGCCCGGGAGATGACCGCGTCCTCGCCGCGGCCGGCGCGGAACGGGAAGCTCACCAGCAGGCGGCGGCCGCCGTGGGTGGCGAAGAGCTCGTCGGCGACGCGACCGGGCAGATCCGGCTCGACGGGCTCGCCGCAGACGTCGCAGTGGAGCGTGCCGAGCTTGGCGAACAGGGCCTTGAGGTAGTCGGTGACCTCGGTGAGGGTCCCGAGGGTGGAGCGCGAGGAGCGGATGGCGTTCTTCTGCTCGAGGGCGACGGCGGGGAGCAGGCCGTCGATGCCGTCGACGTCGGGGCGGTCCATGCGCTCGAGGAACTGCCGGGCGTAGGTCGAGAAGCTCTCGACGTAGCGGCGCTGGCCCTCGGCGTAGAGGGTGTCGAAGGCGAGCGAGGACTTGCCCGACCCCGACACGCCGGTCACGACGGTCAGGCGGCCGCGCGGCAGGCTGACGTCGATGTTGTCGAGGTTGTTCTGGCGGGCGCCGCGGATGCGGATCATCGGTCGTCTCCCCACGCGGCGGGCGTCGGCCCGCGTCGCGTCACCGACGTTGGGCACGGCGCGCGCGCGGTCGAGCCCTCCGCGGCACTGTCGCCTGAAAGGGTGTTCAGGTCAACGCGAGGATCTCGCTCTCGGCCCGCCTGACCTGGTGGCGGTCGTAGACCAGCACGTGGGGGCAGATCGGGTACGCCGCGGCGGCGTAGGCGGCGCGGACGGCGTCGGGGTCGACGTCGGGGCCGACGAACAGCTGATCGCGGCTCGGGACGGCGACGCGCAGGCCGTCGCTCGTGACCCGGTCGTAGAACACGTCGCCGACGATCGCGGCGCGGGCGGCGTCGTAGCCGTCGTCGAGGGCGACCGCGCGGGCCCGGTGGTCGACCTCCGCGCGGGCGTAGAGGTTCGAGCGGGCGATGCTGTGGACGGTGTCGAGGGTGGTGTCCCAGCCGGCGGCGCGGCCCGCGACGATGTAGCTGAAGCGCCAGCCGCCGTCGTGGACGTAGCAGGTGACGAGGTCGGCGCCGAACGGGCGGGCCACCAGGCGGTGCGCGTCGTCCTTGCCGGCGCCGGCGACGACTGCGTCGTAGGCGCGCACGAAGCGGGCGCGCTCGAGCTTTGGCAGGAGCGGGGCGGCGCCGTCGCGCAGGGTCTCCTCGGGGGCGAGCTCGCCCGGGTACTTGACGGCGGCCTCGAAGGCGGCGGCGACGGCGAGCAGCTCGGCGTCCTCCGCGCTCGGGTCGAGGTCGTCGAGGCACAGCGTCGCGACCGGGTGGCGCTCGCGTTCGTAGCCGATGATCCAGCCCGCGCCGGCGGCTTCGAGGCGCAGGCGCACTTTCGCGAGGAGCGTCGCGAGGCGGGTCACCAGGGCGTCGGTCGGTTCGGTCACGGGGGCCTCGGGGGTGGGGTGTGGTCGAACTGCCGCGGAGGGTCGGCTCACACCATCGGGGAGGTGCCGAGGGTCCAGGGCCCAGGCGGATCATCGCCCCGAGAGGTGAGGATGATGGGGCCGTCGTCGGTGACGGCGATGGAGTGCTCGAAGTGCGAGCTCGCCTTGCGGTCGGCGGTGATGACGGTCCAGCCGTCCTCGAGCAGGATCGTCTCGTGGGTGCCGAGGTTGATCATCGGCTCGATGGCCAGGCACCACCCGCTCTTGAGGCGGCGGCCGGTGTTGGGGACGCCGATGTTGGGGATCTGCGGCTCCTCGTGGAGGCGCCGGCCGACCCCGTGGCCGCAGTAGTCTTCGACCACGCCGTACTCGAACGGGCGCACGAAGCTCTCGACGGCGTAGGAGATGTCGCCGATGCGGTTGCCGGGCATGGACTGCGCGATGGCGGCGTAGAGGCTGCCGCGGGTGCGCTCCATGAGCAGCTCGAGCTCCTCGGAGACGCGGCCGATCGCCAGGGTGATCGCGCTGTCGCCGACGTAGCCGTCGAGGGTGGCGCCGCAGTCGATGGAGATGATGCTCCCCTCCTCGAGCACGCGCTCGCGGTTGGGGATCCCGTGCACGACCTCCTCGTTGATCGACACGCAGAGGGTCGCGGGGAACACCTCGGGGCCGACCTGGTAGCCCTTGAAGGTCGGCGTGGCGCCTGCCTTGCGGATGCGCTCCTCGGCCATCCTGTCGAGGTCGAAGGTCGTCATCCCGGGGCGGATCTTGTCCCGGAGCTCCTTGTGCACGTCGGCCACGACCTGGCCGGCGAGGCGCATCTTCTCGATCTCGACTTTCGACTTGCGAACGATCATCCACGGCCCCCGGCTGAAAAGGGCCCAAGCGATATCACGCAGGCGTCGCGCGCGGCAAGGTTCCAAGCGCGGCGAGGGGGCGCGGGGCGGGCGGCGACGACCGTCCGGGGGGCGGCCGGGCGGCGCGTCCGCGGGGGGCGGTCGGTCGGGGCGGCGCCTTGCTGCGGCGGCCCGGGGGTGGTACGCAGCGGGCATGACGACGGCGCACCGCAACCCGGTCCCGACGGTGGACCTGCTCATCGAGACGCAGCCCGGGACGTTGGTGTTGGTGGCGCGCAAGCACGCGCCGCTCGGCTGGGCGCTGCCGGGCGGCTTCGTCGACTACGGGGAGACCCTCGAGGCGGCCGCCGTGCGCGAGGCCAAGGAGGAGACCGGGCTCGACGTGACGCTGCTGCGCCAGCTCCACAGCTACAGCGATCCGGCCCGGGACCCGCGGCAGCACACGGTCACGACGGTGTTCGTGGCGCGCGCGGCCGGTGTGCCGGTGGGGGGCGACGACGCCGCCGAGGCGCGGGTGTTCGCGCTCGACGCGCTGCCGTCGCCGTTGGCCTTCGACCACGGGGCGATCATCGAGGACTGGCGTCATGGCCGATACTGAGCGTCGACCCCTACCGCGGCCGCTGCGGCTGCGGCTGTTACAGATCGCCCGCGAGGCGATCCTCTCGAAGGTGTCGCGCGGGACGGTGCCGGACTTCGTCGCCGACGAGCCCGAGCTCGGCCTGCCCAGCGGCGCGTTCGTGAGCCTGCACATCGACGGGCGCCTGCGCGGCTGCATCGGCACCCTCTACCCCGAGCAGCCGCTGGTCGTCGCGGTCGCGGAGATGGCCGGGGAGGCGGCGACGGCGGATCCCCGCTTCCACCCGCTCGCCCCGCGGGACCTGCGCGAGACGGACATCGAGATCAGCGTGCTCACGCCCTTCGAGCGGATCGCCCCGGAGGCGGTCGAGCCGGGGCGGCACGGGCTCTACCTGGCGCGCGGGCGCCACCGCGGGGTGCTGCTGCCCCAGGTCGCGACGCAGTACGGCTGGGACCGCGAGGAGTTCCTGGCGCAGACCTGCCAAAAGGCCGGGTTGCCGCCGGACGCGTGGCGCGACCCCCAGACGGTCATCATGGCGTTCGAGGCCCAGGTGTTCTCGGACCTCGGCGAGGCCGGCAACTCAGGCGACCGCGAGCGCTGAGCGCCGGCTACCGGATGTAGACCTGCTGGATGATGACGTCTGCGTACCAGGTGTACGAGGACGTGCCCGCGTCGGCGAAGCTGCTCGTCTCCGTGTTGCCGAAGCTGATGAGGCCGTCGGGCGTGCCCGACCAGGTGAGCTGCGCGCCGCCCGCCACGGTGATGTCGTGATCGTTGAAGAGGAAGACGCTGCCCATGTTGCTGCCCTCGTCGACCGAGAGGCGCCTGTAGTAGTCGAGCTCGTAGCCGGTGAAGATCCACGGCTGGGCGAAGGCGTCGTCGAGCGAGGTGATGCCCGCGTTGAGGGTGTGGATGCTGTCGTTGGTCGCCCTGTAGACGTGGATCTGGGTGCCGGTGACCGCCCGGAGCTCAGGGGTGAAGAGGTGTTCGATGTCGCTGTCGTCGACGTCGTAGAGGAGCCGCGTCCAGCCACCGCCGTCGGTGGTCATGTCGCAGTACGCGGTGATCGTGCCGAGGGTCGCGCCCGCGCCGTCGGGATCGATCTGGTAGTAGCCGTCGCCTTCTCCCGCGTAGGTGTACGGCGCGGTCGGGTTTCGGTAGCCGTCGCACGAGGTGGCGACGGAGTCGTCGCTCCAGTGACCGGGTGAGCCCTGGTCGAGGGCGCCCACGATGGTGTAGCTCACCGCGCCGAGACCGCTCGGGCCGAAGGTGAAGGGGAAGGTCGCGCCGTCGAAGCCGGTATAGGCCGTGGAGACGACGCCGTCGGCGCCGTTGAGGGGGTGATGGCCGCAGGTCTCGAGGCTGCCGGACCAGTGGATGTAGGGCCAGATCGTCCCGACCGGGGTCGCGCCCTCGGTGAGGTCGTGATCGGCCGCGGTGCCGGTCGCATCGAGGGTGCAGCCGGCGACATCGGCCAAGCCGAGCGCGATGTTCCAGTAGCGCTTGTGGTAGCTGCCGAGCTGCTCGGCGCCGGCGCTCACGAGCGCGTCGAAGAGGTGGCTGTTCGGGAGGCCGGACCCGGCGACGGCGCTGAGCTTGCCCGGGCCCAGCGACGGCGTGATCGACGACGTCGTGCCGCCGCAGGTCACGTCGAGAGAGGAGAGGTAGAGGGTCGTCTCCGTCCCGGCCCCGGCGGTGCAGGCGAACGCCATGACCGCGGTCGCGTCGCGCTGGCCTGCGGCGTTGAACAGGAGCTTGAGCGGCTGGTCGTCGGCGTCGAGGCAGTCGAGCTTGGCCGAGCAGAAGACGTCGTTCAAGGTCACCGCGACGTCGAAGAAGCCCTGATTGGCGGCGCGGGCGAAGCTGAGCGAGAAGTCGATGGCGACGTCCCGGTCGGCCTCACAGGTCGCCGGGAGGACGAGTGGGGCGCCCGCGGGCGCCGGGTTGATGAAGTCGACCCCGGCGGTCAGCGGGCCGTCGGCGTCGCGCAGCTCGAGGACCTCGAGCGCGACCGTGTTCGCGGGTGCGTCCGCGTCGCAGGTGCCGACGTAGCTGACCGCCCCCGCGCCGTCGCCGTAGCCGGTCGAGGTGACGGTCCGGGTCCACACCTGCGCGCGGTCCCCGTTGAACACGGTCAGCCGGTAGGTCGCGTCGGTGATCCCCGTCAGCGACAGCGGAGCCACCGCGATCGCCACGTGGCGGCCGCTGCCGGCGTCGCTCACCGGCGCGTCGCACGCGGTCAGCGCAAGCATGGCCGTCCCCAAGCAGATCATGCGGTTCGTCATCGCGGCACCCGTGATGTGTCGGAGGCGCTGCGAGGACCACGCACCGCAGCATGGCCGATTATCACACAAGCGTTCGGATCTCTCAACGAGATGTGTTCACGTCGAGGCCCGCAGCGCTGCGTCGCAGCAGCGACGGCCGAGGCCCGCCGTGAGGCGTCGGGGCGGGCCTCGGCTGGCGCTCAGCGCGGGACTACCACTTGCACTTGCCGGAGCTGCACGAGCCGCCCGGGCACTCGGAG
This sequence comes from Deltaproteobacteria bacterium HGW-Deltaproteobacteria-14, assembly GCA_002841945.1. Lineage (GTDB taxonomy): Bacteria > Myxococcota_A > UBA9042 > PHBI01 > PHBI01 > PHBI01. Next base: position 15,684 of record PHBI01000135.1, read on the forward strand.
TTGAAGCTGCACTTGCCGTCGGGGGCGTTCGAGCACTTGCTGGAGTTGCACTTGGCGCCGTTGCCGCCGCAGTCCGAGTCGAAGCTGCACTTGCTCCCGGCCGAGTCGGCGCAGCGGCTGCTGTTGCACTTCACGCCCTTGTGGCAGTCCGAGTCGAAGCTGCACTTGCCATAGTCCGACGCGCTCACCTCGTAGTAGGCGGCGTAGCTGCCGGCTGGCGCGGAGATGGCGGGCGCCGCTGCGGCCGGGGCCGAGGTCGGCAGGGTGGCGAAGCCGATGGCGAGGAGCGCGGCGAGGGCCGTGAAGGTGAGCAGTCGGACGAGCATGAGGACCTCTCGAGGACGGTGACGGAGCGTCTCGCACGCGCCCATGCGTGCGAGCCTCCGTTATACACGCGAACGCCGCGGGTGGGGCAAGCGGGTGGGAAGATCACCCGGCCGGGTTGACCGATCGCCGGCGGCGGGTCATCGGGGACTCAACACCCAGCCTGGAGCGTCCTCATGGCCCTGATCCCCGGCACCGACTACCTGTTCTTCTCCAAGGTCGATATGTCCAAGATGTCGCTGACCGCAGCGATGGCCCGAGGCTGCGCGGTGTGTACGCCGGAGGTCATCTACTTCGTGCCGGTCCAGAGCTACGGGAGCCTCGCCGTGGCGACCACGACGACCAAGTACTCGCTGGGGGGCGGCGACCCGGTCGAGGCCGTCGGCGCGCTCCTGGCCCGGGAGGACCTGACGCAGGAAGGCCTCCACGAGACCCTGTCGAGCCTGCTCGGCGGGGACAAGACCCGCTGGATCTTCCCCCTCGCCGACGCCGAGAAGGTCGCCATGAAGACCGGCTTCTTCGGCATGACCACCCTCAAGATGCCCGGCGAGATGGTGCGGCGCATGGTCATCCGTGACAAGGGCGGGAAGAAGGAAGGGAAGGCGTTCTACGACGCTCTCCAGAGCTGAATGCTGCATTGCACAGGTCGCGGGCGGGTCAGCCCCGCCCGCGGCTCCGCGAGGCCGCCGCGCTCGCAGCGCCGAGCCCGAGCGCGCGCCCGACGACGGCACCGACGTCCCCGGCGTCGGGAGAGCTCCGGCGACCGACCGCCGGACCGCCGGGCGGGGGGATCGCGCCGCTCGCCTCGATCCTCGAGGGGCTGGCGATGGCGATGGGGGTTGCCCCGCGCTTCGCGGCAGGCTCAGATGGATCCGATGAGCTCCGCCGACCCACTCAACCCGGAGCAACGCGCTGCGGCGACCCACGAGGGTGGGCCTGCGCTCGTGCTGGCGGGACCCGGAACGGGCAAGACCACCACGCTGGTCGCGCGCTTCGCGGTCCTCGTCTCCCGGGGCGTGCCGCCGGACCGGATCCTCGCGACGACCTTCACCAGGGAGGCGGCCCGGCAGATGAACGAGCGGGTGCGCCGCCAGGTCGACGTCGGGGCCGCGCGGCTGTCCATCGGCACCTTCCACGCGCGCTGCCTCGAGTGGCTGCGGCAGGAGGCGCGCGCCTTCGGCCTCGCCGGCCCGGTCGATCTGCTCGACGAGACCGGGCAGTTCGACCTGCTGCGCGACCTCGGCTTCGCCCGCTCCTTCGACCTCGACGGCCTGCGGGACCGGATCGGCCGCTTCAAGGACGAGCTCCTCACGCCGGCGCAGGCGCTCGACGCGGCGAGGCGGCGGCGCGCCCGCCCAAAGTCCGGCTCGAGCGGCGACGACGAAGAGGTGGCGATCGCCCGTGCCTACGGCGCCTACCAGCAGGCGCTGTCCGAGCGTGGGCGGACGGACTTCGGCGACCTCATCGGAGCGGTCGTGCGGGGCCTGCAGCGCGACTCGGCGCTGAGGTCGCGCGTCGCGGGCCGCTACGACCACCTCCTGGTCGACGAGTACCAGGACATCAACCGCGCCCAGCACGAGCTGATCGGGGCCCTCGGCGCGGGCCACCGCAACGTCTGGGCCGTCGGCGACGACGACCAGGCGATCTACGGCTGGCGCGGCAGCGACGTGCGCTACCTCACCGGCTTCACCACCGACTGGCCCGGCGCCCGGGTGGTGCGGCTGCGGCAGAGCTATCGCAGCCACCCCGCCATCGTCAGCGCGGCGGCGGCGCTCATCGCGCCCAACCGCGGGCGCCTCGACAAGCCCCTCCACCCCGTCTCCGGGGGGCGGACCCAGGTCGCGGTCGTGCAGGCGCGCAGCGCGGGCGACGAGGCCGCCTGGATCGCTCGATCCGTGCGAACGCTGCTCGACAAGGCCGAGCCGACGCCTCCAAAAGCGGTCGCCGTGCTCGTGCGGACCGGGGCGCAGATGGTCCACTTCGAGGGGGCCCTGAGCAGCGTCGGCGTTGACTACGAGCTGCGCGGCGGGCGCTCTTTTTGGCGGCTGCCCGAGGTGCGGAACCTCGAGGATGGTCTCCGCGTCGTGTTCGGCCTGCCGGCGGGCGGCAACCGGGAGGTGCCCGACTGGCTCCGCGAGGTGGTCACCTCCCGCGCGGGCTCGAGCGCCAACGGCGGCTTGAAGGCGGCGGCGCGCGCGGTGGCGGCCGTGGTCGCGGAGCGGGCGCCGCGCGGGATGAAGGCCGAGCGCCTGGCCCAGTGGCACGCGGCGGCCGCGGAGGCGGCGCGGGTGGCGGCGACCTTCGCCGCGCCGGAGGCCTTCCTGCGTCACGCCGAGGATCAGCGTCGCGGGGGGCGTCGGGTCGCGGCCGACGACCGTGTGGTCGTCTCGACCATCCATCAGGCCAAGGGGCTCGAGTGGGACGCGGTCTTCGTCGCGGGCTTCGAGGCCGGGCTGCTGCCGTTCATGCTGCCCGAGGACGTCGCCAGCGCCTGGGTCGACGCCCCCGGAGCCGCGCGCCTGGAGAGCGAG
>PHBI01000136.1 GCA_002841945.1 Deltaproteobacteria bacterium HGW-Deltaproteobacteria-14
GCAGGCGTTGCCGTCGCTGCACGCGAGCGTCCCGCTGCCGACGCAGACCCCGGCCGAGCACGTGTCCGTCGGCGTGCACGCGTTGTTGTCGCTGCACGCGTTGGCGTCGTTATTGGGGTAGGTGCAGCCGGTCACCGGATCGCACGCGTCGTCGGTGCAGGCGTTGCCGTCGTCGCACGCGAGCGGCGTGCCGCCGACGCAGACGCCGCCTGCGCACGCGTCCGTCGTCGTGCACGCGTCGCCGTCGTCGCAGGCCGCCGTGTTGTCGGTGAAGACGCAGCCGGTCGCGGGCGCGCAGGTGTCGTCGGTGCAGCCGTTGCCGTCGTCGCAGGTCAGCGCCTCGCCCGTGCAGAGACCGGCGACGCAGACGTCGCCGGTCGTGCACGCCGACCCGTCGTCACACGTCGCCCCGACCGGCCCGCAGTCGTCGCACCCGTCCCCGTCGAGGTTGCGGCAGACGTTGGGGTCCAGCGGCGCGGAGTCGTCGCCATCGAGGACGCCGTCGCCGTCGTCGTCGGGGTCGCCCGCGTCGCACAGCCCGTCGCCGTCGAAGTCCGGCCCGTCGTCGGCCACCGCGTCGACCCCGGAGGTGCAGTCGTCGCAGCCGTCCCCGTCGACGTCGCGGCACACGAAGCGGTTGGCGGGCGCGCTGTCCGCCGCGTCGTCGACGCCGTCGCCGTCGAGGTCGCGCAGGAAGTTCACGAGCTGCGTCCCGAAGGCCGCCGCGAACGCCGCGTCGAAGCTCGCCGGCGCGGCGAGCCCCGTGTACACCACCGCCACGCCGTTGCCGCCGTTCACCGGGTGGCTCGTGCACAGCCGCCCCCCCGCGTCGCTCAGGGGCACGTTCCATTGGATGAGCGGATACGTCGTCCCGGCCGGCGTCGTCCCCTGGTCGAACAGCGCGTCCGACGCGGTCGCCCGCGTCGCCAGGGTGCACCCCCCGACGTCGGGGAACACCGCGCGGTTCAGCCCGAGCGCGACGTTCCAGTAGCGCTTGTTGCCGATCCCCTCCTGCCCGCGATACACCGCCGCCGCGAAGAGGTAGCCGTCGGGGTTCGCGTTGGGGGCCGCGTCGAGGTCCTGGACCATACCGACCCCGGCGGTGTCGATGACGGTCGGCAGGCCGCTGCCTGCGGCGCAGGTGATCTCGATGTTGTCGAGGTAGAGCACGGTGTTGCCGGTCGCCACGCTCGCGGTGCAGGCGAAGCCGAGCACCGCCGTCGTCGCGCGCGCGCCGCTCGCGTCGTGGAGCAGCCGCAGGTCGTCCGCCTCCGCCGTGGTCTCGCCGCAGTCGAGCTTCGCCGAGCAGAAGATGTCCTTGAAGCTGATCGCGATGTCGAAGAACCCCTGGTTCGCCTGGCGCGCCACCGTCAGGTTGAACTCCACGCGGTTGTCCTGGCCCTCGACGCAGGCCGCGCTCAGCACGAGCGGTCCGCTCGCCGTCGGGTTCGCGTAGGTGTCGGCGGGGATCGTGGCCCCGCCCACGGCGCGCAGCGCGTCGAGGCTCAGCTCGACCGTGTTGGGCTGGCTCGCCGCGTCGCAGGTGCCGACGTAGCTCAGCGAGCCCGCGCCGTCACCGTACGCGCTCGAGCGGAGCGCTCTGGTCCAGACGACCTCGCTCGCCGCGCTCTTGACCGTGACGGTGTAGTCGGCGTCGCCGAGGCCCGGCAGCTCGAGCGGGGCCACGGCGATCGACAGCGGCGGGCCGGCGGGCGCCTCCGTCTTGCCGCACCCGGCGAGGGCGAGCGGTCCCCCGAGGATCCCGGTGGCGAGGACGTACGGGATCAGGCGCGACGGGGAGGCGAGCTGCATGGCGGCGTTCCATCCTCGACCACGGTCGGGTTGGTGCGGTGCACGATGAATGGGGGCGTAGGACCCACTCGGCGCGCGGTGAATGGCTCCAACCGCGGCGCGATGAATGCACCAAACGCAACATAATATCCAGCAGCGCCTTTCACCACAGGGCCAAGTGGGCGCGCGGCGATCTCACAACGACCTGGGATGATTGTGAAAAACGCAAATCGGTCGCGACGGCGTTCCGATCTTGCGGCGCACAATACGGACGCCTCGGAGCCTGGGGATGCGCGAAGGACGATCAGCGACCAGCTCCCGCGGGCGCGCCGCGACCGGCGTTTCGCGGTCGACCTCCGGTCAGGGGGCGGCGACGGTCCCGTCGAAGCGGACCAGCCGCGGGCCCTCGGCGCCGAGGACGACGACGTCGCCGCTCGGCAGGGTGACGACGTCCTGGGGCAGGTGGAAGGCGCCCGGCAGATCGTAGCTGCCGCCGCCCCACCAGCCGGCGAGGCGGGCGCCGGCGGCGCCGATGGCCTGGATCCCGCTCACGCCGTCCGCCGTCCAGAACACCCCGTCCGCCCCGCGGGTCAACCCCTTTGGCCCGTTCAGCGGCGGGTCCAGCGCGATGATCTGCCCGTGGCTCATCGCCTGGTCGGCGGCGTCGGCGATGCGCACGATCTGGTGCGAGCGCAGCATCCACACGCCGTCCGCGTCCGCGTACAGCCCCGCCGGGATGGGGTAGCCGTTGTCGGGCATCCCGAGGACGCCGTCGGGGACGCCCGCCAGGGTGAAGCGCAGGACCCGCTGGTTGCACGTGTCGGCCAGGTAGACGTGGTGCGTGTTGACCGTGACCGACCCCGCGTAGCACACGGCCGCGCCCATCACCGGCACGTTGAGCGCCACCGCGCCGTTCGCGCCGAAGCTGGTGTCGATGGCACCGCCCGCCGTCAGCCGCCAGATGGCCGGGCTCGAGTAGTCGACCACCGCGTAGACGCGACCGCCGGCGTCGACCGCCAGGCTCTTGGGCCGCCGCCCGCTCGGCAGCGCCGCGAAGCTGAGCGACGGCGTCGCGGCCCCGAAGCTGTCGTAGCGCAGCACGCTCGCGTCGGTCCCCCAGGAGCTCCCCGGCGCCAAGTAGACCCGCCCGCTGGCGTCCGTCGCCATGGCCCAGGCGTCCGCCACCGACTGCGCGTTGCCGTGATCGGGGATCCAGCTCTCGAGCGGCGTGACGCGGTTCTTCACCGTGAACGGGACCGCCTCGGTCACCTGCCCGCCGCCGGTCAGGGTCGCGCGGACCTCGACCTGGTGCGCCCCGTCAGCCAGCGCCTCGGTCGAGAAGACCGCGTAGCCGCCGTCGCTCCAGGCGCCGGCGTCGACCCGCGCCGCGACGGCCCCGATCGGGAGGTCGCTGCGGAAGCTCCCGCCGACGCTCAGCACCCCCGAGATCGGCTCGTTCAGGTTGAAGAAGGTGTGGCCGCGGTCGAAGATCGGCGCGAGCCGATGGTGGAAGTCCGAGCCGCCGTTGTTGTCCCAGTGCTCCTGCCCGTCGACCGCGTAGCGCACGGCGTAGACGACCTCGGCGGGCAGGGGCTCCGCGGCGACGTGCTCGACGCGGAAGGCCCAGTCGTCCCCGGCCACCCAGTAGGCGAGCCCCTCGTTCCAGGTGGCCCAGCCGTCGGTCGAGTAGCGCACCGCCACCACCTTGTCGAAGGCGACGTCGAGCACGCGCACCCGCCCGGTCATCACGACGCCCTTGCCGGCCTCCATGTGGACCTCCGACGACAGCCGCCGCACCGGCCGCGAGGCGTCGACCGAGTTGTAGATGTAGTAGTTGTTGGCGGGGTCCCAGTAGGCCGCGCCGGCCATCGTCGCGAACGCCGCGACCTCGATCTCGCGCGGGGACTGGTAGCTCGCCATGGTCCCGACCTTGACGTCCACGCCCCACTGCTCCCAGCCGTCCTCGAGGGGCTGCTCGTAGTGCGCCAGCGCGGTCTTCACGCTGGCCCAGCCGCTGTCGGTCCACAGCACGCCGACCTCCTTCTGGAAGGCGTCGTTGCGGACCTTGAGGTCGACCCAGAAGTTGATCTCGTTCACGCAGAAGCCGCTGCAGGCGACGGTCTTGGCCCAGTGCCCGGTCGCGATGACCTGCACCGGCGCGTCCCCGAGGGCCGCGTAGGTGGTCACCGCGGGCGCCTCCGAGGCGAGGGACGGGGTCGGCTCGGCCACATCACAGGCGCCCAGCGCCAACGGCAGGAGGGAGCCGAGGAGGATAAGGCGGATCGTTCTCACGGGATACCTCACGGAACGCAGATCTGACCGTCGTCACCGCAGACGGCGCAGGTCGTCGCGGTGTCGTCCTTGCCGAGGCAGCGCATCGCCACCGGCGGCCCGGCGACGCACGCGCACGAGATGCAGGGGCCCGCGCTCTGCCAGACGCCGCTGGCCGCGCAGACCTCGACGAGCGGATCGCCGCCCGCCGTGTTGCAGCGCCAGGCGCCAGGGACGCAGGGGCGACACGCGATCGCCACGGAGTCGCATCCGAACGGGCAGCCCACTTCCTGGAGCTGCCCGGCCACGCAATGCTGCACTGCAAGATCGCCGAGGCAGCGGTCGTCGCTCGCGGTGCATGCGGCGACGCACGCCCCGTCCTGGCAGACCTTGGCGCCGTCGCAGGCGACCGCGGCGCTCCAGGCGGTGCAGCCGTTGGCGTCGGCGACGCAGGTCGCGACGCCGGTCGTCCCGTCGCAGCGCGTCTGGTCCTCGGGGCAGTCGACCGTGCAGACGGCGTCGCTCCCACCGGTGTCCGCGGTCGCCGTGTCCGCGGCGCCGTCGGGGGGGGCCGCGGTGTCGGCGGCCGCCGTGTCCTCGGCGACCGCCGTGTCGTCGCCGATCGCCGTGTCCTCGGCGACCGCCGTGTCCTCGGCGACCGCCGTGTCGGCTCCCAGCGCGTCGGCGTCGGGCGTCGTCGTCGCCGCGTCGCCGCACCCGAGGAGCGCGATCGCGCCGACCGCCGTCAGGGTCCTGAGCAGGCTCATGGAGCCGCGCATCGTGAGCCTCCTGACCACCTGCGAACCCCGCGTCATGCGTGGGCGTGCGTTGGTGACTCAACACTGAGTAACTACGTCCGTGGCGCGCGTGATGTCAAGGAGTTCTGGCCCGATTCCAGGGCCCGCGGCCGACCGCCGCGGCCCCGCCCGCCCCGTCGGAGCGCCCCTCAGCCGGCGCGCGCGCCGCCGCCACGGGAGCAGCGCGAGGGCCTCGAAGGGGTGGTCGTCGCAGAGGGCGCCGAGGGCGTCGCCGACGCCGTCGGACTGGTCGTCGCCGATCGCCGGGCACCCGTCGCACACGGCGCCGAAGCCGTCGTCGTCGCCGTCGAACTGCAGCGGGTCCGGGGTCGTCGGGCACACGTCGAGCTCGTCCGGGACCCCGTCACGTTGCCGGACGGATCCTCGGCCGTCGTCGTAAACGACACCGCCAGCGCGCCCTCGGCGAGCCGCCCGGTGACCCGGATCGACACCCCGTCCACGCTGATCGGGCAGTCGACCAGCGGCAGCGCCGTCGGCGTCCCCTCGGCGTCCACCACCGCGCGCGCGAGGCCGGTCACGCCGAGCACGACCCCGCACGCGTCCGCCCCCGTCAACGTCACCGCCCGCGGCGGCCCGTCGCTGACTCCGCTCGGACAGCTCACCAGCAGCGCCCGACCCCGCAGGTGGTCTGGACGGCCGCGTAGTCGTCGTCAGTCAGCCCGTCGCAGTCGTTGTCCTGGGCGTCGCAGCTCGAGTCGAGCCAGGCGAGCAAGTACTGCGCCGGGTAGGCCCGCTGGCCGTACACGCCGTCGGGGCACGCGAGCCAGGCGCCCGCCGTGCACAGCTCTGGCGGCTTCATGGCGCCGGCGCACACGCCCTGCTGCTTCTCCCACGGGACCGCACCAGATCACTGTCGACGGCGTCGATGGCGCCGCCGCAGTCGTTGTCCTTGCCGTCACACACCTCGGCCAGGGGCGCCCCGGGGGCGCTGCTGTCGACCAGCGCGCCGGCCTGGAACGAAGTCACGCCGATTTCACCTCCGCCAGGATCGTCATCCAAGCAAGTGGCGGTCTGCATCCAGGCGTCGCTGATGGGTCACGCTGCATTACCGACTGCCAGGGCGGGCGCGCGCGCCCGCAGCCCGCCCTCACGCTCACTGCACCCTCTCCCACTCGCTCTCACGCGCTCGCTCGCTCCGACGTATTCAGCCTCTCACACGTTCGCGCGCTCGCTCGCTGTAACGACCTGCTGGTTCCCACTCCGATATGTCGCGCCGAGTTGGGGTGCCTGCCACCTCCTGTCACGTTTGACGAACCGCGAATGAACACCGATGCTCCCAGACAACCCTTTTCGGAGCCTGTGATGACTCGAATCGTTCAGAAGCTACTGCTTTCCATCGCCATACTGGTCTTCGCGACATCTTCTCTGGATCAGGACCAAAGCGCTCGAGCGACAGGACCGACAGCGAAAGCAACGCGGTGCTCGCTAGACGAGGGTAAGGACACGTGTACTGAGCTCGACATCTGCCGATGCCCGGAGGGTGAGTCGAGCTGCCAGCGAACGGGAACCTGCGAGCTGGCATTCGGCCAGAGGTTTCTTGTCGGGGTCGTGTCCGTGAAGCTCAACGCACGGAAGCCGGACGGGAAGTGCTGGGATGCAATGTGTGGTGCACCAGACATCCGGGTCCGGCTAGCTTACAATGGGAAGCTGCTCGCGGAGACGGCGGTGCAAAAGGACCTGTTCAATGTCATGTTCGCGCGTCCAGTCGGCGCCACCACGACAATCCGCCAGGGCGACGGTCTGCAAATCGAGGTTTATGATGCGGACGTCGCGAGCGATGATCTTGCGATGTCCTGCGCGCTCGACCCAATCGACATCGAGCACCTCAGATCGCGCCGCCTGGTCTGCAGCGCGGACGCCGGGCGCGTGGAGGTAGCCCTTCTACCCCGATGAGTTCAGGGGTCAGGCACCCTCACTAACCTGAAACGGCAGGGCGCGGACCGGAGTCCGCAGCTGGCGACCGGCCGGGACACACCNNNGCGCCCCGCACCCCGCGAAGGAAGCCCTGAAAGGCCCGCCTGGCCAACGCGAAGCGGGCCAGGCGGTGGCGAGACTTTTTGCTTTATCCCCGCAAGACTGCATTCCACCAGGTCAGGGGTCAGACACCCTCATTTTTTACTTTATCCCCGCAAGACTGCATTCCACCGTACCCTCCACGCACGAGGGGTCAGGCACCCTCACTTTTCACTTTCCGGGTCAAGACGCCTCTCGGCCCAGACGGATGCCGCCTGGCCGCGCGGGGCACGAGTGAATTGGGAAGCTCTCACCACCGCCTGCCGGCCACGCGCTTAGCCGGGCGGCCTCCTCAGGCTTCGTTCGCGCGGTGTGGGCGCAGCACGCGGTGACGCGCCCGTGCCTGCGGGCACGGTGGGAGGCGGGCGCGAGGCGATAAAGTGAAAAGTGAGGGTGCCTGACCCCTATGGCGGGAGACGGGCGGTGGGAGGCGGGCGCGAGGCGATAAAGTGAAAAGTGAGGGTGCCTGACCCCTATGGCGGGAGGTCAGAGGGACTGCAGGCCGGTCCTCGCCTGGACGTTGTCGCTGCGGATGCTCAGGACCCGCTGGAACATGCCCTTGGCTTCGGGCTTGCGGCCCTCGCGGAGCCAGGTCCAGGCGAGGCCGAGCATCATCTCGAGATCGCTCGGGTAGTCTGCGAGCACCGCCTGGTACAACGTCTCGGCCTCCTTGTAGCGACCCTGCGCGAAGGCGATCCACGCGAGCCGGCTCCGGACCGTGTAGTCGCGCGGGGCGAGCTTGGCGAGCTCTTTGCCGACCACCTCCGCCTTGGCCCAGCGCTCCGACGCCATCAGCGGCAGCATCAGGCCGAGGCGCGGCTCGAGCGCGCTGGGGGCGAGCTTGTCCGCCGCCTCGTACATCGCGATGCTGTCGGCGTAGCGCCCGCCGATGTAGTAGAGCCACCCGGAGCGCAGCGTCGCCACGTAGTGCTTCGCGTCACCGCGCAGGATGATGAGCATGTCGTTGAGCGCCTCGTCGATCTCCCCCTTCGCCTCGTGCGCAAACGACGAGGCAAAGCGCTGACCGACCTGATCACCCTCCGCGGCGGCGGCCGCAGGCCCCCACGCGAGCAACGTCACGGCCACGAAGCCGGTCGCAAACGATCGCAGCATGATGAGACTCCTCTGCCTGGTGTGCTTCATTTCGCGTGTACCTGCCTGCATGACAGCTAGAAGTCGAACCCGACCCCGAGTGTTCCGCCGTAGAGCGCGTCCGCGCTCCCGGACCCATTTCCGTCGCCTCGATCCACCCTCACGACGTCGTAACGCCAGGCGAGGCTCAGCGCCAGCCAGTCCGTCGCCGCCCAACGCAGCCCGACCTGCCAGCCCCCGAGGAAGCGATCGGCCCCGGTCCAGAACGCCAAGCCGTCGGCGTCCACCGGGTTCTGCCGGTCGCCGTAGTAGCCGCCGACCCACAGGCCGACCCGCCCCGAGACCGCCCAGTCCACGCGCAGGTGCCCGCTGACGAGCTGCTCGCCGTCCACCACGGCCAGCTCCGGGCCGACGGTCAGCGTCACCGCGCCAGCCCGGACGGACACGAACGGGTCGACCTGGCCCGCGGAGACGGACGGCAGGAGGGCGAGCCCCCCACCGATCCCGAGCGTCCAAGCCCCCGCCATGAACGCCAGCCGCCCCGAGGCCAGGCCGCCCCCGTCCGTGTCTGCGTTGCTGGAGCGCAGCAGCGCCCCAGCCAGCGCCCCGGTAAAGGACCCGAGGCGCAGCTCGACGCCGACGTGCGCCGCGCCCAGCGTCTCGCCGACCTGACCGATACCCAACGCGTCCGACGCCGTGACCCCCGCCCACAGCGTCGCCGCCGGCCACCGCACCGAGGCGACCACCGAGCCGCTCGCCACGCGCTCGACCGAGCCGCGGACGTTGCCGAGCCAGGTCGCCGACAGCGCGGCGCCCGCGATCGGCCCGCCGCCCAACGCGTCCGCAGCCGCCCGGCAGGCGGCGATCCGCGGGTCCTCCCCGAGCGCCCGCGCCGCCTCGTCGCAGCGCGCCCGCGCGCCGGCCTCGTCCCCGAGCCCCGCGAGGGTGAAGCCGAGGCCCAAGACCATCTCCGGATCCCCCGGCGCCAGCACCAGCGCCGCCTCGTAGTGCTCGCGCGCCGCCGGCAGGTCGCGCTGGTTCCACTTCACCCACGCCTGGCGGCTCCGCGCCCAGTAGCTGTCCGGGTTCAGCGCCAGGGCGCGCGCGCCGGCCTCGGCCGCCCCTGGCCAATCCCCCCGCGAGAGGCGCGCGAGCTGCAGCCCGAGCCACGCGTCCTCGGAGCGCGGCGCGAGCCCCGTGGCCTCGACGTAGGCGGCCTCTGCCTCGGCGTACTGCCCGGCGGTGACCGCCGACCAGCCGCGCGCCAGGGTCTCGCCCAGGTCGCCGGACCCCGACCCGGCGGTCAGCGCGGTCATCACCATCACGACGGTCGCCAGGCCGGTCACGCCGTCACCTCCGCCGCCACCAACAGGGCGCCCCCGCGCCACGCGCGCAGCGAGACCGGTCCACGCCCCGCGGCCCAGATGACCTCGACGGCGTCCGGCAACGCCCCGCGCCCGCCGACCAGCGCGGCGACGTCGAGCTCGGTGCGCACGACCAGCCCGCGCTCGCCCGCGCGGACCCGGGTCGTCGTGCGGATGGCGCCGATCTCGGTGAACGGGCGCGCGAGCTCGTGCAGCATCCGCGCCCACAGCGGCACGAACGGGCCGGCGTCGAGGGTGTCCTCCCAAACCACCCCAGGGTTCGTGATCAGCGGCAGCCGCGGCGTACCCAGGTGGAACAGGCCCAGCAGATCCGTAGGCGAGCCGGTGTATCCCAGCGTCGTCAGGTAGGTCGTGTCCGCGTAGATCCCGGTGCGGGCGCCCGAAGAGCTCGCCAGGTGCCGCGCGCCGAGCGGATCGATGGTGCTGACCCAGCGGTCCTCCCGGATCTGCCCCTGACGCACCACCCGCCACGGGATGGCGATCCCCGCCGGGAGGCTGACGGCGGACTGCGCCAGCGCGTCGCGAGGCGCCGCCTCGACGTCGTGACCCGTGGCCGGGGTGGCGTTCGTCAGGTAGCGCAACGGCCCGTCCGAGCCCTCCTGACTGAGCACGTGCAAGAAGGCCGATGGGCAAGTCGGCGAGCCAATCTCCGGGCTCCGCTGAGCCTGCATGTGCAGATGCGGAAGCGGCGATCGGCCGCTGTTGCCGACCTTGCCGACGACCTGACCGAGGGAGACGGTGTCCCCCTCCTTGACCGTGACGCTGTGCTGCCGGAGGTGGCAGAGGAGGGTGTAGACGTCGCCGGGGTGCCACAGCAGCACGAGGTTTCCCCAGTTGTTGACGATGTCGACGTCGCCGATGGCGTTGTCGGGCAGGTGGGCGACGACGCGGACCACGCGGCCGGCGGCCGGGGCGACCACCGGGGCGCCGAAGGCGTGGTAGTCCTCGGGCCGCGCGCCGGCGCCGGCGAAGCGCGCGCCGTCGGCGTCGGTGACCTCGAAGTCCCAGGCGTGGGCCCAGAGCCCCTGGTGGGTCACGGCGCCGTGGGGCCCCTGGGTGATGGTCCAGCGCCCGAGCACCGGGAGGTGAAAGAGCGGCAGGAGGGGGTCGGGGTAGCGGCGGTCGCGGAAGGCGGCGCGCGCGAGGTTCTGCTCGGGGCTGCCCGGGACCCCGCGGACGAGGTGCAGCGAGCCCGCGGTGGCGCGCAGGCCGAGGGCGTAGCGGAGGAGCAGCGTCGTCAGCAGGAACGGCAGCGCCAACACCGGCACCGCGAGGGGCTCGAGGGCGCCGAGGGTGGCGGCGGCGAGGACGGCGGTGGTGCTGGCGGCGAGCGCCGCGAGCAGCAGCGAGGCCGGGCTCAGCACGACGAAGTAGCCGCCGAGCGCGATGGCCACGAGGATGAAGTTGAAGCCGAGCAGGTGGCCCTCGAGGGCGGCCGGATCACCGCCGAGGGCGAGCCAGGTGGCGCTGCCGGCGGCGAAGCCGATGACGGCGAGCACCACCGACCAGCGCGACAGCACCACGAGGGCGAGCAGGACGAGCAGGCCCGAGGGGACCGAGAGCTGAAAGAAGCAGGCGCCGAGGGAGTGGAGGAAGAGCTCGACCGGGCCGGGGAGGACGCCGGCGCCGAGCTGCCCGGCCCAGGCGGGGTCGAGGGCGATCTCGAGCCCGGGGAAGCGGGTCGCGGCGAGCAGGGCGAGCCAGGTGCCGATGACGAAGGGGAAGCTCATCATCGGCAGCCCGATGTAGCGCTCGGCGAGGTCGCGCAGCACGGTGCCGACGAGGGTCGTGAACAGGGTCGCGAGGACGAGGACCAGCAGGAGCGACCACGACAGGCGGAACATCAGGCCGAGGGCCAGCCCGACGAGCAGGCCGTTGAAGGCGTAGAAGCCGTCCTCGCGCTGGGCGAGGGGGCGGCCGAGCAGGCGGGCCCACAGGGCGGCCGAGGCGAGGCCGGCGAGGCCGGCGGCGCCGTGGGCGGGGACGACGAGGGTGGCGGCGAGGGCGAGCAGGCCGGCGAGGGGGTGGGCGCCGAAGATGACGGACGCGTAGGGGAGCGCGAGTCGGCGCAGCGAGCCCTCGACGCGCGCCGGCAGGCGCAGGCGTGGCGCGAGCGTCGCGCTCATGGCCGTCGTTTGGGGCAGTGCGTGTTCCATGTCACCAGCGTCGTCCATCTCGGGGGGGAGGGCGTCAGTTGGGCTGCGGGGCCAGACCTGCCGCTGCCGAGGGCCGGCGTCGTATCGGTCGGGCCCCTGCGGTCCCGGCGACCGCCCCGGGGGCCACTGGGTGTCCCTCGGGGCGGCAGCTGCCGTTGGCGAGGGCTAGGGCCGGAGCCGCTCCGGGAGGAGCTCCGGTCCCTTGAGATCGTCGAGATGCTCGCTGCGGCGGATGAGGTCAACCTGCTTGTTCTCACCGATCATGACGATGGCCGGGCGCAGGCGGATGAACTGCATGGACTGCGTGACGTTGTAGGCGCCGACCGGGCGGAAGACGACGGCGTCGCCGGCCTCGAGCGGGGGCAGTAGCACCGAGGGGCGCACGACGTCGATGTTCATGCACAGCGGGCCGTAGACGACGGCCTCCTCGAGCATACCGCCGTGATCTTCGGCGGGAAGCACGTCGTGGCGGTACCAGAAGGAGGTGAAGAGCACGTTGACGCCGGCGTCGACGATGACCGCGCGGGTGCCGTTGGCGAGGCGCTTGTTGGCGACGACGCTGGCGATCATGAAGCCGGCCTCGTCGACCAGGGCGCGGCCGGACTCGAGCAGCAGGGTCGGGAGCTCATCCTGGGGGAAGCCGGCGGCGAGGAGCGCGCCGGTGATGGCCTCGGCGTAGTCGTCGACCGGCGGCTTGCTGTCGGCGCCGGGACCGTACTGGCCGTGCAGCGTGGCGCGGGAGGGGAGCCCGCCGCCGAGGTCGATGGTCTTGACGGCGACGCCGGTGTCGCGCTTGGCGGCCAGGGCGAGCTCGGCGAGCTTGGCGGTGCCGCGGGCGTAGGCCTGCGGGTCGAGCATGAAGGTCCCGATGTGGGCGTGCAGGCCCTCGAGGACCAGGTGGCCGCCGGTGTGGAGGCGGCGGATGGCGGTCAGGGCCTCGCCGTTGTCGAAGTTGAAGCCGAAGCGGTCCCAGCGCGGCTGGATGCCGGTGTCCATGTTGATGCGCAGGGTGACGGGGAGCTTGCGGCCGAGCTCCTTGGCGATCTTCTCGACGGTGTAGAGCTCGTCGTGGTGATCGATGTGGATGTGGGCGCCCTCCTCGATCGCGACGCGCAGGGCGGGCTCGGGCTTGTAGGGGCCGTTGAAGAGGATCTGCGAGCCGGGGACGCCGTTGCGGCGCGCCATGTCGTACTCGACCTCGCTGACGACCTCGGCCCAGGCGCCCTCGTCGTGGAAGACGCGGCAGACGGCGTCGAGGTAGTTGGTCTTGTAGGACCAGGCGAGCTGGACCTTGGGGTAGCGGAGGGAGAAGGCGCGGTGGACCTCGCGATAGGTGCGGCGCAGGGTGTGCTCGCTGAAGACGAACAGCGGGCTGCCGAAGCGCTCGACTAGCTCGGCGACCGGGACGCCCTCGATGCGCGGCAGGCTGCGGCGGGCGGACTGGCCGCCGAACTTGTTCGCGAGGCCGTTCTTGTGGGCGATGATGGTCGGCGGCTCGTAGGGGAGGCGCGTGACGACGGGGTCTTTGGGGAGGCGGCTCATGCTGGGAACTCCGTCGGGAAGGTGGTGAGGGTGGCGGTGGTCGCGACGGGCGCGGGCGGCGACGGGGCGGCGGCGGGCTCCGGGACCGGCGCGCGGTGGATCTCGCCGCGCACGGTGAGCGCCTCGAAGTCGGAGAGCGGCAGGATCTGGTCGAGGCTGTGGCGCAGGAACATGACGCCCGCCGGGGCCGGCGGCATGGGGGCGACGGGGCGGCCGAGGGCGAGCTCGACGGCGGCCCAGGGGAGGTTGCGGCCGGCGCCGGCGCTGAGATAGACCCAGGCCGGGAAGCGCGGGTTGATCTCGATGAGGTAGAGCCCGCCGTCGTCTCCGCGCATCACCTCGAGCTCGCAGGGGCCGCGCCAGGACAGCGCGGCGATGGTGTCGCGGACGAAGGCGTCGAGCTTGCGGTCGCGGACGGTCACGCCGCCCCAGGCCTTGCCCTTGTCGGTGAGCTGCATCTTGCGCATCGCGACCGAGCCGATGAGCCCGCCCTCGCCGTCGCCGACGCAGACGACGTCGAACTCGGTCCCCGGGACGAACTTCTGGATGATGACCGGCAGCCCCCAGGCGTTCGCGAGCTTGTGGAACCAGTGGGCGACGTCGTGGGCGGTCTGGGCGACGTAGGCGTCGTAGAAGCGGCCCTTGACGACGCAGGGGTAGCCGAGCTCGTCGGCGATCTTGGGGATGTTGGTCGGGTCGGTCAGGACCACGCTGTCGGGCACCGAGACGCCGAGGTCGGCGAGCTCGTGGAGGCGGTCCTTGTTGCGGAGCGCGAGGGTGTCGGCGTCGGGGAGGAAGGTCGCGATGCCGCGGTCCGCCAAGAAGTCCTGCAGCCGCACCCAGATGGGGAGCTCGGCGTCGAGGGTCGGAATGAGCACGTCGATGGGGGTCAGGGCGTGGATGGCGAGGAGGCGCTCGCTGAGCGCGGCGACGCCCACCGACGGGTAGGGCAGCAGGTAGGCGTGGTCGGCGACGCCGGGCATGTAGTTGCCGGGGTCGAGGGTCTCGTAGGCGAGGCCGACGATGGTGCAGTCGGGGCAGGCGTCGCGGATGGCGCGGATGACGGCGACGCCGGGGCCCGGGTTGTCGGTGGCGTTCATCCCGGTGACGGCGATGGTCAGGCTCATGCGGTCACCTCTTCGTCGCTGTCGTCCTTGCGGAGGACGCCGATGTCGCTCAGGCGGAAGAGGAACTGCTCGATGTCGCGGCGGGCGACCAGCGGCTCGACGTCGTAGGACGCGACGAGGCGCTCGGGGAGGGTCTCGGCGTCGGCGCCGTCGATGAGCGAGCGCAGCAGGAACGTGCCCGTGCGGCTCAGCGTGTAGGTGAGCCCTGTTCGGGCGTCGAACAGAAATCCGCTCTCACTGAGGGCGAGGTGGTCGAGCATCGCGGAGACTCCTTCGTGACCGTGCTGTCCGGGACACGAAGCAAGCCCCGTGCCACCGCCGGATGGCGCGAAGACGCCGGTATTTGCTGGCTCCCACCGCCCCCGTGCGCGCCCGCGTGCCGATCCTGCACGTGCACTCGTGCAAGATGTGCACGACCCGGGGGATCCGCGCGAGGAGGGCGTGGACCGGCGGGCGGGGATCACGCGGCGCTGATCCGCGCGGGCAGCACGTGACGGCGCGAATCGGCGCGACGCCCGCGCGTGCGGCCACCGTCCGATGGCGCGACCGCCCTCCCGCATCGCAACACGGTGGCGCCGTCGCGCGAACAATACTTGCGATAGATCAAAACCCCTGGAATTCTGGGCGCGCACTCGCACCGGGGTATCCAGCATGACGACGCAACGGGACGGCAACGTCCGCGACAGCGCGCGCAGCGGTGAGCCGCGCGGCGCCACGACCGCCTCCGCGCCGAGCGGCGGATCGGTCCAGCTCAGGGCATTGGACTTCGCCGCGGCGTCCGCGCTGCTCGCGCCGAGCGGTGGTGGCGGGCCGGGCGGCGCGCCGGTGCAGGCGAAGCTCAACACGACGCAGAAGGCGCTGCCGTCGCCGAGCCTGGTCGGGCGCCTGAACAAGAGCACCTACACCCAGATCCACAAGCTCGTCGGGCGCCTCGAGAAGGCCGACCCCAAGGACGAGAAGAACCTCCTCGGCGAGCTGAAGGGGCTCATCGAGGGGTGGCTCGGAAAGAACGACGACCGCGAGCACAAGAAGGACGACGACAAGCGCGTCGTCCTCGCCAACCTCCTCGGCGACGTGAACCGGGAGCTGGCCGCCAAGGTGGTCGCGCCGCCGCCGACCCCGAAGACGAGCGAGGGCTCGGAGTCGACGTCCAACTCGCCGTCGCCACCGAAGACCCCGCCGCCGACGCGGACCCCGCCGACGCCGCCGGAGGTGAAGGCCGAGAAGCCGCCGAGCACGCCGCCGCCGACCAAGACCCCCGAGCCTGAGACGAGCAAGTCCGAGGATCGCTCCGACACGCCGCCGGTCGCTCCCCCGGAGCCGAAGCCGGAGCCGCCGAAGCCGCCGACGGTGGCGGAGCTGGTCGCCGCCGGCAAGGTCGCCGAGGCCTGGGACGCACTCCTCAAGGGCGGCAAGGTGGCGGCCGAGTGGGGCTCGCTGAGCGCCAACGCGCGCAAGGCGATGGCCACCGGCAAGGCCTACGGCGACCTCGCGCAGGACGTCGTCAAGACCCTCTTCGACGCGACCCCCGACGGCGACCCGACGACCCTCGGGCTCGTCTTCACGCTGCGCTTTCGCGTGGGCATCGCCAAGACCAAGACCGGCGGCGGCAAGGTCGGCAAAGACTGGGACGCCGCGGGCCTGCGCCGCTGCTGGATCATCTGCGAGAAGCTCCCCGCCGAGCACGTCGAGCAGAACGACATGCTCACCCTCATGACCCGCTACGAGGGGGGCGGCGCCGGCTCGGGCTCGTACAACAAGGGCAAGAAGGAGGCGAAGCTCGCCTACGACCCCGACAAGATCGACGACCCCAACAAGGCCGCCGACGAGGGCGACCCGCTCTTCGGCGTGACCCGCTTCGACAAGGTCGTGCGCCACGAGATCGGCCACGCCGTGGACAACAAGGTCGGCGGGGCCGCGACGCTGTGCGCCAAGGAGGAGAACGGCGCCTGGAAGGACTACGGGGCGAACCACGCGACGGTCGTCAGCGACATGCTCGCCGGATCGACGGTCATCAAGGACCTCGAGAGCGCGGCGAAGAAGGCCGTCACCGACGCCATCATCGCGGCCATGGCCGCGGGCAAGCCCGGTGACACCGCCACGAAGATCGACGAGATCGACGACAAGGTCGTGAGCGCGACCGACAAGACGAAGGTGAAGGCCGACCCCGTCGTCGCGGCGGCCAGCAAGTGCGGCACCGGGAAGAACCCCT
This sequence comes from Deltaproteobacteria bacterium HGW-Deltaproteobacteria-14, assembly GCA_002841945.1. Classification (GTDB taxonomy): domain Bacteria; phylum Myxococcota_A; class UBA9042; order PHBI01; family PHBI01; genus PHBI01. The sequence continues at coordinate 16,408 of PHBI01000136.1, forward strand.
GGTACAACGACGGCAACTACGTGGACGTCGGGGGCCGCTACTACCAGGCCTCCTACGGCAAGAAGTGGGTCAGCTTCAGCCACAGCGCCCGCGCCAAGAAGGTCTCCCAGTACCAGTTCCGCGCCCCGGGCGAGTGGTTCGCCGAGGTCTACGCGACCTACTTCCAGCCCGACGGGTCCGGCAAGGTCGGCACCCTCCTCGCCGGGCGCGACTCCAGCAGCAAGGCCTGGTTCGACGCCAACGTCATCCCGCAGGAGGCCAAGGTCGCCCCCGAGCAGAAGAAGAACGAGAAGCAGGGCGGCGAGGGCGGCGGAGGCGGCGGTGGGACGGCCAAGGGGTGACGCGCTCCGCCTGCTCGTGGCAAGCTGCGTCGCGCTCGCGGTGGCCGGCGGCTGCTCCACGCGGGCGCCGCAGCAGCGCGAGAGCGCGGATCTGGTGGAGCCCCAACGACGTGAGGACCGAGCGATGACGAGCAGCGAGCTCCACGCCAAGGTGATGAGCGCCCTCGATGACGACGACCTCGACGCCGACGACGTCGAGGTCGATCTGGTCGACGACGTGCGCGCGCCGGGCGCGATCTTCTTCGAGGTGACCCTCGAGGGGGGCGGGCCAGGGCAGTACGTCCCCGGGGTCGCGATCGGCGGCGAGGTGCTGTTCGGCAGCGAGGTCGCCCTGCCGAAGCTGCTGCGCGCCCTCGGCCCCGACGCTGCGCCGGCGACGGTGGCGGCGGTGGCGGGCTTCCTCGAGGCGACCGGCGACCGCACCCGCGCCGTGCTGAGCGCGGCCGACGCCGAGGACCTCAAGCCGGCGTGGCGCGCCCACGTGACGATGCCGAGCGTGGAGCGGCTGGCCGACGGCGGGCGGCGCTACCACTACTGGGTGACGTGCGGCGAGCCGCCGCTGTGGCGCACGGACCTGACGGTCGCGGCGGACGGGTCGGTGGCCCTCGACCGCACCGAGATCTGGGACCTGCTCTGAGCACGGGAGGGCGGCGCTCTCCCACACCGAACGCGCGCACCGCGACCACGCGTCTCGGCGCGGCGCCCCGAACGCGAGCCCTGCACGGGCCTGAGAGGATCCGATGTCGACCTTCGTCGAGCGCAAAGTGACCTGCCCCCACTGCGGGGTCGATGAGGAGCGGACCATCGCCGAGAGCCTCAACGGCCCGCGCGTCCCCGACGTCGTGGACGCCATCCTCGGCGGCCGCTTTCAGACGTTCATGTGCTCGGGGTGCCGCGGCGAGTACGTCGTCGACAGCCCGCTGGTCTACCTCGACTTCGACGCGGGGCACTGGCTCCACATGTTCCGCCGCGAGGACGAGGCCAACTGGGCCGCCTGCGAGGCCGAGGCCGACCGGACCTTCGTGCAGACGATGGAGGTCCACGCGCCGCCGATGGTGCGCGAATGGGCGGCTCGCATGGTGCGACGCACGGTGTTCGGACTCGGGGCGCTCCGCGAGAAGCTCGCCCTTATCCGAGCTGGCCTGGACGACGCGGCGCTCGAGGCGATGAAGCTCGATATGTTGCGCCGCACAGAGGCGTTCTCGTGGCGCCCCGAGGCGCCGATCCGGCTCGTGGCGGTCCTCGATGACGGGCTCCGCTTCGAGCAGTTCGACTCGGACGACGTCGTGACCGTCCCGCGCGAGTGGCTCGACCACGTCGCCGCGGCCGCGGAGTGGGCGAGCGCGCGCGACGCCGTCGCCGCCGGGAGCTACGTCGACATCGGGCGCACCGCTGGCGTCGTGGCGACCGTGTAGCGCGGGTCATGGGCCGTAGGTCACGCTCCAGCCGTCGCCCATGACGTAGCCGGTGCCGCCGGACGCGCCGGCGCCGACGCCGGTGTACGCCCCGCGGTGGTAGACCGACGAGCGGCCGGCGCGGGCCGCGGCCACCAGGTTGCCGAGGCGCGGGCCACGCTCGCGGCCGAAGTCGCCGCGCGCGTCGAGCCAGTAGCGGCCCCTGCGCACGGACCCGAGCCGCGCGAGCTCGCGGACCTCGCCGGAGGTCAGCTCGCGGCCGTTGACGACCACGCCGCTGCGGCCGCCGCTGATCCCCCGCCACATCCGCCCCCGCACCGGCAGCCCGGCAGGCAGCACCCCCGCGGCGCCCCGGCCCAGGTAGCCCCACGCCCCACAGCGCGCGTCGTACCAGTAGCTCCCCGGGCGCACCACGATGCCCCGCCGCGCGAGCGCCGACAGCTCGGCCGGGGACAGCGACACGCCGTTGACGACCGCGTTCACCGACGCCGCGGAGCCGGGCGCTCGCGCCGCCGTCGGTGCCGCCATCCCGCCCGACACCACCGCCACCATCGCCAGGGCCATCACCATCTTCAGCGCCAGCATCGCGCACCTCCCGGTCATCATGGACCCGGCGACGAAGCACGCCCCATGCCAACGCCCCGCGGGCGGCCGGCCCTCGCCTCGATCAGCGAGCTCTCGCCTTGCTCCGCGGGGGATCGCCGCGGCCCGTCGCCACCCCCGGCCGACGCGCCGTCGGGCGCTGTCTCAGGGTGACGTCCCCGGGGACGCCCGCGCCGCCGCGGTGTCGGGGTCGGCCGCGGAGAGCGCGGCACGCCCCCCCCGTCAGGCGTAGTCCGGCAGACCGAAGCGCACCTGCTCCCAGGCCAGGAGCGCGGCCGGGGTGTCGCCGGCGCGCAGGGCGCGCGCCGCGCCGACGTCGAGGGGGATCGGGGGGCTGGCGGGCACCACCATCACGACGAGCCGCCCGCCCGGTCCGAGATCGACCTCGTGGCAGGGGTGGGTCGCGGCGGCCCCGTCATCCTCGACGCCGTCCGCCGCGCCGAGCAGCAGGCAGCGGTGGTAGGTGACGAAGGCGTCGGCGACCGGCGCGTCGAGGTGGCGCAGCAGCGCAGGGTGCGCGCACAGCGCGTCGCTCTCGGGGTCGCGGCGCCAGCGGGCGGCGGGCTCACCGCTCGCCGCGGCGCGCGCGACGAGGGTCGCGGCGGCCGCGCCGTCGCCAGGGAGCCACAGCCGCCGCAAGAGCCCGGTCTCGACCACCTCTTCACAGGGCTGCGCCACCAGGGTCGCGGCGCGCAGCTCGAGGGTCGCGTTCTGCCAGCGCTCCTTGTAGATCAGACCGCAGTAGTTGATGGGCAGCGGCACCCCCTCGGCGACGGCGAAGGCCATCAGCTCGAGCGCGCACAGCTCGGACTCGATGACCGCCGGGACGGCGCTGGTCGTGAAGCTGTAGGGGCGCGCGCGCAGGGCGGGCCCGTTCGCCCCGAGGACCATCAGCTGGTGGAGGTTGAGGTGCGCCACACCGAGGCGCGCCAGCTCCGGGAGGAGGCGCGCGAGCCGCGCGCGATCCTCGGGGACGGCGGGGATCTCGACGGTGACCCGGAGGCCGGTGTCGACCGCGGCCGCGACGGCGGCGAGGTCGTAGTCCCAGGCGGCGATGTTGAAGCGCAGCTCGTCGACCCCACCGCCGGCGGCGATGCGCTCGAGCCGCGCCCCGCGCGCGGCCGAGCCGTTGGTGTAGACCCAGACGTAGGCGCGATCGCCGAGCCGGTCGCGCACCGCGTCGACGTGCGCGACGAGGCTGTCGAGGGCGAGGAACGGGTCGCCGCCACTGAAGCTCACCCCGCGAAAGCCCAGGCGCTCGACGTAGCGGGCGTAGGCGTCGGGGGAGCGGAAGACGAAGCGCTCGGCGAAGGGTGGCGCCCCCTGGCTGTCCATGGCGTCGGGACAGAAGAAGCAGCCGCCGTTGCAGAAGTGGTTGAGGAACATGCAGGACCAGGCGCGCTCGCCGCAGCGGACGCAGCCCGGCGACAGCGGGCCGAGGTGCGGCTTGGTGCCCTTGTGGGCGAACCCGCCGCCGCCCGCGATCCGCCGCAGCAGCGCTCGCCGGCGGGCGTTCGCCGGCGCGACCCGCTCGGCGGGCAGGCGCGGGAGGTCGGTCGCCGCGTCGTGGGCGAGCCCCAACCTGACCAGGACCTCGACGTCCCCTGCCACGCGACCTCCCGAACCTGCGCGCGGCAGGTCGGCGACCGGTAGGACACGCGCCTCCCCGCCGCGAAGGCCCGTCCCGGTGGACGGTCGGGAGACACCCCGAGCATAACAGGCCGCGGTGAGGCGCGCCAAGCGGGACCCGGTCACGCCGCGGCCGGATCAGCCTGTCCAGGGACCCCGTTCAAGACGCAGCGGAGCGAGTCCTGATCGAGATGTGTGCGGTGCACACGTCGGGCGGCCGGCGCCAGCGGCTCGCCCCTGCCGGCGCTTGCGTGCGCGCCGGCCTGCGTGCAAGCTCGGGACACGTCGCGGCGCGTTCAACCGGCGCCGGCGACCAGACGCGGTTCAGCTTTTCATGGACACCCTCGAACACTCCGAGGCGAGCGAGCTCACCGCGATGGCGGAGGCGGGGGCCGCGTATGCCGATGCCACCGGGACCCTCGTCGAGGTCGACGCGACCGCGGCGGCGCTCCTCGGCGCGGCGGCCGCGGACATCGTCGGGACGGCGGTCGCGGATCGGCTCGCGGTGGTTGAGGGGCAGGGGTGGGACGGCGGCGACTCCGGTGCCCTGGCGCGCTGGCAGGGGGTGGCGGTGGTGCGGGGGTCCGACCCGCCTCGACGGCTGCTCGTCGCGCGGCTGCGGCTCCCCGGGGCGGCCTCCGTGTGGAGCTTCAAGGACGCGAGCGCGGAGGAGCGGCGACGCGCGAAGCTGACGAGCCGGCTCATGGCCCTCGACGCCTCGTTCAGCGGCATCGCCATGGCCGACACCGCCGGCGCGCTCACCTACGTCAACGCGTCCTTCCTGGAGATGTGGGGGCACGCCTCCGCCGACGAGGTCCTCGGACGCTCGGCGACCGACTTCTGGGTGGCGCCCGAGGAGGCCGCGACCGTCCTCCAGAGGACCCTGCGGGGCGCCGGCTGGCGGGGCGAGCTGGTGGCGCTGCGCGCGGACGGGGAAGAGTTCATCGTCGAGCTCTCGGCGTCCCTGATCACCGACGGCGCCGGCGCCCCGATCGCCGTCTTGGGCTCCTTCGTCGACGTGACCGAGCGCCACCGCGCCACGAGCGCGCGGCGCAGCGAGCAGGAGCGGTTGCGACAGGCGGTGCGGGTGGCCCACCTCGGGATCTTCGATCACGATCACCGCGCGGACAGCGTCTACTGGTCGGCCCGACAGCGCGCGATCTACGGCTTCACCGCCGACGAGGAGGTGACCCTCGAGAAGTTCCTGGCCTGCGTCCACCCCGATGACCTGGAGCGGATCGGCGGCGCGGTCGCGCGCGCCCACTCCTCGGCCAGTGACGGCCTGTTCGACGCCGAGCACCGCATCCTGCGCCGGGACGGGGCGGTGCGCTGGGTGAAGACGCGATCGCAGACCTTCTTCGACGAGGACCGGGCGCTCGTGCGGACGGTCGGCGCGGTGATGGACGTGACCGAGGAGCGCCGCGCCGCGGACGAGCGCGAGCGCCTCCAGGTGCGGCTCGCGCACGCGCAGCGGCTCGAGTCCATCGGGCTCCTGGCCGGGGGCGTCGCGCACGACTTCAACAACATGCTCGCGGTCATCCTCGGCAACGCCGAGCTGATGCGGACGCGGGTCGTCCACGACGCGCTCCTCGCCGAGGACCTCGCGGACGTCGTCGTCGCGGCCGAGCACGCCCGCGACGTGACGCGGCAGCTGCTCACGTTCTCGCGCCGGCAGGTCGTGGAGGCGCGGCCGATCGCGGTCAACGACGTGCTCGGCAAGGCGACCAGCGCGCTCGGGCGCCTGCTCGGTGAGGACGTGGTCCTCGAGTTCCTGCCGGGTGACGATCTGTGGACGATCGAGATGGACCCGTCACAGCTCGAGCACGTGCTGATGAACCTCGCGACGAACGCTCGCGACGCCATGCCGCGCGGCGGGCGCATCACGGTCGAGACGGCGAACGTCCGCATCGACGAGAGCTACTGCCGCAACGAGGTCGGCTTCGAGCCAGGCGACTATGTCCTGCTGGTGGTGAGCGACACCGGCACCGGTATGGACCCGGAGACGGTGGAGCGGGTCTTCGAGCCGTTCTTCACGACCAAGGAGATGGGGCATGGCACGGGGCTCGGCCTCTCCACCGTCCACGGGATCGTCACCCAGGCCCACGGGATCGTACACGTCGGCAGCGAGCCCGGGGTCGGGACGACCTTCAAGATCTACCTCCCGCGGCTGGACGTTGACGGCCTGCCGGCCCTGTTCGTCGACGACGCGACGGCGGTGGTCGAGCCGGGGACCGTCCTGCTCGTCGAGGACGAGCCGCTGGTGCGCAAGATGACGACGGCGATGCTCAGCTCGCTCGGGCTGACGGTGATCGTCGCGCAGAACCCCCACGAGGCGCTCGAGGTGGCGGGCGGGGACGCCCACGTCGACCTGCTACTGACCGACGTCGTCATGCCCGAGATGAGCGGCCCGACGCTGCGCCAGCGGGTCGGCGCGGTGCGACCCACGCTGCCGGTGCTGTTCATGTCGGGCTATGCGCCGAACATCGTCGTCCACCACGGCGTCCTCGACGACGTGCAGCTGCTGCAGAAGCCCTTCACCCTCCGCGACCTGGCCGCCGCCATTCGATCGGCGCGCGGCGACGCGTAGCGCTCTGCCCGACCGTCGTCCCGCCGCGAGGCGGTTCGCTCCAGGGTCGTACGAACACACAACACCGCGAGTGGCCAGCGATGGCAGGAGAGACAACCGTGGACGAGCGCATCCAGGACATCGAGGTCAAGCTGGCGTACCTGGAGAAGCGCATGCTCGACCTGGACTCGGTCGTCTGCGAGCTGGGCGACGTCGTCATGGCGCTGCGCGACGAGCTCCGCGAGCTGCGCGACGTGCCGTCGGACGAGCCGCAGCAGGGGACCGCGCGGCGCCTCGAGGACGACGTCCCGCCGCACTACTGAGCGCGTCGACCCGCACGGGACCGGCGCGCGGTCGGCGCTCCAGGTCGACTGCGACATGACGCCCCCCTCACCCGGGGCGTCGCTGGGGTGGGGTTCAGTGGCAGAGGACCGAGCGCACGAGCGCCAGATCCTCCGCGCAGCGCTCGACGCCGATGACGGACAGGGCCTCGGCCATCCCTGCCTCCGCGTCGGCGGCGCTCGGCGGCTGGGTGGAGCCTCCCGGGGACCGCGCGAGGTAGGCCGCGACCGCGTACCACTTGGGCATGTCCGGGATCCGCTGCGGCACCGGGTTCCAGAACAGGGTCTGCTTGCGCTTCCAGGGGTAGAGCGCCCACCCGATGTCGTGCTGGTCCATGAGCGCGGTCATCTGCGTCTGCCACTCGAGGGTCTGCTCGCCGAACTCGCCGAGCCACAGGGGGCGGTCGTGGGCGGCGCGCAGGTCGAGGTACGGCTGCAGGTCGGCGAGCTCGGGGGTGGCCCAGGCCTCGAGCCCGGTCAGGGCGTAGGCGTGAAACTCGTAGGCCAGGTTGGCGTCGAGGGGTGCGTCGAACATCGAGAAGTCGTGGGCTAGCGCGTCCCCCTCGACGAAGACCAGGTGGCGCGGGTCCACCTCACGGACGGCGGCGATGAGGCGCCGGTAGAGGTCGACGAGCGCGCTCGGCGCGACGCCGTCGGGGAGCGATGGCTCGTTCAGCAGGTCGAACCCGGCGATGACCGTCTCGTCCTTGTAGCGCTCGGCGAGCGCGCGCCACAGGGCGACGGTCGCGCGTTGGTTGGCGGCGGCGGTGGGGCCCTCCCAGAGGCGCGCCACGGGGTCACTCGAGGGCACGTCCGCCACGGTCGGCAGCGCGTTCTGGCCGCCCGGCGCCGTGTGCAGGTCGAGGACGAGGTAGAGGCGCTGCGCCTTGGCCCACGCGACCGCGGCGTCGACATGGGCCACGCGAGCCTCGTCGAGGGTCGCCTGGTCGCCGGTGACGGTCGCGATGGCGCGATGGTAGACGACGAGCCGCGCGCAGTTGAAGCCGAGCGCGTGGATCCGCGCGAAGTCCGCCTCGGTGATGAAGGCGTCGCGCCACTGGCGCCAGAACTCGGCCGCCCGCGGCGCGCCGACGACCGCGTCGAGCCGGGCCGCGAACTCGGACGGCGAGGTCAGCAGCGCTTTGCTGGCGTCGCTGACGAGATAGGGGATGGGGAGCAGCCAGGCGTCGACGTTCACGCAGCGCAGCGACAGGGGCGCGCCGTCGCCGTCTACGATCACCGTGCCCGCGGCGTGAACCATCGACGCTGGCGGCCACGCGGCGTCCGCCGGGATCCCGGCGTCGCCGGGGCAGCTGGTCGCGTCGAGCGCCGGCTCGCAGGCGCCGGTCGCCGCGGCGATGAGGAGCGTCAACCCCGTGGCGATGAGCCATGACCTGTTCATTTCATCCCCTCTGAGGTTGGAGCTGCCCGGGAGTCTACCGCGCGCGGACGGAGTGGGCGACGCCCGACGGGTGGCTGGCATTCACGTCCGCACCGCGTCGCGCGCGCGACGTGTCGGGGTGCGCGTCCCCGTGGTCGCGTTCGCGCGACCGGGCTCAGCGCGTGGGCGCGGGGGGGGCGCCGGGGCCGGGACCCGAGCCAGGGGCGCGAGCAGCGGGCCGCGGTTGTCCTCGGCGGCGTAGCTCGTCCAGCCGCCGGAGGTCACGAGCCCACGGCGCACCAGGAGAGGCCGCTTCGGAGCTCGAGCCGCCGCGTGCCCAGACGACGCGGCGGCGTGCCGGGAACGCAGGTGCTCACTGGGCCGCAGGGCACCGCACCGTTCACCGGGGTCGACGCACCCTCGCGGCGCGCCCAAGGCACGCCGCGGGGCGCGAGGCGGTCAGGGAGCGGTCAGCGTCACCGGCGAGGACGCGTCCGACGCCACTCCGGTACCGACCGCGTTGGTCGCCGTCACGGTGAAGGTGTAGGGCGCGTCGTTGGCCAGGCCCGTCACCACACAGCCGACCGTCGGGTCGGTCGCGGTGCAGGTGAGCCCGTCGGGGAAAGACGTCACCGTGTACTCGGTGATCGCGCTGC
>PHBI01000137.1:0-16531 GCA_002841945.1 Deltaproteobacteria bacterium HGW-Deltaproteobacteria-14
CCGACGCCGGCGTGGTCGACCAGGGCTGCTCCGCGGCCAAGCCCGCCTGCGACGCCAGCGGCACGCCGGTGTGCGTCCCGTGCCTCGCCGCCGCGGACTGCCCCGGCGCGCACGACCTGTGCCAGGCCCACGCCTGCGTGTCACCGCCGCCGCCGATCGCCCGCGACGACCGGGCGCTGACGGCCTCCGGCGTCGCCATCTCGGGGAACCTCGCGGCCAACGACACCGTCGCGGTGGCGCACGGCGGCGCGGTCGCCGTCTCGGTCGCCCCGGGCGACCTCCCCGCCCCCGCCCAGGGCGCGCTCGCGCTGTCCCCGGCCGGCGTCTGGACCTTCACCCCCGCCCCGGCCTTCGCGGGGACCGTGGTCGTGCCCTACACGCTGAGCGACGGCCTCGGCGGCGCGGCGACCGCCACGCTGACGATCGTCGTCAACGACCCCCCGGTGGTCGCCGACCAGCACCTCGTGCTCGCCCCCGGCGCCTCGACCGCGGTGCCCTTCGGCGCCGTCGTCCTCGGGGTGGGCGTCGTGCTCGCCGACAACCCGAACGACGGCGACACCGACGGCCTCCTGGGGCTCCAGGTCGGCGCGGCGCCGGACGCGGGCTTCGGGGCCTACGTCCCGCTCCCGGCGGGCGGCGCGTGCCGGGTCGCGACCGGCGGCGGGCTCGCCGTGACCGCGCCGAGCGTCCCCGGGGACTACGCCTGCTACGGGCTCGCCTGCGAGGAGCTCCCCGCGGGCGGGACCGCCAAGTGCAGCGTGCTGACCGTCACCGTCAGCGTTCGGGTCGCCGTGATCGCCGTCGCCGACCGCGCCGTCACCGCCACCGGGATCCCGGTCTCGGGGAACGTGACCTCCAACGACACGCTCCCCGGCGGCTCGGGGACCGTCTCCGTCGCCCCCGCGGACCTGCCCGACCCCGCCACCGAGGGCACCCTGAGCGTCGCCCCCGACGGCGCCTTCACCTTCACCCCGGCCCCGGGCTTCGCGGGCGAGCTGGCCGTCCCCTACACCCTGAGCGACGCCACCAGCTCCGACGGCGCCGCGCTGACCCTCGTCGTCAACGACCCGCCGGTGCCCGCCACGGTCACCCGCGTGCTCGCCCCCGGGCAGGCCGCGACGGTCGCCCTCACGGCGCTCGTCACGAGCACCGGCCTCTACGCCGGCGACGACCCGACCGACCTCGAGTCCCCCGACGACGCCCTCGCGCAGGCGGCCGTCGCCGTCTCCGCCGACCCCGCGGCCGCGGGCGACCCCGCCCACGCGAGCTTCGACGCCAGCGCGTCCCTGGTGGACGGCGGCGCGTGCCTCGTCAGCAGCGCCGGCGACGTCGTCGCGACCGCCCCGAGCAGCGCCGGCGTCGCGTCGTGCTGGGTCCGCGTGTGCGAGGAGATCCCCGCGGGCAGCCTCGCCGTCTGCGCCGTCGCGCGCGTCGATCTGGTGGTGCCCGCCGCGCCGAGCGCCGTGGACGACCGCTTCGTCACCGCCGTCGCCACCCCGCTGAGCGGCTCCATCGCGACCAACGACAGCCTCGACGCGACCCACGGCGGCGACGGACTCTGGTCGGTCGAGGCGGCCGATCTGCCCGATCCGAGCACGGTCGGGACCCTCACCCTCGACCCGGGCGGCGCCTTCACCTTCACCCCCGCCGCGGGCTTCGCCGGCGTCGTCGCCGTCCCCTACACCCTCACCGACGCCGCGGGCCAGGCGGCGCAGGCGACCCTGACGATCGTCGTCAACGACCCGCCGACCCTCGCCGCCCGCGACGAGACCCTGGCGGCCGGCGCGGCGCTGTCCGTCCCGCTCGGCGCGCTCGTCGTCGACGAGGGCGCCGTGTCCGGGGACGGCCCGGACGTCGAGACCCCCGAGGACGGTATCGACGCCGCGGGGGTCGCGGTCTCCACCAGCGAGGGGGCCGCCGGCGATCCGGCCGACCCGGGCTTCGGCGCGCTCGACGCCCCCACCCAGGCGGCGACCCTCGGCGACGACGGCCAGTGCGGCTACGACCCGGCGAGCGCCAGCCTGACCGTGGTCGCCCCGAGCGCGCCCGGGCTCTACAGCTGCTTCGTCCGCGTGTGTGAGGAGGCGCCGGCGCAGCTCCTCGCGGTGTGTGCGGTCACCGCCGTCGACGTCGCGGTCGTCGGGGCGCCGGTCGCGGTCGACGACCGCTATCAGTCGGGCGGCGCGCCCATCACGGGCGACGTCGCCGCCAACGACAGCGTCGACACCCTGTCGGGCGGCGTCGCGCGCGTCGTCGTCGCCCCAGCGGACCTGCCCGACCCCGCGACCGAGGGCACCCTCGCCCTCGCCGAGGACGGGACCTTCACCTTCACGCCCGCCGCCGGCTTCCACGGCGCCCTCGATGTCCCCTACACCCTCGATGACGGCCTCGGCGGCTCGGACGACGCGGTCCTCACGCTGATCGTGAACCTGCCGCCGCTCGGCGGTGACGACACGGCGAGCACCCCGGAGGACACGCCGGTGCTGCTCAACGTCCTCGCCAACGACGGCGACCCCGACGGCGACCCGCTGCACGTCACCGGCGTCGTGGACCCGCCCGACCACGGCGCCGCCACGGTGAACCCCGACGGCACCGTCACCTACAGCCCCGCGCCGGACTTCGAGGGCGTCGACACCTTCCGCTACGAGGTCTGCGACCCCTTCGCCGGCTGCGACGCGGTGACGGTCCTCGTCGAGGTCCTGCCGCGCAACGACCCGCCGCGCCTCGGCGACGACGGCGCCACGACCCCGGCCGGCGTCGCGGTGACGATCGCGGTCCTCGCCAACGACGTCGACCCCGAGGGGGCGCCGCTCACCGTGACCGCGGTCACCGACCCCGACGGCGGCGCGGTCGCCATCGGGTCGGACGGCGCGCTCACCTTCACGCCCGACCCCGGCGTGACGGGCCCGGTGACCTTCCACTACACCGCCTGCGACCCCGAGGGGGCCTGCGCCGAGGCGCTGGTCACCGTGATCGTCGGCGTCACCAACGCCCCGCCGGTGGCCCTCGACGATGACGCGACGGTCGCCGAGGGTGGCGCGGTCACCCTCGACGTGCTCGCGAACGACGCCGACCCCGACGGGGGCGCGCTGACCCTCACCTCGGTCAGCGACCCCGGAAACGGCTCGGTGGTCGTGGACGGCGACGCCGTGACCTACCAGCCCGAGCCCGGCTTCTCCGGCGAGGACAGCTTCGTCTACACCGTCTGCGACCCCGCGGGCGGGTGCGACACCGCGACCGTCCACGTCACCGTGACGCCGGTCGACGACGCGCCGATCGCCCTCGACGACGAGGCGTCCACCGCCCAGGGCGTGCCCGTGGTCCTCGACGTGGTCGGCAACGACCTCGACCCCGACGGCGACGCGCTGCGGGTGGTGAGCTTCACGCAGCCCGAGGACGGGGTCGTCACCCAGGACGACGACGGCGCGCTGGTCTACACGCCGCCCGACGGCTTCGTCGGCACGGCGCGGTTCGCGTACACCGTGTCGGATCCGGGCGGCAACACCGCGACGGCGACGGTGACGATCTACGTCGTCGCCGGCGGGAACGGGCCGCCGGTCGCGGTCGACGACGCCTACGACGTGCCGGCGGACGCCTCGAGCGCGCTGCCGGTGCGCGCCAACGACAGCGACCCCGACGGCGACCCGCTCACGGTGGTCGAGGTGGTCCAGCCCGCGCACGGGAGCGTGACCCTCGGCGCGGACGGGACGCCGATCTACACGCCGGATCCGGGCTACGTCGGCCCCGACGCCTTCTCCTACACGATCAGCGACGGCAAGGGCGGCGAGGCGACCGCGGACGTGGCGCTCCATGTCGGCGACCTCGACCGCGACGGGCTGCCCGACACCGTCGAGGCCGTCCTCGGCACCGACCCGCGCGACCCGGACACGGACGGCGACGGGCTGAGCGACGCCGTGGAGGTCGGCGGCGGGGTCCCCGGGGTGCGGGACGCCGACGACACCGATCCCCTCGACGCGGACACCGACGACGACGGCCTGAGCGACGGCGACGAGGTGGCGGGCGACACGGTCGGCGCGCCGACCGACCCCCTCGACCCGGACACCGACGGCGACGGGCTCCAGGACGGCACCGAGCGCGGCGTCGTCGCCGGGATCCCGGCCGGCCTGAGCGACGGCGACGGCGTGCCCTACGCCGGCACCGACCTCGCGGTCTTCGTGCCCGACGCCGATCCCGGCTCGACGACCGACCCGCTCGACGACGACAGCGACGACGACGGGCTGCTCGACGGCCACGAGGACGCCGACCACGACGGCGCCACGGTCTTCACCCTGGGCGACAGCGCGACGCCGGGCTCGGGCGAGACCGATCCGAACGACCCCGACACCGACGGCGACGGCATCCAGGACGGGACGGAGCTCGGCCTCGGCGGGCCCGAGGGGCGCCACACCGACCTCGCGATCTTCGTGCCCGACGCCGACCCGGCGACGACGACCGATCCCCTCGACGTCGACAGCGACGACGGGGGCGTCTGGGACGGCGTCGAGGACCGCGACGCCAACGGGCGGGTCGACGCCGGCGAGACCGACCCGAACCTGCGCCGTGACGACGTGCCCGGCCGGAGCGTGGTCCTGCTCGAGGGCGGCGGCGGGTGCCAGGGCGGCGGCGCGCCGATCGGCGGGCTGCCGGTGCTGCTCGCGCTCCTCGGCTGGGCGTGGCTCCGGCGGCGGCGAACGGCGAACGGTTAGCGCGGGCCGCGACGGTGACGGCGCCGACTGGTGCAGGGGCGAGGGCCTCGGCCGGTCGGCGCCGGGCGAGGCCACCGGTAGGCGCGGAGCGCGCCGTCGCAGAGTCGGTTCACCAGCTGCCGGAGCACCTCGCGCTGGCCACGGCCGCCTCTCAGGCTCCTGGGAGAAAAAGCGCAACTCATATGTGAGTTACGCTTGTATGTGTGGCGCACCGCAGCGTATGGGTGAACCACACTCGCACAGGAGCCCCACATGGCCACACGTCGCTCGCTGAGATGGATCGTCGCCGTCGGCGGCGCCTTGACGATGCTCGGCTGCGCCGCGGACGGGCTCACCCCCGCCGCTCCGCCCGCCGTCGCGCGCATGGCGATCACGCTCGACTACGAGGCGGTGCTGACGTTCAACGCCGACTGGCAGACCGTGACCGAGGTCGGCCCGATCAAGGCCGGCGGCCGCCTCAAGCTCAAGTACGCCGCCGACCGCCTGCCGAACTGCCGCGCGACCAAGTACGGCTTCGACGCCTGGTCGATCCTCGCCTACTGGAAGGCGCCCGGCCACGCACCGACCTACATCCCGCTCCAGACCGAGGGCGCGATGCTCGCCGGCACCCTCAACGTGCCCGAGGACGTCGAGAACATCGAGGTCTGGTTCTACAACAACGACTACTACGGCTGCCGTGAGTACGACAGCAACCTCGGCAAGAACTACGCCTTCGCCGTGACGCTCCCGGCCGAGGCCGCGGAGCTCGAGTTCGCCGGCGACTGGCAGGAGCGTCAGCGGGGGACCCTCGAGCAGGGGGGGCTGATGCGCATCCTCTTCGCGCACGAGCGCCTGCAGACCTGCCGCGCCACGAGCAACGGCCGCCGGACCTGGAACATCTACGCGGCCTGGCGCTTTCTGCCCGGCGGCCAGACGAACACCGTCAGCATCATCGGCTCCGACCCCGTCACCCAGCGCGACGTGGTGCTGACGCCGGAGGTGGCCGTGCCCGAGGACGCCACCAGCGTCGAGCTGTGGTTCTCCAACTCGGATCTGACCGGGTGCAGCGGGTGGGACTCCAACCTCGGCGCCAACTACGCGTTCGCCGTCTCCCCCGCGGACGCGTCGGGCGCGCCGCCGGTCGGCTGGATCGGCGACTACGACTTCGTCACCATCGCCAACGCCGAGACCCACCTCGGCAACGTCGACCCGGCCTACTACTTCGACAGCTGGGAGGGCGCGCCGGTCGGCGCCCGGGTCGAGGTGCAGGTGTGGATCCCCGGCGTCACCGACCGCGCCGACGGCGACCCGCGGGACATCGCCGCCGCCCAGGTCGAGGCCGAGGTCACGACCGACGCCGTCGGCGACGGCGACGCTTGGGGCACCTGGGACCTCGACTACGGCCGCAAGCAGGGCAACAACTTCGTCTACTACTTCCGGTTCCCCGAGCTGCGCTGGCAGACCCACGGCAACAACGTCCCGGACGGCCTCTACCGGTGGCGGCCGCGCTTCTCGACCGACGCCGGCGCGACGTGGACCGAGGGCCAGACCCGCCGCGTCGTCTTCGCGCCGACCCAGGACTGCAGCCTCTTCCCCGACAACGCGCCGCCGTCCTGCCCGAAGACCGCCGCCGTCGGCTGGGTCGGCGACTGGGGCAACATCGGCGGCCACGGCTGCCAGTACGTCCAGGAGCTCGCGAACCCGAAGGTCTACACGAAGTCGGCCGCCGGTCACGACTGCATGAGCATCACCGCCGACGTCTGGATCCCGGGGATGACCGACTCCGGCGCCGATCCGAGCGCGATCCTCGCCCGGGTCGAGACCAACCTGACCCACTACAGCGGCCCGCTGGTCACGCCGACGACCCACCCCCTCGCGTTCGTCAAGGCGGTCGGTAACAACTACCGGTTCGCCTGGGACGTCGGGCAGCTCGTCGGCACCGCCGAGCGCGGCGACTACGACTACCGCTTCCGCTTCAGCGCCGACGGCGGCGCGACCTGGAAGATCGCCGGCCTCGACGGCGGCGAGGGCTGGCGCCAGCTCCACGTCCGCAACGACTCGAGCGACACCGACGCGAGCGAGTACTGCGACGGCATCGAGATCTGGAGCGGCCCGACGGCGGCCTACCCGTACTGCGTCGACTACGAGCCCGCCGGCAACTACAACGCCGGCTACTGCGAGCTCTGGGTCAACGCCTTCGGCCGCGGGAGCTGGAGCCACGGCGGCACCACGGCCGGCTGGCTCGAGGCCTGGGTCCGGGTCAACCCGACCCAGCAGGGGACCGTCGAGGCGGTCGGCATGTGGATCTCCTACGACGAGGGCGGCGTCAGCCGCGAGGTCATCTCCATCGGCAACGAGGTCGAGCCCAACTACTGGAAGACGGGGCTGACGACCCTGCACAGCGGCGCGGGGGCCGGCGCCGGGATCGACCGCACCCCGACCGCCTTCGCGGTCTTCCTCGACGTCCGCCGCCCGGCGGGGCACGTCGAGCGGCTGTGGCAGAGCGGCGGCGGCAGCAACTACAGCGTGTCCGACGTCTTCGCGGTCGCCGGCTACATGCACAGCGTCGGCAGCGGCTCCATCGAGTACGCCGACGAGTCGGTCCCGCTCTTCGATCCCAAGAAGAGCTGCGGGCTCTAGACCCGGCCCCCCCCGCCCGCGCACGGCGAACACCGACCCGGAGCCCCGCGTCGCGGGACCATGGAACGACGCCCCAGGAGTCACCGATGAACACGCTCAAGCCCCTCCTGCTCGCGACCGTGTGTCTCCCCCTCTTCGTGGCCTGCGGCGACGACGGCGGCGGGCAGCCGGTCGCCGACACCTCCGTCGCCGCCGACACCGTCGACGGGGACACCGCGGCGCCCACCGACACGGGGGCCACCGACACGGGGCCCACCGACGCGACGACGGCGGACGACACCGCCCAGGTCACCGACACGACGCCGCTCCCCCCCGCGCCGACGGCGGAGACCTGGTGTGGCCAGTGGGCCGACGCCTGGTGTGGTGCGCGGACGCGCTGCGGCCTGCCGGGCCACGTCAGCGAGGCCGCCTGCAAGCGGGCCGAGCTCGACGCCTGCTTTCAGGCCGCCCTGCCCGGCGCGGTCGCCGCGGGCGCCCTCGCGTTCGACGCGGCCGACGCCAAGACCTGCGTCGACACCCTGCGCTCGATGGGGTGCGCGGACCTCGCAGAGGCGGTCACCACCAGCCTCGTCGCCATCCCCGCGTGCGGTGACGCCGTCACGGGGCTCACCGCCGTGGGTGGTGACTGCGCCCTCGGGACCGAGTGCGTCGCCGGCGCCTTCTGCGACATCGGCGCCGCCTGCCCCGGGACGTGTGTGGCGTTCGCCGGGATCGGCGACGACTGCGACCCCCTGACCTGGTGCGACTTCGACTCCGCCGCGTGCGTCGGGGGCGAGTGCGTCGCGCCGCCGGCCACCGTCGGCGCCGCGTGCAGCGGCAGGTGCGCCGCGCCGCTCGCGTGCAACGGCGTGACCGACACCTGCGTCGCGCCGGGCCTCGCCGGCGACCCCTGCGGGGCGGACGGCAACGTGTGCGTGACCGGGCTGACCTGCTTTCGCCCGAACACGAGCGCCACGGGCACCTGCAGCCCGCTCGGCGGTGTCGGGGCGGACTGCTTCTCCAGCGGCGACTGCCGCGCGGCCACCAGCGGTGAGACCCTCGCCTGCATCGGCGGCGCCTGCGCCGTCGCCCCCGGCGCCGGCCAGCCCTGCTTCGAGTTCAGCTGCTCGGGGGCCTGGTGCGACACGAGCGCCGTGCCGCCGACCTGCGTGGCGCTGCCGGCGGCGGGATCGGCGTGCGGCGGCGGCAACGCCTGCGCCGTCGGGGCGTGGTGCGACGCCGGGACGTGCGCGCAGCGCAAGGGCGCCGGCGCGTCCTGCACGAGCCCGGCCCACTGCGAGAGCGGTCGCTGCTTCGGTGGCGCCTGCGTCGCGACCGGCGCGCCGCCCTGCGGCGGCTGAACGCGGCCCCGCCCGCGGCCCCACCCTGAGGCCAGCCAGCACGCCCCACCGAGCTCGAGCACGCCGCCGACCGCCCAGCGACCTCGGCAAGAACCACACCTTCGCCGTGACGCTCCCGGCCGAGGTGGAGGCACCGCTCAGAGCTCGCGGCGCGCGGAACACCGAGATGTGAATCTAGATCATTTTTTTATGCACTCGCCGGCCTGGCGGCGTGTCCAATGCACCGCGGGCAGCACGCCCCATCGACGACACCCAGCCAACGGAGCGCTCCATGAAGTCCCCCCTCGCGTCCCTGTGCGTCGGCGCAGCGTTGTCTCTGCTCGCGCTCGCCGGATGCACCTCCGGCGGCGGTGGCCGCTGCGCGAACGGGGTCCTCGACCCCATCGAGACCGACGTCGACTGCGGCGGGTTCTGTGGCCCGTGCGCCGGTGGCCTGCGCTGTGCCGTGGCGACCGACTGCGCCACCCTCGACTGCGTCGGCGGGGTCTGTGCAGCGAGCGCCGCCTCGTGTAGCGACGGTCGCACCAACGGCTTCGAGACCGACGTCGACTGCGGCGGGTCGAGCTGCCCCGCGTGCTCGGCGACGCGTGCGTGCGTCGTCCCCTCAGACTGCATCTCCGAGAGCTGCGAGGCCGGCGCCTGCGCCGTCCCGGCGTCCTGCAGCGACGCCACGCTGTCGCCGGGCGAGAGCGATGTCGACTGCGGCGGCCCCTGCCTCCCGTGCGGCAACGGCAAGTCCTGTCACCAGCACTCGGAGTGCCTCAGCGCGACCTGCACCTTCGGCGTCTGCGCTGCCCCGAGCTGTGATGACGGCGTCCTGAATCAGGCCGAGAGCGCCATCGACTGCGGCGGCCCCTGCGACCCCTGCCAGCTCGGCCAGAACTGTGGCGCGCCCACCGACTGCGTCAGCGCGGCGTGCGAGGGCGGCACGTGCTGCGCACCCAACGCGTGCGGCTTCTGCGGCGCCAGCCCGCCCGACGTGTGCGACGGCTTCGACAACGACTGCGACGGCCAGACCGATGGGGCCGACGAGATAGGCGCCGCGCCCGCGTGCGACAAGCAGGACGGGGTCTGTGGCGGCGCCAGCGCGCGGTGCGGCGGCGAGGTCGGCTGGGTCTGCGACGACAGCGACTACAGCGGGCACGACGCGCGCTACGAGGCCCAGGAGCTGAGCTGCGACGGCGTCGACAACGACTGCGACGGCAAGACCGACGAGGGCGAGCACATGCCGAACCAGCCGCTCTGCGCCGAGCAGCGCGGCGTCTGCGCCGGCGCGGTGGCCCCGTGTCACGGCGCCGCGGGCGCGACCTGCACCGCAGCGGACTACGCCGACCACAGCGACGACTACGAGGCCTCCGAGACCCTGTGCGACGGCCTCGACAACGACTGCGACGGCCAGACCGACGAGGGCCTGCGCAACGCCTGCGGGGCGTGCGCCGCCGCCCCGGTCGAGCTCTGCGACGGGCTCGACAACGACTGTGACGGCCTGACCGACGAGACGCCGCAGTGTGCGGCGTGTACCGCCAGCCCGGTCGCCATCACCGACGCGACCCTGCCCCGGCAGGAAAACGTCCTCGAGGAGGGCGGCGCCGCCTTCGCCCTGCAGAGCGGCCGCATGTGCGGCTTCTTCCACACCTTCGGTCGCACCGGCGTGAGCTCCCTGGACACCCGCTCGGTCTTCTACTGCGTCGACGGTGGCACCCCGTCGGTCTTCTACCGCCACGAGGACGTCGTCGCGGACAGCGTCCGCCGGACGGTGGCCGCGGCCGTCCCGCTCGGCGATGATGTCGTCTACCACGCCTTCGAGGGCGGGCTCAGCTCGCTCAACCAGGTCGACGAGATCCACCGCCTCACCACGGGCGGGGTCGACACGGACATCAGCGCGAGCTTCCCGCGCCTCGGCCCGGACGACGAGATCTCCATCGCCTCTTCCGGGGGAACCCTCTACGTCCTGGCGTATCCCAGGTCGGTCTCGTCGACCGCCGGGATGACGCTGACCACCTACACCAGCGGCGGCGCCGTCTCGTCCCAGACGATCGCGGGCACCGGCTTCAGCGAGGCGTACGTCATCGTCGGTCGCGGCGGGGCCGCGCAGCCGACGGTCGCCTACCATATGAGCATGTTCGGCGACCCCGCGGACACGTGGCTGTTCTGGCGCGGGGGCAGCCAGCTCACGAGTCGCCCGAAGGCCAGCGGGGACTTCGTCACCGCGCGCGCGGCGGACGCGGCGGGCGGGCTGCATTTCGTCCGCGCCGGCGGCTGGCAGCTGCCCTATCAGCGGTTCGCCCAGGGGAGCTGGAGCGAGTCGCTGACCGTCGGCGAGGACGCGCCCTACTACTCCAACGCGCCGACCATCGCGCTCGGCCCCGACGGCGCGCCTTGGATCGTCATAGAGTTCCGGGAGCCGCAGGACCAGTTCACGCTGATCCCCGTCGTGCCCGGCCAGATCGTGGGGCCGGTCTCGCAGCGCTTCATCGCCCCCGCGCAGGCCACGCGGGCGACCGGGCTCATCGTCGACGCCGAGCCGCGCGCGCACGTCTTCTACGGCGAAGGGCACTACAGCGACCTGGCGCCCGAGACCGCCGCGGTCTGGGGCTACTACATGCAGATCTGCCCCGGCTTCAGCGACTCCGAGTAGCCGGCATGTACCCATGAAAACGGCGCCGCCCGTCGCTCAGCTCGCGAGCGGCGCGAGGGTGACGGCGCCGGCGGGCGCAGGGGCGAGGGCCTCGCTCAGCCGGCGTCGGGCGAGGCCGACCAGGGCCGAAGTGACCTGGCGGCGGAGGTCGGCGCGCGCGGTGACGAGGCCGATCTCTCGGACCGGCGTCGGGTCCACCAGCGGTCGCACCTGGGCGCGCTGGGTCGCCGTCGCGAGCCCGGCGACGACGAGGGCGGGGAGGACCGTCGCGCCGAGCCCCCGGTCGACGAGGCGGATGAGGGTCTGGAAGGAGCCGCTCTCGAAGTGGATCCGTCGCGGCTCGGGCGGGGCGTCGGTCGAGCAGTAGGCGAGCACCTGGCTGCGAAAGCAGTGTCCCTCGGGCATCACCCACAGCTCGCGGCCGCGCAGCTCGCGCTGGGAGATGGCGGCGCCGCCAAGGAGCGGGTCGCCCGCGGGCAGGTAGGCGAGCATGCCCTCGAGGCCGAGCACCTCCTCCGCGAGCCCCGGGACGTCGAGCGGGGTCGCCGCGAGGCCGGCGTCGAGGGTGTCGGCGCGCAGGCGCGCGATGATCTCCTCGGTCTTCAGCTCCTCGATGACCAGCTCGACGCGCGGATAGGCGTCGACGAAGTCCGCGAGGAACAGCGGCAGCACCGTCGGGGACAGCGTCGGGATGACGCCGAGGCGGTAGCGCCCCGAGGGCTCGTCCTCCTCGGCGACGATCTGGCCCAGGCGCTCGGTCTCGCGCAGGACGGCCCGCATCTGGGCCAGCGCGGCCGCCCCCTCGGGGGTCACCAGCACGGGCTTGCGGCTGCGGTCGAAGAGCACGACGCCGAGCAGGTCCTCGAGCTTTCGGACCTGCATGCTGAGGCCGGACTGCGACACGTGACACCGGGACGCCGCGGCGCGGAAGCTCTCCGCCGCCTCGACGGCGATGGCGTAGCGCATCTGCGCCAGGGTGACCTGCTCGAGATCCATGGGCCGAGGCTACAGGTTCACAAAAAGTGAACGCAAGTGCGAATCGTTCGATTTGCCTTTTCGTCCCGCGGCGCCGAATCTCCCCTTCGACAGCGGGCGAGAAAGCGCCGCGCTGGCCCGAGCCCAGCGCCGCCGATGCGTCGCACCAACCACCCAAGTCAGGAGAAGGCACCCATGTCGCTCATCAACACCCACATCCTGCCGTTCAAGGCCACCGCCTACCACCAGGGCAGCTTCGTCCCGGTGTCCGACGAGACCGTCGCCGGCAAGTGGTCGGTCTTCGTCTTCTACCCGGCCGACTTCACCTTCGTCTGCCCGACCGAGCTCGCCGACCTCGCCGACCGCTACGCGGACTTCCAGAAGCTCGGCGTGGAGATCTACGGCGTCTCGACGGACACGCACTTCTCGCACAAGGCGTGGCACGACACGAGCGAGGCCATCCGCAAGGTCCAGTACCCGCTCGTCGGCGACCCGACCGCGACGCTCGCGCGCAACTTCGAGGTGCTCATCGAGGAGGAGGGGCTCGCGCTCCGCGGCACCTTCCTCGTCAACCCCGAGGGGCTCATCAAGCTCTACGAGGTGCACGACAACGGCATCGGGCGCGACGCGAGCGAGCTCCTGCGCAAGGTCAAGGCGGCGCAGTACGTGGCGTCGCACCCGGGCGAGGTGTGCCCGGCGAAGTGGCAGGAGGGGGACAAGACCCTGACGCCCTCGCTCGACCTCGTCGGCAAGATCTGAACGACGCGGGCTCCCGGGGCGCGTCGTCGCCCCGGGACCGCCCCGGCCCCCGCAACCCGCCACCCACGGAGCCCTCACCATGCTCGACGACACCCTCAAGTCCCAGCTCGCCGCCTTCCTCGACCGCCTGACCCGCGACGTGGAGCTCACGGCCTGGCTCGATGACTCACAGGGCTCCAAGGACACCGCCGCGCTCCTCGCCGACGTCGCCGCGAGCTCGCCCCGGGTCTCGGTCACCCACCGCCACGACGCCGCCGAGCGCACCCCGTCGTTCGCGGTCCACCTCCCCGGTGAGCCCCCGCGCGTGCGCTTCGCCGGCCTCCCCCTCGGCCACGAGTTCACCTCCCTGGTGCTCGCCATCCTGCACGTCGGAGGGCACCCGCCGCGGGTCAGCGCCGCCGCCCTGGCGCAGATCGAGCGCCTCGCAGGCCCGCTCCGCTTCGAGACCTACTTCTCGGCCTCGTGCCAGAACTGCCCCGACGTCGTGCAGGCGCTGAACCTCTTCGCCGCCCGCAACCCCGAGGTCGCCCACGTCGCCATCGACGGCGCCCTGTTTCAAGGCGAGGTCGAGGCCCGGCAGATCATGGCGGTCCCCACGGTCTACCTCAACGGGGAGCGCTTCGCGCAGGGCCGCATGGAGCTCGACGAGCTCCTCGCCAAGCTCGACACCGGCGTCGTCGCGGCCCGCGCTGCGGCGCTCGCCGACAAGGGCGTCTTCGACGTCCTCATCGTCGGCGGCGGCCCCGCCGGGGCGACCGCCGGCATCTACGCGGCCCGCAAGGGCATCGCCACCGGCATCGTGGCCGAGCGCTTCGGCGGCCAGGTCATGGACACCCTCGCGATCGAGAACTTCCCGTCGGTCCGGGAGACCGAGGGGCCGCGCTTCGCGGCCGAGCTCGAGGCGCACGTCCTGAGCTACCCGGTCGACGTCATGAAGCACGAGCGCGCCAAGCGCCTCGTCCCCGGCGACGTCATCGGCGTCGAGCTCGAGAGCGGCGCCACCCTGCGCGCCCGCAGCGTCATCCTCGCGACGGGCGCGCGCTGGCGCAATATGAACGTCCCCGGCGAGGACGAGTACCGGACCCGCGGGGTGACCTACTGCCCCCACTGCGACGGGCCGCTCTTCAAGGGCAAGCGCGTCGCGGTCATCGGGGGCGGCAACTCCGGGGTCGAGGCTGCCATCGACCTCGCGGGCGTGGTCGACCACGTGACCGTGCTCGAGTTCATGGACCAGCTCAAGGCCGACGCGGTGCTCCTGCGCAAGCTCCACAGCCTCCCGAACGTGGACGTCATCGTGAGCGCGCGCACCACCGAGGTCCGCGGTGACGGCGACAAGGTGGTCGGGCTGACCTACGAGGACCGGGTCACGGGCGAGCTGCGCGGCCTCGAGGTGGCGGGGATCTTCGTGCAGATCGGGCTCGTGCCGAACACCGCCTGGCTCGAGGGCACCGTGGCGCTGTCGCGCTACGGCGAGATCGTGGTCGACGACCGCGGCGCCACCAACGTCCCCGGCGTCTTCGCGGCGGGCGACGTCACGACGGTCCCGTTCAAGCAGATCGTCATCGCGACCGGCGACGGCGCGAAGGCCGCCCTCGGCGCCTTCGACCACCTGATCCGCGCGAGCGCCCCCGCCGCGAGCGCCTGACCGGCGGCGACCGACGGTCCAGAAAGAGCGCCCGCGCCGCGGCCATCGGGTAGGCTCGGCTCACGGCGCGGCGGCCGCCCCGGGGATGTTGCGGCAGGAGTCGCAGCCCGTCTCGTGGCCCAGGCGGGTGGCCGGCACGCTCGTCAGGTTCAGCACGTCCCGGTAGCCGCCGTACTCCTCGAAGGCGGTCCACGCGACCGCCCGGGTGCCGTCGCAGCTGATGGCCGCCCCCGCGTAGGGGTCGGTGCCGCTCGGCAGCGCCCAGCTCGCCTCGACGGTGAAGGTGTCGAGGTCGAGCACGTAGAGGCTGCGCCCCATCAAGAGCGCCCGGTGGGTGCCGGGGACGACCTCGGCGGCGCCGATGTACTGAAAGGCGGTGCCGGAGCCGACCGTCGTGGGCGAGGCCCCCTCGACGTTCATCACGCGCACGTTCGTCGTGTAGTCGTTCTCGCCGACGAAGAGGACCCGCGCGCCGTCGTCGGTGACGCGCACGAGGCCGTTCATGTCGACGCCCGCGCCCCACACCCTGGTCCCCGTGTCGAGGTCCCAGATGGCGGCCATGTCGGCGGCGCTGGCCCCAAGATGCGTCCCGGGGATCGTGGCGATGTCGGCCGTGTAGAGGTTCTCCTTGTCGGTCGCCATCATCGTGTGGGTCTTCGCGGGCGTCCCGCCGCTGAAGTCGAAGACGTGGTAGCCGGAGTAGGCGCTCGACGAGCCGTGCCACTCGCGCACGAAGAGGAGGGCCTCGTCGTCGGTGAAGCGCATCTGCGCCATCCCGCGCAGCCAGTCGGTCGCCCCCGCGTAGAGGACGCGCTGCCCCGTGGCCACGTCGATGACCGACAGGTCCTCGCTGGCGACCACCAGCTGCCCGCCGCAGCCGGTGAGCGCGGCGTCCTGGATGCGCACGACCGAGGAGCTCGGCCAGTCGTCGGAGTCGTCGTAGTGCAGCACCTCCACGGGGGGATCGACGCTCACGTCGAAGACCGACAGGTAGCCCAGCGCCGACTGGGTGGGCCACCCGGTGCTCCACGCGACCAGGGACCGGCCGTCGGGCCCCAGCTTCGCCCGGTCCCAGCCGTAGTTGGGCTTCTTGCGGGGGACGCGCGCGATCACCGCGCCCGTGGCGAGGTCGACGAAGACCATCCCGCCGTCGCTCGAGGTGTTCTTGGATACCCCCAGCGCGCGGTCCCCCGGCAGCATCACGACCTCCTGAATGGCCTGGACGACGCTCCCGCTCGTGATGCCGCCGGTCTTCGTCGGCGGATCGGTGCTCAGGTCGTAGAAGCCGTAGTGGCCGTAGGTCGTCGAGCTCGCCGTGCCGGTGCCCCAGCCCGCCGCCCAGCGCCCGTCCGCCGAGGCGACGACGCCGTCGAAGCCCTGGCCCGTCACCCCGCTCGAGAACGACGCCAGCGTCGCCCCGTCCGCCGCGTCGAGCACCACGAGCCGCGCCGAGTTGCTGTCGTAGCCGGCGGCGGTCACGAAGCGCCTCGCGGGGCCGCAGGGGACCGACACCCCGCCGGTGGCGCCGCAGCACGGGTCGACCGGCCCAGCGACGCAGGCGCCGCCGTTGCAGACGTCTGCATCGGTGCATGGGTCGCCGTCCTCGCAGGCCGCGCCCTCGCAGTCGGCGCAGGCGCAGCCCTCACCGGCCTCGCAGGCGCCGTTGCCGCAGCAGTCAGCGACGGTCGTCCCGGTGCAGGCGCCCCCCTGGCAGGTCGCGTCCGAGACGCAGGCGCCGGCGTCGCTGCAGCTCTCGCCCTCGCAGTCCGAGCAGCCACAGCCCTCGCCCGCCTCGCAGGCCCCGTTGCCGCAGCAGTCCGCCACCGTCGCGCCGCCGCAGGCCCCGCCC
>PHBI01000137.1:16547-32324 GCA_002841945.1 Deltaproteobacteria bacterium HGW-Deltaproteobacteria-14
CGCAGCAGTCCGCCACCGTCGCGCCGCCGCAGGCCCCGCCCTGGCACACGTCCCCGGAGGTGCAGGCGTCGCCGTCGTCGCAGCTCTCGCCCGCGCAGTCGCCGCAGGCGCAGCTCTCGCCTGCCTCGCAGACCCCGTTGCCGCAGCAGTCCGCCACCGTCGCGCCGAGGCACAGGCCGGCGTCGCAGGCGTCGGCGGTGGTGCAGGCGTCGCCGTCGTCGCACGCGGTCCCGGTCGGCGCGAGGGCGTGGGCGCAGGTCCCGGTCGCCGCCTCGCAGGTGTCCACGGTGCAGGGGTCGCCGTCGTCGCAGCTCACGATGACGGCCAGGTCGCACACGCCCGCGTCGCACAGTCCGGCGCCGACGCAGAGGTCGTCGGGGTCATCGCAGACCACCCCGTCGAGGGGTGCGTGGCTGACGGCGCCGTCGACGCACGCGTCGGCGGTGCAGGGGTCGCCGTCGTCGATGGGGACCGGCGCGCCCGCGCAGCCCCGGGCGCCGTCCTCGCCCGCGACGCAGGTGTCGCTCATGGTGCACGGGTCGCCGTCGTCGCAGGAGGCGCCGGCGACGAACTCGACCGCCACGCAGCCGAGCTTGGCCACGCAGGCGTGGGTGAAGCAGGGGTCGGCGGCGCTCTCCGCGGCGCACGTCACCCGGGCCTCGGTCGACGCGCAGACACCCGCGCCGTCGCACGCGTCGAGGGTGCAGGGGTCGTCGTCGCGGTCGCAGGTGGTCCCCTCGGCCGCCGACGTCACGACGACACAGGCGCCGGTGGCGGGGTCGCAGCCCAGCGCGGCGACGCAGGGGTCGCTCGATGCGGGGCAGGTCACCGCGGCGCCGGCGACGCCCTCGCACGCGCCCGCCCGGCAGGTCGCCGCCTCGAAGCAGGCCAGCGCGCAGGCCTCGCCGTCGGGCAGGGGGGCGATGACGCAGCCCACGCCGGCCTCGCAGCGCGCCACCTCGCAGGCCCCGGCGCGGCCGCAGTCGAGCGCCCCGCCGCCGACGCAGGCCCCCTCTTGGCAGACGTCGTCGACGGTGCAGGGGTCGGCGTCGTCGCAGGGCGCCCCGTCGGCGACCCGCGCGCAGGCGTTGGGGCTGATCACCGCGTCGGGCGCGACGGTGTCGCTCGCGTCGTCGCGGGTCGAGCCGCTACAGCCGGCGAACACCAGGGCCAGGGCGGCGCCCAGGGCGAGCGGCGCGAGCGCTCGGGTGTTGCAACGCATGAGGCCTCCAACTTCTTGCAATCAGAGAACACCTTGGTCCGAGCCGCGGGTCGCTGCGGCTCGACCTCGGGTCCTCGGCAGGCTGGCCGCGCCGCGGCCTCTAGCGGTCGCGGCGCGGCCAGGGGCATCGTCGCAGGGCCTCGCGGAGTCTGCTCGGGCCTGGATCAAGGTCCCTGGCGAGACCGTTCCGGCCGCGGCGCGGCCTCCGCCGGCCGCGGCGCGGAGGGCTCAGGACGCGGCGGCCTCGGGCTCGGGCGGGAAGATCTCGAGGCCCGAGCGCCGCTCGAGCTCGCGCGCCATCGCGACGGAGTTGGCGATCTGGTGGGCCGGGATCTGCTGGGGCATCTTGCGGTCCTTGAGCTTGAACAGGAGCGGCCCGCGCAGGCCCTCGGTCCGCGCCGAGACGGCCGAGGCCATGGCCAGGCCGACGAGGCCGCCGCCCATCGCGGCGGCGCCGAGCTTCACCGGCGTGAAGGACTCGATGTCCTTCCAGGCCCAGGCCTTCGTCCCGAACATCTTGAGCGCGAAGCCCTCCGCGCCGATCCCCACGTGCGCCTTGTTGGCCGCGATCCACAGCCAGATGCCGAGGGGCAGGGTGATGACCAGCAGGCACGTCAGCACCGCGGCGAACTTCTGGAACTTCCGCCACCCCGGCTTGAGGGGGTAGACATCGCCGTTGCGTGCGGCCTCTTCGAGGAGCGCCTTGGTGTCGAGCTTGGTCAGTACGTGCTTTGCCATCTTCTCTTCCTGCACCGGGGACGTTGGTTGCGGGTCCTACCTCGGGCCCCGGTGAGGAGACCCCTTCCTTTTCTTGCTGTAAACCAAGAAACTCGGTGAGCCCGCACGCCCGCGGGCGCGAGAGGACGCCATGACCACCGACGATCACGATCCGAGCGCCGAAGCAGGGCGCGCCAAGAGTCAGGCCGAGGCGGACCGCGCCGCGCTGGATCGGCTCTACGGCCCCAAGAAGAGGGACGCCCACACCCAGTCCTGGGTGGGTATCGCGCTCCTCGTCTTCGGCCCTGTCCTGATCCTCGTCGGCGCCGCCATGGACGGCGACCCGCGCCTCATCGGCGTGGGGGTCCTCGCCCTCGCTGTCGGCGTCTGGGCCTTCTTCGACGGGCTCGCCCGCGCCCGGCGGGCGCGGCGCGAGGACGACGCCCGCCCCGCCAGCGGAGGCTGACCCCAATGCTGGTCACTTAGGCGCAGGACCGCGCAGCTTCAGGCTCCGGCGTGTCTCAACGCTCTGTTTTTCACCACGGAGGTCACGGAGGCCACGGAGGAGAGCCTCTGTCACCCGCCGAGACGCTGGGTTCGCCCGAGCCGCCTCCGTGCCCTCCGTGGTAAGCATCCCCTGTTGCATCAACCGGTTATGCTTAACTGATCGGCATTGAGGCTCCCCCCCCACCGCCGCGCCCGCCCGAGGCCCGCCGAGGTCCTGCGTGGTCAGCTGTAGGGCGCTCAGTCGCCGTCGGGCTCCAGCACCTTGGGCTCGACCCAGCGGGCCAGCTCGCCCTTGGCGCTCGAGCGCAGCCAGTCGACGAGCCACGGCTCGTCGCTGTCGGGCACCCGAGCCTTGAAGCCCTCCTCGTAGGCCGCGCCGACGAGCCGCCGCAGCGCGTCGATGAGCTGCCCGGCGTGCTCGAGCTGGTCGCGGGCCTGGTCGCGCTCGCCCGTGATGGTCCTGATCCGCTCCGCCAGCACGTTCGACTCGTGCCAGTTCACGTCGCGCAGGCGCCGGGGCAGGTGCTCTCGGAGGCGCATCCAGGTGATGGCCTCGGCCGCCGCCGAGAGCCCGGCGATGGTCGTGTAGCAGGTGATCTGCTCGTGCGTCGCCGCGCGCCGCAGGTCCACCGCGCCGCGCCCGGCCGCGAGCACCATCGACGTCCCCTCGAGGCGCTGCTCCGGCGTCACCCGCTCGAGCGGGAAGCCGAGCCCCGCCAGCGCGTCCGCCGTGATGTCCCCGGCCGCCACGTCGAAGCCCATCTCCTGCAGGCGCCGCGCGATGGGCAAGAGCTCCTCGGCGTCATCGGGGTCGACCCGCAGGATCAGCCGCCCCTCAAGGGGCAGCGTCACGTTCGCCGCCTGCTGCGCCTTCGCGTACGCCTCGCCGAAGCTCGCCCCCGTCCCCATCGCCTCGCCGGTCGACTTCATCTCCGGCCCGAGCATCACGTCGACCCCCGGGAACTTCCGGAACGGGAACACCGCCTCCTTCACGCTGTGCACCGTCGGGCGCACCGTCCGGTCCTCGCCCTGGTCGGCGAGCAGCCACCCGACCATGCACCGCGCCGCGATCTTCGCCAGCGGCCGCCCGGTCGCCTTCGACACGAAGGGCACCGTGCGCGACGCCCGCGGGTTCACCTCGAGGACGTAGATCGACTCCCCCTGGACGGCGAACTGCACGTTCATCAGCCCGACCACCCGCAGGGCGTGGGCCATCGCCACCGTCTGCCGCTCGATCTCCGCCTGCACCGCCGGCGTCAGGCTGTGGGGCGGCAGGCAGCAGGCCGAGTCCCCGCTGTGGATCCCCGCCTGCTCGATGTGCTCCATGATGCCGCCGATGGTCACCACGTGCCCGTCGCTGATGGCGTCCACGTCGACCTCGATGGCCCCCCGCAGGTAGCGGTCGAGCAGCACCGGCTGGTCCTCCGACGCCGCGAACGCCTCGCCGAGGAACCCCGCCAGCTCCGTCTCGTCGCGCACGATCTCCATCGCGCGCCCGCCGAGCACGTAGGACGGCCGCACCACCAGCGGGTAGCCGACCGCCTTCGCCAGCTCGATGGCCTCCTCCGGGGTCGTCGCCGTCGCGTTGTCCGGCTGCAGCAGCCCCAGCTCGCGCAGCACCTTCTGGAACTGCTCGCGGTCCTCGGCCAGGTCGATGGCCTCGGGGCTCGTCCCGATGATCTTGACCCCCGCCGCCTTCAGCCCCCGCGCCAGCTTCAGCGGCGTCTGCCCGCCGAGCTGCACGATCACCCCGCGCGGCCGCTCGACCCGCACGATCTCCAGCACGTCCTCGAGGGTCACCGGCTCGAAGTAGAGCCGGTCCGAGGTGTCGTAGTCGGTCGACACCGTCTCGGGGTTGCAGTTGACCATGATGGTCTCGAAGCCGTCCTCGCGCAGCGCCATCGCCGCGTGGACGCAGCAGTAGTCGAACTCGATGCCCTGCCCGATGCGGTTGGGGCCGGCCCCGAGGATCATGAACTTGTCGCGGTCGGTCGGCTGCGCCTCGCACTCCTCCTCGTAGGTCGAGTAGAGGTAGGGCGTCGCCGAGGCGAACTCCGCCGCGCAGGTGTCGACCCGCTTGAACACCGGGTGCAGCTCGTGGCGGTCGCGGAACGCGCGGACCTCGGCCTCCTTGGCGCCCATCAGCTTGCCGAGCCGCGCGTCCGAGAAGCCGAGGCGCTTGGCCCGCCACAGCGCGCGCGGCGCGATGGCGTCGAGCGTCGTCTCGCGCAGCTCCGCCTCGTGCTCGAGGATGAGCGCGATCTGGTCGAGAAACCACGGGTCGATCCCCGTGACCTCTTGTACCCGCTCCTGCGTCCACCCCGCCCGCAGCGCGTCAGCGACGTAGAAGATGCGGTCCGGCCCCGGGTTCGCCAGCTCGAAGGTCAGCGCCGCCTCGTCCATCGGGGCGCGCTCGTCGAGCCCCACCGCGCCCACCTCGAGCCCGCGCAGCGCCTTCTGCAGCGACTCCGCGAAGGTCCGCCCGATGGCCATCACCTCGCCGACCGACTTCATCTGCGTCGACAGCCGCGGCACCGCGCCCTTGAACTTCTCGAAGGCGAAGCGCGGGATCTTGGTCACGACGTAGTCGATCGCTGGCTCGAAGCTCGCCGGCGTGACCCGCGTGATGTCGTTCTTCAGCTCGTCGAGGGTGTAGCCGACCGCCAGCTTCGCCGCGATCTTCGCGATCGGGAACCCCGTCGCCTTCGACGCCAGCGCGCTCGAGCGCGACACCCGCGGGTTCATCTCGATGATGACCATGCGACCGTCAACCGGGTTGACGCCGAACTGCACGTTCGAGCCGCCGGTGTCCACGCCGATCTCGCGCAGCACCGCGAACGACGCGTCGCGCATCCGCTGATACTCCTTGTCGGTCAGCGTCTGCGCCGGGGCGACCGTGATCGAGTCGCCGGTGTGGACCCCCATCGGGTCGACGTTCTCGATGGAGGCGACGATGATGCAGTTGTCGTGCTTGTCGCGCACGACCTCCATCTCGTACTCCTTCCAGCCGAGCACCGACTCCTCGACGAGCACCTGGTTGGTAGGGCTCGCCAGGAGCCCGCGCGCGACGATCTCGCGCAGCTCCGCCTCGTCGTGGGCCACCCCGCCCCCGGTCCCGCCGAGGGTGAAGGACGGCCGGATGATCGCCGGGTAGCCGGTCTGCTGCACCGCCGTGAGGGCGTCCTGAATTGAATGCGCAAACAGGCCCATCGGAAGATCGAGGCCGATCTTGTGCATTGCGGTCTTGAAGGCCTCGCGGTTCTCGGCCTTCTCGATCGCCTCGACGCTCGCCCCGATCAGCTCCACGCCGTAGCGCGCCAGGCAGCCGTTCTTCGCCAGGTCCAGCGCGCAGTTCAGCGCCGTCTGCCCGCCCATGGTCGGCAGGATGGCGTCGGGCCGCTCGACGGCGATGATGCGCGCGAGCGACTCCCAGGCGATGGGCTCGACGTAGATCTCGTCGGCCATGTCCGGGTCGGTCATGATCGTGGCGGGGTTCGAGTTCACCAGGATGACCCGGTAGCCCTCCTCGCGCAGGGCCTTGCACGCCTGGGTGCCCGAGTAGTCGAACTCGCAGGCCTGGCCGATGACGATCGGGCCGGCGCCGATGATCAGGACGCTCTCGATGTCGTCACGCCTGGGCATCGCCGCTCCTCCGCGCCGCATAGGCGCGCACGTCACCGACGAAGCGGTCGAACAGCGACCCGACCTCGTGCGGCCCCGGGCTCGCCTCGGGGTGGCCCTGGAATCCGAAGACCGGCAGGGTCGCGTGGGCGACCCCCTGGAGGCTGCCGTCGAACAGCGAGGTGTGGGTCACGCGCAGGCTCTGGGGCAGCGTCACGGCGTCGATGGCGAAGCCGTGGTTCTGGCTCGAGATCAGCACGCGATCGGCGTCGTGGTCGCGCACCGGGTGGTTGGCGCCGTGGTGGCCGAACTTCATCTTGCGCGAGCTCGCCCCGAGCGCCAGGCACAGCAGCTGGTGGCCGAGGCAGATCCCGAACACCGGCAGCTCGGCGGCGACGAAGGCGCGGATGGCCTCCTGGGCGTAGGTGACCGGCTCGGGGTCGCCAGGGCCGTTGGACAGAAACACCCCGTCGGGGGCCAGCGCGAGCACCGCGTCGGCCGTCGCCGTCGCGGGCACCACCGTCACCCGGCAGCCGCGGTCGACCAGCATCCGCAGGATGTTCCGCTTCACGCCGAAGTCGTAGGCGACGACGTGCGGGCCGTCGCCCGGGGGCGTCGGGGCGCCGCCGTCGGTCTCCCAGCGCACGCTGCCGGCGGTCCAGGGGGTCGCCTCGGGCAGGGTCACGACCCGCGCCAGGTCCGCCCCGGCCAGCCCGCCGAAGCCCCGGGCGCGGGCGACGGCGTCCTCGGCGGTCGCGCCCTCGCCGGTCGCGACGCAGCCGGCCTGGGCGCCGCGCTCGCGCAGGTGCCGCGTGAGGCGCCGCGTGTCGACCTCGGCCAGCGCCACGACCCCGTGGCGGCTGAGCCACGCGCCCAGCGGCTCGGCCATGCGCCAGCTCGACGCCAGCCGCGGCACGTCGCGCACGATCAGCCCGGCGACCTGTGGGGTCGGGGCCTCGTCGTCCTGCGGCGTGACGCCGGTGTTGCCGACGTGCGGGTAGGTCAGGGTCACGAGCTGCTGGTGGTACGACGGGTCGCTCAGGATCTCCTGATAGCCCGTCATGGCCGTGTTGAACACGACCTCGCCGACCGCGTGGCCGGCCGCGCCGACCGACACCCCGTGGAAGATGGTGCCGTCCGCGAGCGCCAAGAGCCCGGGTGGGGGGATCGCTGTCGCCACGCCGCCTCCTCGAGGGCAGCGGCCTCGTCGGGGGGTCTCCCCCGCGGCCGCCCGACCGTTCGCCTTCGGGCCAGGATCTACCAGGCTTCGCTCGCGATGGGAAACCGAATCCCGGCCGCCCTCGGGGGGCCCTGGGTCGCCCTGCGGTCGAGCCGCCCGACGCCGCGCGCGCGGGGCCGGAATGCCGGGTCGGGTTGACAACATTCTGGGTGATGTCCAACGTCTTGACGGCGCGACAGCGCCGCTCGCAGGTCGGTCCGTCGGGCCCCACCCACCACCGTTCTCACCCGCCCGGGAGGCTCCATGCGTCCACCACGCTCGCTGTGGTGCGCCCTGCTCACGTGCGCCGCCGCCGCGGCGGCGGCTGCGCCCGCGTCGGCCCGGGCCGAGGCCCCGTTCACCCCCTTCGACCTCGCCGCCAAGACGCTCCAG
This sequence comes from Deltaproteobacteria bacterium HGW-Deltaproteobacteria-14, assembly GCA_002841945.1. GTDB lineage: Bacteria > Myxococcota_A > UBA9042 > PHBI01 > PHBI01 > PHBI01. Next base: position 24,227 of record PHBI01000137.1, read on the forward strand.
GTCGGCGACGACCTCGGCGACGTCGAGATCGTCGCCAGCCAGGTGGCGCTGATCGCCGGCGCCCCCCAGGTCATCCCGGGCTGCGCCCTCACCGTCTCCGGGGGCGCGCTCACCGGCGAGTGCCCGTTCTTGTGGGCGATGGAGAACCCCGCCGCCGTCGACCTCCAGCTCGTCGGCCCCGACGGCGCCGAGGCGCTCCGCCTCGTCCCTGGGTGGCGCAACGGCCCCGGCCCCGCCAAGCTCGACACCACCGCCCGCGAGGTCGTGTTGCCGCCCGGCTTCAGCGCCGACGGCGTGACCTACCTCAGCTACAGCGGCGCGACCCCCGTCGCCTGGCGGGACGCCGAGCTCGTCGCTGGCCGCCTCCAGCTCGACGACGCGACCTTCCGCCAGGCCGTCGCGCTCGCCGGGCGATACACCGTGTTCGCCCGCCAGGACGAGCGCGTCATCGCCTTTCAGGTGCTGCCGGTGGCCCCGCCCCCGCCGAACCACACGGCCACCACCGCCGCGGCGGTGAGCTCGGGCGGCAAGACGGTCGAGGTCGCCACCAGCGACCCCTCCGACCCCGACAACCGCGGCAAGTGGACCGTCACCGTGCCCCAGGACTTCGCCTGCCCGCCGCCGAAGCTCCCCCACGAGGACATGATCGTCGTCTGCGTCGACGCCACCAGCGACACCCTGCGCTACCGCATGCTCCCCGAGGGCACGCGCCTCACCAAGCCCAACCGCTACTTCTACATCCAGGTCCTGCACTTCGTGGACCGCCGCGTCGACGTCAGCCTCGGCGGGCAGATCGGCACCTACGTCCCCGGCAACCGCGGCGAGCTGCGGGTCCGCTCGACCGGCGCTCGCGGCGGCGGGGTCGGCGGCGCCCAGGGCGTGACCGCGCCGGACCTGACGCTGAGCACCCAGACCCTCGCCCCGCGCCAGCCCGGCTACGCCCCGCTCACCGTGAAGCTCTCGAACCTCGCCGGCGAGGAGGTCGGCTCGCCGCTGCTCGTCGAGTTCTGGATCGACGAGACCTACTCCGGCGCCTTCCGGATGGGCGTCGCCGGCGTCTTCCTCGGCGGCGTCGACCAGACCTACTCGAAGGTGACCGCGCCCAACAGCTCGCAGGCCGAGATCGCCGCGTCCAGCAAGAACCCCGTCGACGTCGACCTCGTCGTCGGCTACGCCCCCTACCTCGACGCCGGCGGGCGCTCGGCGGCGGGCTGCGACAGCGCCCCCTTCTGCTTCTCGCCGTACTTCGGCCTCGGCCTCGTCAGCGCCAGCTCCGACGGCACCGCGCAGTTCTTCAAGTCGGTCCACCTCGGCGTCGAGTGGGAGCTCACGCCGTCGTTTTCGATCGCCGTGACCGGCAACCTGCGCCGGGTCGAGCGCCTCGCCGCCGGCTACCACGTCGGCCAGCCCATCGACGGCGCCGTCCCCACCGAGGACCGCTACGTCTTCGGGCTCGGGGTCGTCATCAACCTCTCCCCGAGCTTCCTCAAGATCGGCGCCGCCGGCTCGGCCGCGCTGCTGCAGTAAGGGGTCGGAACCATGAAGAATCTGACCAGAGCTGCCCTCGCCCTCGCCCTCGCCCTCGCGCCGCTCGCCGCCTGCGACGCCGCCGACGCCGGCGAGGCGCTGTCGTGCCCGAGCGACCCGGGCCCCTTCACCCTCGCCCAGAGCCGCGTCACCGGCACCGTCGCCCTCGAGGCCCTGCCCGACGCGCCGCTCTCCAAGGGCGACACCATCGTCATCCGCGGCACCGCCAACCACGAGGACGGCCTCGCCATCCGCCAGGTCGTCGTCGCCGGCGTCGCCGCCACGCTCAACGCGTTCAACTTCCAGCGCTGGACGGTCACGCTGAGCTACCAGGACCTCGTGCTCGCCGGCACCCCGGACGCCGGCGGCCAGGTGCCCGTCGAGGCCGCCGCCGTCGACGCCTGCGGCAACCGCTACCCGTTCGAGGCGTTCACCCTGCCGGTGGACCTGACCCCGAACATCGCCATCACCGACCTCACCGTCACCGCGACCTACCCGGGCGAGCGCTCGAGCCTCCCGAGCAACGAGAGCGCCGCCGCCGCCCTGACCATCACGGCGACCGGCCGGGCCGGAGGCGCCCACGTCGCGCTGCACGCCGCCAGCGGCAAGCTCCAAGGGGTCAACGCCGCCGGCGAGGTCCTCCTCGTGGCCCAGCCGGGCACCGACGTCGCCACCGCCACGGCGCTGTTCTACGCCGACACGCCGGGCGCCGTCGTCATCACGGCGACCGCCGAGGGCGCCCTCGGCTCGACGGTCGTGACCGCCGCGGCGCGCCCCGTCTTCGCCCCGAGCCGCGCGGTGCTCGTGCCCAGCGCGAGCCTCCTCGCGCTCATCGTCACCGACGGCGTGCTCGACTCCTGCCAGGCCTCCCCCACGACCGGCCTCGCCGTGCGCCAGGACGGCAGCGACATCGGCACCGCCGCGGTCGCCATGGAGCGCAACGAGCTCGGCCGCTACCAGCTCGAGGTCGCCGGCCTCGCGGGCGCGAAGCAGGCCGACAGCGTCACCGTCACCTGCCGCGACGAGTACGGCCAGTCCGGCAGCGGGACCTTCACCCTGACCGTGACCAACCCGCCGTCGGACATCGTCGTCGACGACGTCTCCCTCGCCATCGCCGTCCCCCAGGGCCGCGACCACCTGCCGGCGGACGGCACCGCGACCGCGGTCGTCACCGTCGCCGCGACCGGCAACCCCGCGAACGCGCGCGTCATCCTGACCGCGTCGAACGGCGTCCTGCAGGGGATCGGGCTCGACGGCGGCGTCACCCTCGGCGCGACGGGCGACGGCGAGGCGGGGGCGACGGTGCTCTTCACCCCGAACGCCGCCGGCACCGCCGTCATCACCGCCGCCTACAGCACCGGCGCGACCGCCATCACGACCGTGCCGGTGGTCGCCGCGCCGCGCCTCGCCCCGGCGGGCGCCACGCTCTACGCCGGCACCGGGCTCGACGTCGCGGTGCTGACGAGCGGCGAGATCGCCGGCTGCCAGGCGACCCCGAGCGCGTCGATCACGGTCACGACCCTCGACGGCGGCGACGTCACCGCGGCGCCCACCGCGATCGGCGATGGCCCTGGCGGCCAGGCGGTCCACGTCGAGGCGGCCCCGGACGCCGAGGACGGCGCGTCGATCACCCTGACCTGCCAGGACGTGTGGGGCCAGTTCGCCTCCGCGACCTTCACCGCCACGGCGCCATGAGCCGCGCGGCCCGCGTGCTGCGGTGCGGCATCGTGGCGCTCGCGATGATCGCAGTATCGCGTGGCGACGCGCTGGCGTTCGATTTGTGCGGCGCGGCGAACACGGCCGGAGCAGCGCTGCCCGAGGCGAACCCCCTCGACCCGCTGGTGCTGACGGCGAGGGCGACCTGGGAGCGGGTCTACACGCCGTTTCGCGCCGACACGCGGCGGGTGACGGACCTCTTCGTGGTGGGGCCGACGGCGCGCCACGCGGGGGCGGCGTTTCCGCCCTACGCGGCCATCTGCGAGACGGGCGGCGCGCCGAAGCTGTACGTGACCTACGGGCTGCTCGAGCTGCTGCGCCGGAACGCGCTTTATGACGAGAGCTTCCTGGCGCTGATCCTGGGCCACGAGCTGGGCCATCGGCTGCACGACTTCGACGCCGCGGGGCGCTGGACGGCCGGGGCGTGGACGCAGGAGCTCGAGGAGGTCGCCGACGTCCACGGGGCGTTCCTCGCGGCGGCGGCGGGGTACTCGACGCGGCAGCTGGCGTGCGACGACGTGATGGACCTGTTCCTGAACGTCGAGGCCGGGGTCGACGACGCCTATCGGAGCGGGCGCAAGGGGGCGCTCGAGCAGGTGCTGCGCAGCTTCGACGTGTACGAGAGCCTCTACGATGTCGGTGCGGCGCTGACCTTCGCCGACCGCGACACGACCTCCGAGCTGCTCGGCTGGGTCAACGACCACATGGAGCTGCACGCCAAGCGGGTCGGCGAGTTCCTGGTGCTCGAGGCGCTGGCGCGGATGAAGCTCGGGATCGACGAGGGGCGCTGGGTGGCGGTCGCGGACGTCCCCGGGGTGGCGCTCGTCAACGCGCGCTGCGTGCCGGTCTACCCGAGCCACACGGCGTTCTGGGACGAGCGGCTGGCGCAGCTGAACAAGGACCGTACGGTCACCCAAGGGGTGCAGAAGGACCTCGCGAAGGCGGAGGCGCTGCTGCGCGAGGCGCGGTCGCTGGGCGCGAGCGATCTCGTGGTCGAGAGCTCGCTCGCCTGTGTCCACTTCTACGCCGGGCAGTTCAAGAAGGCCGAGCGCGCGCTGGACAAGGCGGACAAGGCCGCTGCGGGGGTGGCGCCGGCGGTCCGCGAGGCGCTGACCCAGGACCGCGCGCTGGTGGCGTGGGGAGCGTGGATGGAAGCGAACCGGCCGCCCGCGGCTGACGCCCCGGAGGGGGACCGCAAGACCTGGGGCAAGGCGCTGAGCGGCGCGGCGCGCGACTTTCGGGCACACCCGGAGCTGGCGGCGTGGCTGAAACGCCTGGCGGCCTACCCGATCGTGGCGGCCGAGGCGCCGACCCGCGGCGGTGGTGGGCGGCTGTGCAAGCGGGCGCCCGAGGTCGGGCCGGGGCCATCGACGCTGCCGCGGATCCCGCCGGTGCCGCGCTCGGGCGGCTGCCCGTGCGGCTGGAGCGAGCTGCACACGCTGGTCGGCGCGAGCCCTGCGGAGCGCGTGACCACCTGCGTCCCCGCCGGCTGGGCGGTCGGGCTGCGCTGGGTCCACCTCGCGCTCCCCGGGCTCGCCAAGGGGCGGGGGCTCGAGCAGCGGCTGCTCCTGCACGACGCCGTGACCGGGCCGCTGGCCAGCCTCGAGACCTGGGAGCGGGGGTGCGACGCGCTGCTCGCCCGCGGGGTGTCGGACCGGGGCCTGCGCGCCTACGTCGGCCGCTGCGCCGCGTTGGGCGCCGAGGAGGTCGTCGTCACCGCCGACGACGACTGCCTCGTCCACCGCGCGGTCATCGTCGGGCCCCCCGGCGGCTGACGCCGGCCGCTGCCGCTGCCGCTGACGTTGACGCGGGACAGCCGGCCCCGCCGCCTCGTGACGGCGGGGCGCGGCTTCGCCCTACACGGCGTCCGCCCGCCGCACCCGCACCACGGCGATTCGCCGCGGGCCGTTTGGTGTGTTCCAGGTGATGCTGTCGCCCGTCGCGAGCCCGAGCAGCGCGGCGCCGACCGGGGCCAGCACCGACACCCGCCCCCGCGCCACGTCGGCTTGCTGCGGGTAGACCAGCGTCACCTCCCGCTCCTCGCCCGTGTCTTCGAAACGAAACACGCACGACGACTGCATCGTCACGATGTCCGGAGGGACCGCCGACGGGTCGACGACGGTAGCCCGCGAGAGCTCCTCGTCCAACGCGTCAGCGAGGTCCGCGTGGCGCCCCACTGAGTTGGCATCGATGACCCGCTGGAGCTTCTCGTAGTCATCCGTCGCGATGGTGATCGGCGGGCGCTGGCGAGGCGTCCGGGCTTGGTCGTTGGTCTGGGTCGGTCGAGTCGAGAGCATGGCGGACTCCATCACGCGCGCGGCGTGTCTTGGCGGAGGTGAACGGGCCACGTCCAGCCCCGCCGGAGAGGCGGGTGCCGGGGGCCGTCTGCCTCGTGCGGATCGCACGAGAACCTCGACAGTAGCGTCGCACCACACCCGGTCAATGAGAGACGGGCGGTGCCCGGGAGCCCGCCGCAGCTGGTGGGCGCCGCCGACGCCGCCGCGGCCTTCACCGCGCCTCGGGATGGGGCGCTGCCCGATGGGCGTCGCCTGCCGCTGCGCGTGCTCGTGTCCGCGCTGAGGCCGTCCCGCCCGCTACCGCCAACGCTGACGCCTACGCGCCCGTTCTCACGCCGCCTCCCGCCCGGTTACACACGCAGGCGTTGACCAAGTGGGTAGCCACTCTTCGCCCCGGGCGCTGGGGCTGGCGGTTTGCAGCGCAACAAGCTACGATATCGCTCACAGGATTGCACCGTTGACCACCGAACGCACCCCATATCTCGCACCCGCACAGAGGGCCTGCCCCATTACGCCGAACCTCCGAGTCGGGCTCGCCCTGATTCTCGCGTCCGTCTCCGCGGGCTGCGCCGGTGAGGCGCCGAACACACCCACGGGTCGCCTCGCCATCAACGTGGCGCCGTTGAACCTGTCCGGGATCACCGACGCGGACTACACGCTGACGGTGACGAACGGCGCCAACGGCGGCGGCTCGGAGGTGTGGGCGCGGGCCGTGACGTCGCAGCGCTACGGCGACGGGGCCGGCAGCCTCGCCTACGTCGGGACCTGCGACGCCTCCACCGGCGTCAACACGGTCAAGCTCGAGCTCACGGCCCTGCGCGACGTCAACGGCGTGGTCCCGGTCGGGAGCTACATGAACCCGACGCCGATCCTCCGCGAGGCGACCTGCGTCGACGACCGCGACGTGGCGGTCACCTTCGACATCACCCTGGCGCGTCGGGCCGACCAGGGCTTCTTCGACGTGGCCGTGCAGTTCCGCGACATCTTCTGCTCGGCCAAGCTCGACTGCCAGACGGCCGGCGGCGGCGACCTCGAGCTGCTGCACAACGCCGACGGCGCGCGCGACATGACCGTCGTGCTCGGCTTCGCCTGCACCGGCTCGCTCAGCGGCACGACCTACCTGTACATGGACGACCTCGTCATCGACTGCGCGGGCCAGGCGAGCGACGTGCGCGTCGCCCCGACCGGCCTCGGCAACGTCACGCCGACCGCCAACCCCGGCGACTACCTCTTCGGCGCGGCCGTCTACCGCGGCGTCGAGGGCTTCGCCGGCAAGGCGTATTGGAACGTCTCCCTGGGCCTCGACGCCTCCCACTTCAAGACCAACGGCGCCTGCACGCTGACCACCCGCGCGACCGCCTCGGCCGAGCCCTTCCCCCAGGAGGCGGGCGGCTTCCCGCTGCCCCCGGGCACCGTCTACCCAGTCATCGACTGGCAGGTCACCCTCAGCGACGGCCTCGACCCCGACGGCCGCCGCGTGTGTACCACCCACCAGGTCGACGGCGACGACGGCGCGGTCGCCACCCACTACCTCGGCTACCTGCCGCTGCTCAACGGCTTCACCTGGGGCGCGACGCCGGTCTACTTCCGCCACCGCTTCCAGCCGACCCACCCCTCGAGCGCCAACGGGCAGGTGCTCTCGGCGGGGGCCCCCATCTGTAATCCGGGCTGCGATCACGGCGTGTGCGTTGCGCAGGGGCTCGACAACGTCTGCGTCTGCGACGGCACAGGGTATGGCGACAGCACCTGCAGCACCCCGCTGTGCGATGCAGCATGCGAGAACGGCGGGCGCTGCGACCTGCCGAACCACTGCGACTGCGCCGGCACCGGCTATGGGGGCGCCACGTGCACCGTCGACGTCGACGAGTGCGCGACGGGCAACGGCGGCTGCGACGCCAACGCGGCGTGCGCCAACACGATCGGCGGGCGCACCTGCGCTTGCGACCCGGGCTTCGCCGGCGATGGCCTCAGCTGCGTGGCGTGCGCCGACGGTGAGGTGCAGCCGGCGAGCGGGCAGCTCGCCTGCGCGGTCTGCCCCGAGGGCAGCTACGACGACGGCTCCGAGGTCTGCGCGACCTGCCCGGCGGGCGAGGTCCAGCCCGATCCCGGGCAGATCGCGTGCGTGGCCTGTCCGGCCGGCTTCATCGACGACGACACGGAGGTCTGCGCCGCGTGCCCGGCGGGCTCGGTGCAGCCCAGCGCGGGGCAGACGGCGTGCTCGGTCTGCGCGGCCGGCACCTACGCCGACGGGACCGAGGTGTGCGCCGGCTGCGCGGTGGGCAGCGTGCAGCCGACGGCGGGGCAGACGTCGTGTACGGCGTGTCCCCCCGGGCGGTTCGACGACGGCGACGAGGTGTGCGGGAGCTGCGCCGCTGGGTCGGTGAAGCCGGGCGCGGGCGCGGGCTCGTGTACGGCGTGCCTCGCGGGCACCTACGACGACGGGACCGAGGTGTGCGCCGGGTGTGCGGTGGGCAGCGTGCAGCCGACCGCCGGGCAGACCTCGTGTACGGCCTGTCCCCCCGGGTGGTTCGACGACGGCGACGAGGTGTGCGGGAGCT
>PHBI01000137.1:32383-58641 GCA_002841945.1 Deltaproteobacteria bacterium HGW-Deltaproteobacteria-14
CGACGGCGACGAGGTGTGCGGGAGCTGCGCCGCCGGGTCGGTGAAGCCGGGCGCGGGCGCGGGCTCGTGTACGGCGTGCCTCGCGGGGACCTACGACGACGGGACCGAGGTGTGTGCAGGCTGCGCCCCCGGCACCGTGCAGCCCAGCAGCGGGCAGACGGCGTGCGCGACCTGCGGCGCGGGCACCTACGATGACGGGGACGAGGTCTGCGGCGCCTGCACGGTCTGCGCGGCCGGGACCTACCAGGGCACGGCCTGCACGGCGACGACCAACCGCACCTGCCCCAGCTGCACGGCGGTCAGCCAGTGTGCCGTGACGCCCACCTGCACGTCCGCGGGCAACTCGGTCTGCGGCACCTGCAACAGCGGCTACAGCCAGCCGAGCGCGGGGGCCGCGTGCGGCGACATCGACGAGTGCCTCACCAACAACGGCGGCTGTAGCTCGAACGCCGCGTGCGCGAACACGACGGGGAGCCGCACCTGCACCTGCTTTGGTGGGACGGGCTACGGCAACGGCGTCACCTGTAGCTACTACGCGAGCTGCCTGACGGCCCGCCAGGCTGGCGACGTCACGAGCGGGGCGCGCTACGTCGACCCCGACGGCGGCGGGTCGGCCCCGGCGTCGAACGTCTGGTGCGATATGACCTCCGACGGCGGCGGCTACACCTACCTGAAGGTCCTGGTGGGCAGCGCCTACAACGCCGTTCAGGCCGAAACGTACTGCGATGGGGTGGGGATGAACCTCTTCATCCCGCGCAGCCCTGCGCACCTCACGTCGGCCTGGCAGGTGGCCAAGAGCACGAGCTACGGCGCCGACAGCCACGCCTATTACCTGCGCATCATGGGCATCTACCCGCCCACCGCGGGTGCCACCTGCTTGAACACGCCCCTGCGCAGCGGCAACCCGTCATGCGCCTGGGTCGCGGCGGACGGCGGCAACTTCTTCGTCAGCGCGCTGACGACGGTGGCCGAGCCCAACGGCAACAACAGCCCCAGCGTGTCGATGTACTACGACTTCGACGCCAGCGGCGTCCCCTACCACTGGGACGACCTCACCTCGACCATCCCGACGTCGACCCGCTTCATGTGCGACGTCGGCGACAAGCAGGGCACTCCGACGAGCTGCGCCGATTGGCGCGCGCTCGGCTACACCGCCAGCGGGACCTACACCATCGACCCCGACGCCAACGGCGCGAACGCCGCGTTCGCGGTGTACTGCGACATGACGACCGACGGCGGCGGCTGGACGTTGGTGCAGAACTCCAACTTCGCGACCTTCGACAACACGCCCTTCATCGGCACGACCACCGTCTGCTCGACCTACCCGGATTGCTACACCGGCGGGACATCCAACATCTTCACCACCGCGCAGGTCCACGACTTCCTGTTCAAGTGCGACTACCAGGGCAACATCGCCACGAACCCGCAGGTCAGCCTGTCGTCGTATCAGCCCGCCAACTACAACCGCACCAGCATGGGGGGCGCGAACGTCCAGATCCTCACGCTCTGGGAGGTGTTCACGGACGCCCGCCGCGGCACGACCGCCGCCGGCGAGACCGTGGGCGGCACCAACGGCATCTACTACGGCGCGGTGGGCGGCTGGAACAACGTCGCCAACGCGTCCGCGGGCGGCGGGTGGTTCGAGGGCAACTACCACGACAACCCGAACAACGAGAGCTTCCAGCTCACCGGCACGAACTGGGGCCACCACCACTACACGTTCAACATCCCGAACGCGACGTGGCCCTCGACGAGCTACCACTACAGCTACCTGTGCGGCCCCAAGACGTCGAACTCCGCCTGGTCCGACACCGAGAAGGCGAAGGCCCGCTGGTCCGTCTTCGTCCGCTGACCACCCGGCCGGCGCGGTTTTTTGCCGAGACCTGTGCGCCGGCCTGTGGCAGACCTCCTGCCCATGAAGCGTCTCCTCGTGATCGGGTTCGTGCTTGGGTGGGTCGCCGCGGCGGCGTGTGGTGATGACGCGGCGGGCTCGCCGGACAGCTCGGGGGCGGACGCGGCGACGGTCGACGTCACCGACGCTGCGGACGCCGTGGCCGGCGCTGACGTCGAGGGTGAGGACGTCGACGTCGCGCCGGACGCAGCGGACACCTGCCCGTCGGCCGACGGGCAGCCCGGCGACGCCCTGCCGAGCGTGTGCAGCGGCGCCTGTGCGCACCAGGACGTGGTGGCGACCCGGGTCGCCGGCGGGCAGACCCGGGCGCTCGGCGAGGGGCACTTCGGGCTGACCCTCAGCGCGGGGGCGGCGACGACCTTGTACGTCGAGGCGACCGAGGGCGCTGGCCCGGGCTGTCCCACCGAGACCTCGCCGACCCCCGCCTATCTCCTGACGCTGAGCGGGGCGGAGCTGCCCCTCGGGACGACCACGCTCACCGAGGCGGACGGCCTCAACGCGACCCTCGTCGACTTCGAAGGCGACCTATTGCCCGACGGGCTGGTGTTCGCGAGCGCCGACGCCATCGCGCTGACGCCGACTGCGGCCGCCCTGTGCACCGCCTGCGCCGAGCCGATCACCGCCGTGGATCCGGGCGCCTTCGTCGCCTTCGACGTCGAGGTCGCCATCGTCAGCGCGGACGGCGATCCCCTCGTGACCGTCGCCGGTCACGTCTACGCCCCGCACTGCGACTCCCTCGACGCCACCGAGTAGGTCGCCGCCGGACGCGTCTGAACCCTGCGCCCCGCCGACGGGTGACCGCCGCCAGCGTCACTTGGGCGCGGCGACCGCCTTGACCGCGCGCGGCTTACACGCCCCCGAGGCCTCGAGCTCGAAGTCGTCGCCGCCGCCGTCGGCCACCACCTGGTGGGTGGCGCCGCACGCCTCGTCGCCGACGGTGCAGGTGAGCTTGGCGGCCGACCACGGGCCGCCGTCCTTGGCGACGAGCTCGGCGACGAAGTCGGGAAATGGCGGCTCCGCACCGGTGAACGCGATCCGGACCTGGCCGCGCGCGAAGTCCGCCCCCGCCACGGTGATGGGGGACTCGGGCTCGCCCATCATCCCGCCCCCGGGGTCGCAGGTGTTGAGGAGGTCGCGCAGCAGCGTGCACTCGGCCTTCGGGCGCTCGGTCCGGTAGCGCGCCGCGCAGGTCGTCAGCAGCCCGAGCCGCAGCGCGCTCATGCGCGCCGAGGCGCAGGCCACCTCGCCCGTCTCCGCGGCCGTCGGCGGGTCGACAGGGCGGCCGAAGACGCGGATCTCCGCGAGGCCGGCGTTGTCGCGCTGCGCGCTCCCCGCCGTGACCGCCGTGATGAGCACGACGAGGTGCCGGGTGCGCAGGGGACCCGCGCCCGCTCGCTTGCCGGGCCGCGTCAGGGTGAAGCGCCGGATGCCGTCGTCCTCGACGGCCGAGAGCCACCGCGGCAGCCCGGCGTCGCCGTGGATCCACAGCGAGCGCGCGCGGGCGTTGGCGCAGAACCGGTCCTGCCCCGCGGCGGCGCTCTGGTCGCCGTTGAGCACCTCGATCTCGGTGATCTCCAGCACGCGGCCGAGGTCGACGCGGACGAACTGACCGAGGCCGAGCGCCCCCCGGGCGTCCGGCTGCCACACCGTCGCCGGGTCGCCGTCGAAGAGGTTCTCCGCCCCGAAGGTGCGCCCGTCGGCAGCCGGCCGCGCGCTCGACGCCTCGACCCCCAGCGGCTTCAGCGGCGCCGCCTCGGGTGCCGCCGCGACGGACGCGCCGAGCCAGATCGCGAAGGTCATCGTCAGCCCGAACATCATCACCCCTCCCGCCGCGTCGTGGCCTGGGTCGGATCATACTCCGCCGAGACGCGCGGCTGGAGGTTCGGCACGACGATCGGGCGCCCCCGCGAGTCCTTGCCGCTCGCGAAGCGCGGATCGTCGTGCATGAAGCGATAGTCCGGGTTCTTGAACGCGCTCCGGACCCAGCCCCGCAGCGTCTGGTCCATGGCCGCGCCGGACTTGTTCTGCCCGGTGAGCGAGTCGGAGAACTTGCCGCCGCCCGCGTAAACGACCCAGTGGTGGAAGTCGTCCTTGAACTCGTAGGGGTTGTCGCCCTCGAAGTGCAGCTTGACGTGGATCGCCGCGCCGGCCTGCAGGACGGGCCGGGCGAGCTCCGCGGCGCCGAGCTCCGCGAGGGTCCGGCCTCGGTACACCGCCGTTCGGCCGCGGACGAGGCTCGCGTCGCCGCCCGCCGCCGCCGCCTTGGTCTGCGCGACGAGCTTCATGAGGCTCGGGTGGCGACCGGGCTGGAGGCGCTGCTGCACGGCCGCCGCGAACTGGTAACACTTGAGCATCCAGTACGCCTTGAACCAGCGCTGCGCGATGAAGCGGTCCATCGCGGCGGCGTCGGGCCGATCGGGGTGCGCCGCCTGGTACTCGGCGACGAGCTTTCTGTGAACCGAGACGGCCCTGCTGGTGTCGAGGAGCGAGCGGCGCTCCTCCGTCCAGCGGCGCGTCTCCTCGTAGGCGGCGTCCACGTCGGGCTCCGCCCCGTTGGACCGGGCCTCGGTCGCGGCGCCGCCGAGCGCCCCGCGAAGCTCGGTCTGGGTCTGCGCCTCCTGACCGCGCTCCTCGGCGGTCAGCTCCGGCGAGGAGGTCGGCTCGGCCTCCGTCGTCGGCGCCTCCGCTGGCGCCGCACCAGGAGCGGACCCCGGCTCCGGCGGTGCCCCCGGCGCAGCCTGCGGACCGCTTGTCTCGGCGTCGGCCGCGGCCTCGCGCCGCCGCTGGCGCTCGCGGATGGTCGGCGCCGGCGTGGCGGTGGCGGTCGCCAGCGCGTCCTTCGTCTGCGCACCCGCGACCCCGTCGACGGCGAGCCTGGTCCCGACGAGCTCCTGGGCCCGCCCTTGGAAGGTCCGCACCGTCCGGCTGGTCGCCGGCCCGAGGACGCCGTCCACCGCGAGGCTCGCGTGGAGGACGGCGTTCAGGCCGGACTGCAGCCAGCGTTCGTAGCTCGCCGTGTCGATCCCGCCCGCGGCCGCCGGCGCAGGCGCGGCGGCCGGGCCGCCCTCGCGGCGCTGCACCGCCCCTCCGTCGGGGGACAGGCGCTGCACCTGCTCGTCGTAGGAGAGCCCGCGCAGCGCCCCGAGGCCGCCCCGCGGGCCAGCGCTCGCGCCGCCCGGAGTCGACCCGCCAGACCCGCTCGCCTCGACCCGGGTGCTCGACTCCCTCGGAACGTGTTCGCCCACTCGCCCTCCGACGCTGCCTCGGTCGCCGATTCACGCCTGCAAGCCACCGTCTTCCCTCGAAGGCCGTGTCGCTGTCAACGTCACCGGCAGCCGCCGTGCGCGCCGCGGGGGGGCCATCGCCGACGGGGCTACGGCAGCCCGATCGGCGTCGTCTGCCACTCGACATACTCGTGCACGCCCTGCTCGCCGCCCTCGCGGCCGACGCCCGACATGCGCATCCCGCCGAAGGGGGCCTCCGGGGTGGGCCCGGTCGCCGTGTTGAGGCCGACGTGCCCGAAGTGCAGCGCCTGGGCGACCCGCTCGAGGCGCGCGAGGTCCGCCGAGAAGACGTAGGCCGCGAGCCCGTAGGCCGTGTCGTCGGCGCGCGCGATGCCCTCCGCCTCGCCGCTGAAGGTCCCGACCGCGATGAGCGGCCCGAAGGTCTCCTCCTGTGACGCCAGCGCCTCGGCCGTGACGCCCGAGAGCACCGTCGGCGGGAAGAACGCGCCGACACCGTCGCCGCCGGAGGCCGTCACGCCCCCGACGACCACCCGCGCGCCGCGCTCGACCGCGTCGCTCACGTGGCGCGAGACCTTGTCGAAGGCCGCGCGGTCGATGAGGGGGCCGACGTCCGTGCCAACGGCCGCGCCCGCGCCGAGCGTCAGCGCCGCCACCCGCTTCGCCACGCGCGCGACGAACGCCTCGGCGACGCTCGCCTCGACGAGCACGCGGTTGGTGCACACGCAGGTCTGCCCGGAGCACCGGAACTTGTTCGCGACCAGCTGCTCGGCGGCGTGATCGAGGTCGGCGTCGGCGAACACGACGAAGGGCGCGTTGCCACCGAGCTCGAGCGAGAGCCGCTTCATGTGCGGGGCACAGGCCGCCGCGAGCCACTGCCCGACCGCCGTCGAGCCCGTGAAGCTGATGACCCGCACCGCCGGGTGCTCGCACAGCACGCGCCCGATGGCGGGCGCGTCGCCGTAGACGAGGTTCAGGGTGCCCGGCGGGAGCTCGAGCCGGTGCAGCAGCCCGAAGAGCGCGATGGCCGACAGCGGCGTCTTCTCGGCCGGCTTCACGACCACCGGGCAGCCCGCGGCGATGGCCGCCGAGAGCTTCTTCGCCAGCATCGCCAGCGGGAAGTTGAACGGCGTGATGAGCGCCGCGACCCCGGCCGGCCGGGCGTGGACGCGCCAGGTGCAGCCGCGCGGCTCCTCGGCGAGGGTGCGCGGCGCCAGGCCGTCGACGTGCCGGACCGCGTCGCGGTAGAAGCCCGCGGCGTAGCGCACCTCGCCGATGGCCTCCGCCAGGGGCTTGCCGTTCTCCGCCGTGATGATGCGGGCCAGCTCGTCGCAGTTCGCGTCGTGGGCGTCGGCGACCGCGATCAGCGCTCGTTTACGGCGCTCGAGGTCCGGCGGGCCCGCCGCGAGCGCACGCACGGCGGCTGCTACGGCCAGCGTCGCGTGCTCGGCGCCCATCCGCGGGAGGGTGGCGATCGCTTCGTAGCTCGCTGGGTCCCTGACCGTGATGGTGGCGCCGGTCAGCGCGTGGAACTTGCCGTCCCAGTAGCCGCCCGTCAGAGCGAGGAGGGGAGAGTCGAGTGGGGTCATCGTGGCCTCCGGAGGGCTCGTGGTGTCGCTGAGCCAGGCGGCGTCAGCGTCGGTTCAGAAGGTGGCGGGGGTCGAGGCCGTCACGAGCTCGCAGGGCGCGTCGCCGAGGTTGCGGAAGCGGTGGGGGGTCGTGCTCGCGAAGTAGAAGGCGTCGCCCTCGCGCAGCACCCGGACCTCCGCGCCGACGGTCACCTCGATGGCGCCGCGCAGGATGAGCCCACACTCCTCGCCCGCGTGCTGCAGCATGGTGGGGCCGGTGTCCGCGCCGGCCTCGTAGTGCTCGCGCAGCATCTGCAGCGTGCGGGCCGACATCGCGCCGCCCACGAGCTTCAGCGACACCCCACCCGAGCCGATCTCGAGGAGCTCGGCGGCGCTCTGGAAGGGGCTCGGTGGGGGGCCGTGCTGGGAGGCGAAGAACTCCGCCAGGGACACGCCCAGGGCGCCGGCGAGCTTGCGCAGCGACGCCACCGACGGGCTCACGCGGTCCTGCTCGATCTGCGAGACGCTCGCGTTGGTCACCCCGGCGCGGCGCGCGAGCTCACGCTGGCTGAGCCCGCGGCGCTCCCGCAGCAGCTTCAAGCGCGGGCCGACGCGCTCGTCAGCGGGGATCTCGAGCGCCGCGCGGTGCTCGAGCTGCGCCCCACCGTCGACATGTTTAATATCATTTACGCTCATGCGCGCATGTTAACCGGGAGATGCGCAGCGCACAACGCGTAAGTGGCCCTTGTGTGTTCTTCGTTGGGCTGATAGTGTTAATTTACTTTAACAGCCCAAAGGCTCCATGGCCGAACTGTACCCCGCCGCTCTCCCCGCCGCTGATCCACACCACGCCGCCGCCACCCTCCTCGAACGTCGGGCGGCCGTGGTGGCGCGTGGCGTCCCCATCGGCTCGGACATCGTCGTCGCGTCGGCTCACGGCGCCATCCTCGTGGAGCCCGACGGTCGCGAGGTCATCGACATGGCAGCCGGGATCGGCGTCATGACCGCGGGGCATTGCCACCCCGACGTCGTGGCCGCCGTGCGCGAGCAGGTGGGGCTCCTGCAGCACACCTGCATCCACATCGCCACCTACGAGCCCTACGTGGCGCTCTGCGAGCGGCTGGTCGAGCTCCTGCCCCATGGCGCCGCCACCAAGGTGATGCTCGTCAACTCCGGCGCCGAGGCGGTGGAGAACGCCGTCAAGATCGCCCGGCAGTTCACGGGACGCCAGGGCGTGCTCTGCTTCACGGGGGGGTTCCACGGCCGCACGCTGCTCGGGATGAGCCTCACCTCGAAGGTCGTCTACAAGGCCGGCAGCGGCCCGTTCGCCCCCGAGATCTACCGCCTCCCCTATCCGGATCGCTTCCACAACGGCGACGGCCTCTCCGAGCGCGCCTTCGTCGCCCGCGAGCTCGCCAGACTGCGCGCGTCACTCTCCGATATGGTCGCCCCGACCTCGCTCGCCGCGATCCTCATCGAGCCGGTGCTCGGCGAGGGCGGCTTCGTACCGGCCCCGGCGGCGTATCTGGAGGGCCTCCGCGCGATCTGCGACGAGCACGGGATCGGGCTCATCTTCGACGAGGTGCAGACCGGCTTCTGCCGCACCGGCGCCTGGGGCGCATATCAGCGGTTCGGCGTGGTCCCGGACCTCTCCGCCTGGGCCAAGGCCTTGGGCGGCGGCATGCCTATCGCCAGCGTCGTCGGCAAGGCGCACGTCATGGACGGCGCCGTGCCGGGCACCATCGGCGGCACCTATGGCGGCAACCCGGTCGCCTGCGCCTCCGCGATCGCGAACCTCCGCGTCATGGAGGAGCTCGACCTCTGCGCCCGCGCCGACGTGCTGGGCGCCCATATCCGGGAGCGCTTCGAGGCCCTGCGCTCGCGCACCTCGATCGTCGGGGACGTCCGCGGGCTCGGCGCCATGCTGGCCATCGAGCTGTGCCACGACGGCGACCCCGAGCGACCGGCGGGGGACCTGACCCGCGAGGTCATCGCCGCGTGCCGCGCGCGAGGGGTCCTCATCATCGGCTGCGGTGTCCACGGCAACGTCATTCGCGTGCTGTGTCCGCTCGTCATCACGGACGCGCAGCTCGACGCCGCGCTGAACGTCATCACTGAAGAGATTGAAGGGAGATGCGTATGAGTCGGTTCGCCATCGCGGCCATGCAGATCGAAGTGTCCACGGCCGGCAAGAACTTCAAGCGCATGGCAGACAGCATCGAGCATGTCATGCTGGTCTTTCCGTGGGTGCAGATGGTCGTATTCAGCGAGCTCGCCGTGAGCGGCCCGGCGGCGGCCTTCGCCGAGGCGCTGCCGGGTCCCACGGAGGCGGCGTTTCAGGCCATCGCGAAACGCCACAAGATCTGGCTCATCCCAGGCTCCGCCCACGAGCGGGCCGCCGACGGCATTTACAACACGGCCACGGTCATCGACCCCGCGGGCAACGTCGTCTTGCGCTACCGTAAGATGTTCCCCTTCTTCCCGTACGGCGTCGCCAAGCCCGGCGTGGACTTCGCCATCTTCGATGTGCCGAACGTCGGTCGCTTCGGGCTCTCGATCTGCTACGACATCTGGTTTCCGGAGACGTCTCGCACCCTCGCCTGCATGGGGGCCGAGGTCCTCATCCACCCGACCATGACCGGCACCATGGACCGCGACGTCGAGCTCTCCATCGTGCGCTCCACCGCCGCGGTCAATCAGATGTACGTCATCGACGTCAACGGCATCGACGGGGGCGGCGTCGGCCGCTCCCTCATCGTCGGCCCCGAGGGCAACATCATCCACGAGGGCGGCAGCGGCACGGAGTTCCTGCCCATCGAGATCGACCTCGAGCTGGTGCGCCGGACCCGCGAGCGGGGGCTCCGCACCCTCGGGCAACCGCTCAAGGGGTTCCGCGACGCCCCCGTGCAGTTCCACGTCTACAACCCCGCCTCGCCCCTGCGCGCCGGCCTGGCCCACCTGGGCCCCCTCGTGAAGCCCGGACGCCCCGGAGTCCTGTGAACAAGACCATCGATCTCGCCGCGGACGTCGAGTCCGTCAGCCACTCGGCCGCCGCGAGCCTCGCCGGCGCTCCACGGCTCCGCGCCGATCTCTGGAACCGGCTCCGCGACGCCTCCCGCCGCGCGGCCCGCGCCACCGACCCCACGCGCAAAGCCGAGCTCGGCCGGATCTGCCGCACGCTGACCGCTCGCCTCGCCGTCAGCGAGCCCTACTACGCATTCCCGGGGCCGGACGTCGTCCCGTGGCTCGAGTCGCTGCTCGGCGTCGACGACGTCGGCGCCGCCGACGCCCTCGAGCGGATCGGCCGCAGCCTCGCCACGGGCTCCTACCGGCACGTCGACCTCGCCGCCGCGCGGGTCGAGGACTACCTCGATCTGCTGCGAAACGACCACAGCTCGTTCCACCTCGCGCGCGCCGTGACCCGACCTCGCCCGTACTTCGAGGTGCTCGTCGTCGAGGACGCCCCGAGCGAGGAGTTCCACGTGCTCCGGCGGCGCCTGCGCGCGCTCCGCGCCTCCGACGACCCCTTCATCTACGAGGCCGTCCACGTCTCGTCGGTCGACGACGCGCTGCTCGCCGTGCTCCTCAACCCCGACATCACGGGGGTCGTGACCCGCTTCGGCCTCCCGGTGACCTCCCCCCGCGCGGTGAGCCCGTGGCTCGCCGCCATCTACAAGATGTTGAACCTCGACCGAGACGAGCTGGACTCGCTCCGTCCCGGCCAGCGGATCGTGGAGCTCGGGCGCCTGCTCCTCCAGCTGCGCCCGGAGCTCGACCTCTACCGCGTCACGGACGCCCCGATCGAGGGCGTGATCGGCGGGGGCAGCCGCTCCTTCAAGCGCGTCTTCTATCAGGTCGAGGACCACCAGGACCTCCACGTCTCCATCCTCCGCGGCGTGGCCGAGCGCTACGCGACGCCCTTCTTCGACGCGGTTCGACGCTTCGCCGAGCGACCCACCGGGATGTTCCACGCGCTGCCCGTGTCGCGCGGGAGGACCATCGCAAAGTCAAATTGGATCAAGGACTTCGGCGACTTCTACGGCAACCGCCTGTTCCTCGCGGAGACCTCGGCGACGACCGGCGGGCTCGACTCGCTGCTCCAGCCCACCGGATCGCTGAAAGACGCTCAGGACGCCGCCGCGCGCGCCTTCGGCGCCGAGCGGACCTACTTCGTCACGAACGGGACCTCGACGGCCAACAAGATCGTGATGCAGGCGCTGATGCGCCCAGGGGACCTCGTCCTCCTCGGTCACGACTGCCACAAGTCCCACCCCTACGCGACCATCCTCGCGGGGGCCTTCCCGGTCGTCCTCGACGGCTACCCTCTCAACGAGTACTCGATGTACGGGGGCGTGCCGCTGCGCCGGATCCTCGAGCGGCTCATGCTCCTGCGCGAGCGCGGTCAGCTCGATCGCGTGCGGGTGCTGCTGCTGACGAACCTGAGCTTCGACGGCATCACCTACGACCCCTACCGCGTGATGCGCGCGGTCCTCACGATCCACCCGGGGATCACCTTCCTCTGGGACGAGGCCTGGTTCGCCTACGCCGGCAGCTCTCCGCTGCTCAGGCCGCGCAGCGCCATGGACGCCGCCAAGCGCCTCGACGCGCACCTGCGCGCGCCGAGCTACGCCCGGCGCGCGGCCGCCTGGCGCGAGGCCAACCCCGACCCGGACATCGAGGTCATGCTGTCTCGGGAGGTGTTTCCCGAGGCCCGCGCCGCGCAGGTGCGGGTCTACGCGACCCACTCGACCCACAAGACGCTCACGGCGCTGCGTCAGGGCTCGATGATCCACGTCTTCGACCGCGACTTCGAACGCCGGGTGGAGGACGCGTTCCACGAGGCGTACATGACGCACACCTCGACCTCGCCGAACTACCAGATCCTCGCCTCCCTCGACGTCGGCCGGCGCCAGGTCGAGCTCGAGGGCTACCGCCTGGTCGCCGAGAGCATCGATCTGGCGCTGCTCCTGCGCGAGCGGATCCGCAGAGATCCCCTGCTCGCCAAGTACTTCAGCGTGCTCGGACCCGAGGACATGGTCCCGCCCAAGTATCGCGAGAGCGGGATCCGGCGCTACGTCGAGGCGGACGGCACCATCGGCCCCATGGAGGACGCCTGGCTCGAGGACGAGTTCGTCCTCGACCCGACCCGGCTCACGCTGCACGTCGGCCGCACCGGCCACGACGGCGACAGCTTCAAGCGCCTCTTGATGGACAGCTACGACATCCACATCAACAAGACCTCGCGCAACAGCGTCCTCTTTCTCATCCACATCGGCGCCGCGCGCGGGACCCTCGCCCACCTCGTGAAGGTCCTGACGGACATCGCCGAGCAGAAGGAGCGCTGGCTCGACCACACGAGCCCCGAAGAGCGCGAGCTGTTCGAGCAGCACGTGCGCTCGCTCACCGAGGACCTTCCGCCGCTGCCGGACTTCAGCGCCTTCCACGACAGCTTCGTCCCGCCCGAGCTGCGCGGGACGGGGGCCGGCGACATCCGAAGCGCCTACTTCCTCGCCTACGATCCCGAGGCGACGACCCACGTGTCGGTCGACGCCGCCCTGGCAGCGGCCGTCGCCGCCGGACAGGTTCTCGTGGCCGCGACCTTCGTGACGCCCTATCCGCCAGGCTTCCCGGTGCTCGTCCCGGGTCAGATCGTGTCGCGCGGGATCCTCGACTACCTCCTCGCCCTCGACGCCGAGGAGGTCCACGGCCTCCACCCCACGCTCGGCATGCGCGTCTTCACCGCGGAGGCGATGGCGGCGAGTGACGTCACAGAGGCGCGCTCGCTCGAGGGGCCGCCCCCGACGAGCCCCTCCCCCACCAAGCCCAGCACCTCCAAGCGCCCGCCCGTCGTGGCGACCTGATCCAGGAAAGAAGATGACCGAGACACTCCGTGGCCTCTCCGACATTCGCCGCCACTTCTATCGCAACGACCGGCCGGTGCTCTTCTTCAGCGCCACCTGCTTCAACCTCATCGGCATGGACGAGTGGGTGCGCGGCTTTCGATACATCAACTATATCGACTGCTTCGACGGCCATCACCCGAACGTGATCGCGCCGCCGGAGACGGCCCACCGCCCGTTCACGAGCATCGAGGACATCAACAACTACCTCCTCGAGCACAAGCACGTCGTCGACTACGTGCGCTCGGTCTCGGGGCGCCGCCCGATCGGGGTGTTCCTGATGTTCGACGAGCGCACCGAGGCCCTCTGTAAAGAGCTCGGCATCGACATGTGCTTCCCGTCGGCGGCGCTCCGGAGCGAGGTCGATGACAAGATCTCGGCGACCCGGATCGGGGAGCGGGCCGGGATCAAGTCCGTCCCCCACGTGCTGACCAACGTGGAGTCCTACGAGCACCTGCGCCGCGTCGCGGGGCACCTCGGAGACGAGGTCGTCATCCAGACGGCCTTCGGTGACAGCGGCCACACGACCTTCTTCATCGCGAGCGAGGCCGACTTCAACAAGCACGCGAGCGACATCATCGAGGCCCCCGAGGTCAAGGTGATGCGCAAGATCCGCTGCCGCGGGGCGGCCCAGGAGGCGTGCGTCACGCGCCACGGGACGATCGTCGGGCCGCTCATGACGGAGCTCGTCGGCTTCAAGGAGCTGACCCCGTACCGCGGCGGCTGGTGTGGCAACGAGGTGCTCCACGACTCCTTCGACGCCGACACCCGCCAGCGCGCGCGCAAGATGACCGCGGGCTTCGGCGAGGAGCTCCGCAAGATGGGCTACCGCGGCTACTTCGAGCTCGATTTCTTGCGCGACCTCGACACCAACGAGCTCTACCTCGGCGAGATCAACCCGCGCATCACCGGGGCCAGCGCCATGACCAACCTGGCGGCCTTCGCGCACGCCGACGCGCCGCTGTTTCTCTTCCACCTGCTCGAGTTCTCGGGCATCGACTTCGAGCTCGACGTGGGCGCCATCAACGACCGCTGGTCGGACCCGGCCAACATCGACGCCTGGAGCCAGATGGTCATCAAGCACACCACCGATGACGTCGAGATGGTGATCGACGCGCCGAAGTCCGGCATCTGGCAGCTCGACGAGGACGGCACGGCGCACTTCGTCCGCGAGCAGACCCACCGGCGCACCGTGGAGCACGAGGAGCGCGCGTTCTTCCTCCGCATCACGCGCCCCGGCGATTGGTTCTACGAGGGGGCAGACCTCGGGATCCTGACGCTCCAGGGGCGCCTCATGACCGAGGACTTCGACCTCGAGGAGCGCGCTCAGAAGTGGATCCGCGCCATGCGCGCGCAGTTCCACACGCGGGCCGCGGGGGGGCTCGGGCCGATCGTGTCGGCGCGCGTCGCCGAGGTCGCCAACTTCAAGATGCTCTAGCATGCGGACCATCCTCCGATCGGTGTCCGAGGGGCGCCCGGGGGTCGCGTGGGCCAGGCACTTCGAGGCGCTCTGGCCCGGCTATCGCCGCTGGTACCTGATCGAGGGGGAGGCGGCGCGCCCGACCTACCTCGCCTGCGAGCGGGCGCTCATCGCTCACATGCCCGAGATCGTGCCGCTGTGGCAGGAGCTCGTCGCGCTCGCGGGGGGCTCGGACCTCGCGGCACGCTACCTCTCCGGCTATTGCCCGCCGCCCTATATGTCGGGCTGCTCCCAGGCGGTGTGGCTGCGGGGCGAGCCGCTGCTGGTGCGCAACTACGACTACCTCCCCGAGCTCTGGGAGGGGCTCCTCTCGTGTACCCGCTGGCGCGGTCGGGCGGTGCTCGGCATGAGCGACTGCCTCTGGGGGATCCTCGACGGGATGAACGACGCCGGCCTCGCCGTCTCCCTCGCCTTCGGGGGGAGCCGCGACGTGGGCGTGGGCTTCGGGATCCCGATCGTCCTGCGCTACATCCTCGAGGTGTGCTCGACCGTCCCGGAGGCGCTCGCCGTGCTCCAACGCGTGCCGTGCCACATGGCCTACACCGTCACGGTGTTGGATCCGACCGGCGCGCACGGGACCGTCTTCCTGGCGCCCGGCAAGCCGCCGTTCATCTCGGTGCGCCAGGTGGCGACCAACCACCAGGGGCAGGTCAGCTGGCCGCAGCACGCCATCGCCACCGGGAGCGTGGACCGGCTGACCGTGCTGACGAGCCACCTGCACCGGGACACGGAGACCGCCGAGCGCTTCGCCTCGCGCTTCCTCGAGCCCCCGACCTGGAGCGATCCCCGCGGCAGCGGCTGGGGCACGCTCTACACGACCCTCTACTGGCCCACCCGGCGCGCCATGGAGGTGCGCTGGCACGGCCACTCCCTGGCGCAGTCCGTCGAGGCCTTCGCGCCGGGGGCGCTCGCCATCCCCTCCCCACCCGACTCCACCCTGCGCCCCTGGTAGCCCCCCGTGTCGTTGGGCCTCCCGCAGGGGCCCTTACGGCGCGGCGCCCCGACGCCCACGGTCCACCCGGTCCACCCGAGCCACCCGAGCGCCGAGGCTTGCGGGTAGTTGCGCAGAGCGCTAGCTTCGATGGGATCAGTCGGAGGTGTGGCGTGAGCGCAACCTGTCGAACGCTGTGCATTTTTCTCAGCGTCACGACCCTCGGGTGCACCCGCGCCGGCGCGCCCCCGGAGGGTCGCGTCACCATCGCGATCGCGCCGCTGTCCCTGCCCGGGATCATCGACGCCGACTACACGGTGCAGGTCACCAACGGCCCGGGCGGCGCCGGCGACACCGTCTGGTCACGCGACATCACGTCGGCCGACTACGGCGACGGCGCGGGCTCGCTCTCCTATGTCGGCCCCTGCGACGCCGACGCGGGCGTCAACACCGTCATATTGACGCTGAACAGCCTGACCGACGGCGCCGGCGAGGTCCCCGCCGATGGCTACCACAACCCCACCCCCGTCGCCCTCGAGGTCAGCTGCGTCGAGGGGCGGGACGTCGCTGTGCGGTTCGAGATCACCCTGGCTCGCCGCGCGCGCCAGGGGTTCTTCGACGTCGCGGTCCAGATCCAGGACATCTTCTGTTCCGCCAAGCTCGACTGCGTCAAATCCGGGACCGACACCCCCCTCGAGCTGCTCCACGACCCCACCGACGGAGGCGCCCGCGGGCAGACCGCCGTCCTCGGCTTCGCCTGCACCGCCTCCCCCACCGGCGACACCTACCTCTACCTCGACGACGTCTCGATCGCGTGCTCCGGCCTCGCCGACCCCGTCACCGTCAGCGTCTCCACCCCGGGCACGGTCGATCTCGCCGCCCCGCCGAACCAGAACCCCGGAGGCTACCTCTTCGCGGCGGCGGTCTACCGCGGCAACGAGGACCTCGCCAACAAGGCCTACTGGAACGTCGCCCTCGGCCTCGACGGCGACGCCTTCGCGGACGCCGGCGACTGCACCCTGACCGTCCGCGGCACCGCCGCCACCCACCTCTTCACGCAGACCCAGGCCGGCTTCGCGCTCCCCACCGGCGGGCTCTACCCGGTCGTCCAGTGGGACGTCGACCTCAGCGACGCCTCCGTGCGCACCTGCACCACCCACGAGCTCGACGGCGGCGACGGCGTGGCGACCGTCTACCTCGGCGACCTCTCCGGGCAGACCGCGCCGCCACCGCTCGACAACGGCTACTCGCGGCTGGCCGGCGCCAGCCCGGAGGACACCGTCGGCCCGACGGTGGTCGGCGCGACGACGACGACGCCGAGCGGCACCCTCGACCAGGGGGCGGCCGTCCGCCTCGAGCTCACCTTCGACGAGCCCGTCATCGTCGCCGGTGAGCCGGTGGTCCCCGCGTCCATCGGCCCCCGCGATGTCGAGCTCTCCTACGTCTCCGGCGGCGGCTCCGCGACCCTCGTCTTCGAGCGCTTGGTGCAACCCGGCGACGCCGCCGACGGCGAGGCGATCACCTTCCCGGGCGTGCTCGACTTCACCGCCGGGGCCATCACCGACCTCGTCGGGAACCTGGGGGATCAGGTCTATGCTCCCCTGACAGTCCCCGGGGTCACCATCTCCTGTGTCGTGCCATCGGACACGCACCTCTGGGACCTCCCCGGTGAGTACGACTGGCAGATCCCGTGCGGCGTCACGCAGCTCGCGATCGAGGTCTGGGGAGGCGGGACGGGCGGTTCGGGCGGTGGTGGCGGCGGCGGCGGCGGCGGATCGATGGGGAACAACGGCGGCGCCCTCGGCCACAGCGGCGCGTGGCCCGCTCGAGGCGCGGACAGCCGGGTACGGAACCTCGATGGGGCGACGCCCTTCGTCGTGGCCAGCCGGGCAGGCGGGCTGTACTGCGGCGGGGCCGCGGGGGCGGGTGGCCGGCTCGGCTACTCCGACGGCTTCGAGTGCGCCGGCGGCGCGGGGGGCGCGCCCGGCGTGAGCGACGCCTGCGTCCCGACCGACCCGGGCGGCTCGAGCGGGCTCGCCGGCACCCCGGGAGGTTGCTCCGAGACCGGCGGCGCGGAGGGCGGCGACGGCGGGCTCGGCGGCGTCCAGTCGGGAGGCAGCGCGGGCGTCGCCAGCGTCCTCGCGTGGCCCTTCGCGGCCGGCGGCGCCGGGATCGGCGGCCCCGGTGGGGACGGCGGCGCCGGCGCCGCGAGCACGCAGGCCAATTACTCGGGCGGCGGCGGCGGCGGCGGTGGCGGCGGCGGCCTCGGGGGGCATCAGGCCGAGTACGAATACCATCCGCTCGGCTCGGCGCAGAGCGGCGTCGCTCCGTTCGACCGCATCCGGATCATCGTCGGCGCGGGAGGGCTGGGGGGCGCGGGCGGGGATGGCGGCGCGGGTGCGGAGGGCGCGACCCCGGGTCACCCCGGCCTCAACGGCCTGCCGGGTGGTGATGGCGCTGTGGTGATCGCCTATTGAGTCGACCGGAGCGGCCCGAGGAGGGCGGCCCGGCGCCGTCCGCGGGGGAGCCGGCCGGGAGGTTTGCGATCGGCCCGGGCCCGGCCGGTAGGGGCGGACAGGCCGTCGTCGGATCGGCTACGCTCGCCGGCATGCCAGCGCCCGACCCGATGACCGAGCTCAGCGCGCGGGGACTGCCGTTCCCGATCTTCTTCGCCTACCACCACCTGCTCAACAGCGGGTTCGAGGCGCGCCACGTCGCGGCGGTCGAGTCCTACGACTTCGACCGCCTGTTCGTGCCGCTGAGCCAGCGCGACGCGGCGCTAGCGGCCCTCGAGGAGATGGTGGAGGACTTTCGCCTCCAGGCGGAGGCCGACGCGCAGCGCGCCGGCGCGCTGTCGCTGGCGGGAGGCGACGGCGGAGAGCTCTCCCTCGTCGATGACGCCGACGAGGCGTGACCTGGCCCGCACTCGGCGCGCCGCGGAGACCTGCATGAGCCCCGCGCGCCGCGCTCAGGCGGGCGTCACCGCGACGCGGTTGCGACCCGCGCGTTTGGCCTCGTAGAGCAGCTCGTCGGCCATGCGCACGGTGCGCTCGTAGTCCGGGTGCCCATCGTACAGCGCGCCACCGACGCTGACGGTCACGCGTGTGCCCACGTCCGCGTAGCGGAACGCCTCGACGGCGGCCCGGATGACCTCCGCCCGCGCCAGCAGGTCGGTCGGCGAGATCTCCCCCAGGATCACCAAGAACTCCTCGCCGCCGTAGCGAAACACGAAGTCGCTGGCCCTCACGTGCTGCATCAGGACCCCGGCCACCGACGCCAGGACGCTGTCACCGGCGTGGTGACCGAGAGCGTCGTTGATCCGCTTGAAGTGGTCGATGTCGATCATGAGCACGCCGAACTGGCTGCCATGCTGGCGGGACAGGCGGGCCTCCTGCGCGAGCACCGCCGGGAGGAAGCGGCGGTTGAACAGAAGGCCGCGAGCCCCACCTCGGTCGGCGTCCCGATGGCCTCCCGCGTGCCCAACAGCTCCGCCCCCGCGCGCTCGAGGGCGGCCATCCCCGCGCGGAGCGCGTCGAGCTGGGGCCCGTCGCCGAGGGTCAGCGGCGCCCGATGCGTGACCCACAGCGCGATGTCGGTGGCCGCGAGCGGGCTCGGCGTGACGCCCTGGCGCCAGAGCCCCAGCAAGACGCCACGATGCCACTGAAAGAGGGAGGTGCGCATCCGCTCGCACTCGAGCGCGAACGCGTGGCCCGCCGTGACCAGCTGGAGGGCCTGCTGGCGGCGCGCCGAGGTCATGAGATCGCCGAGATAGGCCTCGTTCATGCCCTCGATCGCGAGGTCGACCAGGTCGTCGGCGATTCGCACGGCGTTGGCCGTCGTGATCCCGTCCCAGCCCGCCCGGCCGAGCTCTTCGGTGATCACGCGGCGGATGATGCGGGCGGCCTGAGCCAGCAGGCACAGGGGCATCTCCACCCGCGCGTGGATCGCGCCGACCGCCTCCTGCGCCCGCAGCAGCGTCGCCGCCTCCTCGGCGCTCCGAACGCTGAACACCTGACCGAGCCAGCGCCCCAGCGCCGCCCGCAGCCGCGTCTGGACCAGCGCGTGGCTGAGGTAGGTGGCGGCCTCGGGGTTGCCCATGAGCGTCGCGTAGAAGCTCTCGACGATCTTGTCGCTCGAACCGATGACGGTCGCGCGGATCGTGTCCATCAGCGTGGCGTCGGTGTCGTCGAGCAACGCAACGAAGGCGTCGGTCCTGCGGCTGAGCCGCTCCTCACGGGATCTGAGCATCCGTCCCTCCGGGGCGCGCCCATCCAACCACCGCGGCCCGGACGCATGTCGGGTCCGCCTTGTTCAGATCGCTAGACACCTCGATCAAGACTCGCTTCGCTGCACTTTGCTTGGGGTTCTGGCGAGACTGATCCGGCCGCTTCGCGGCCTCCACCCGCCGCGCCGCTCGCGCGGCGTGGACCTCGGCCCGAAGCCCCGCTGCGCGAGACTGTGGATCGGTGTCCTAGACACTGTCCGTCCGCGACGCGGACCGCAACCTCTCATTTTTCGCGCTCCGGCGGCGCGAGACTTTCGCGCAATAACAAAAGACTATCAATGCCCGCAAGCTGCCAAACCGGGCGGTTGTCCCGGCCTGGTCGCTTCGTGTACACCGTTCACATGTCACAGATGGCCTCCCTGATAGTGATCATCGCCTTGGCCGGGCCAACGCTCAACTGCGGCCCGGACGCCACCGGCGGAGATGGCGCAGACACGCTGCCCGTCGACATCAGGTTCGGCGACGGCGGCCCCCCCGACGGCGGAGCCCTCGACGTCACGCCAGCCCCCGATACCGTCACGCTCGAGGACACGCAGCCCCCCGCGGACACGCAGCCCCCCGCGGACACGCGGCCCCCCGCGGACACCCAGCCCCCCGCGGACACGCAGCCCCCCGCGGACACCCAGCCCCCAGTCGACACCCAGCCCCCCGCGGACACCCAGCCCCCCGCGGACACCGTGGGGCCCGGCTGCCAGCTCGGCGGGTGCGAGACCAACGTCACCAAGGGCGGCGACACCTGCGCCAACGCCTACGTCATCGGCCGACCCAACGCGCAGACGGGCTTCGGCCACACCGGCTCGACGGTCGGCGCCGGCAACAACTCCGATTTCACGCAGACCGCTTGCCACGACTCGTACTCCGACCGCTTCTACCAGATCTACCTCAAGGTCGGTGAGCAGCTCACGGTCACGGCCAACCCGCAGCCGGCCAGCTACGACCTGACGCTCTCGCTGTACCGCGGGCTCGGCTGCGAGACCGCCATCACCTGCGTCGACAACGACGTCGACGGCACGACGCCGGACTCGATGCTCTACCAGGCCAACGTCGAGGGCTGGCACACCATCGTGGTCGACGGCCGCAACACCGATGGCGACTACACCATCGTCGTGACCCTCGCGTGCCAGGAATCCGACTGCTGCTGCCCCTGAGCGCCCCGCCCGCCGCCGTCAGTCATCGAAGCGCAGCGCCAGCGGACCCGCCGCCCGCAGCTGGGCCAGCACGTCCCGGCTACTCGCTCGTGGTGATGGTGAACCCGCGGGGCGCGGCCGTGACCGCGTGCCCGTCGCTGTAGGTGACGCTCTGTGTCGCGACGGTGAAGTTGTACACGACCTGGTACGCCTTGAAGTCGGCGTAGGGCGAGCCGTGTACGAAGGTCGCCCGCATCACGGGCTGGCCGCCGGCGTCCTGCCACGCGATGGTCGCGGAGCCGTCGCTGTGGTCTTCGAGGTACGCGTCGAGGTCGTCGAAGTCGGTGTTGCCGACCGCGATCCCGTCGAAGACCTCCGCGAACGGGTCGGGGACCTGGTAGAGGAAGCCGTCGCCGGTGAGGCCCAGGCCCGCGGCGATGCTCATCATGCGCGCGCCCTTGTTGGTGATGCGCGCCGTGATCGGGTCAGGCGCGATGTAGGTCGCCTCGTTCGGGTCGCCGATCTCCATCTCGCCGCGGGCTCACGTCAAGGACACGACCGGGAGCCCCCGCCTCCGACAGCGTCCCCAGGCCGCCACCTTTCACCTTCGGACCTCCGGGACCGCCCAGGATCGCGGACCCACCAGAGGTCAGGCAGCCGTCGACAGCGGCAGCGGCAGCGGCGGTGGCGGCGGCGGCGGCGGACGCCGGGTTGCATGCCCGACCGCGGCCCGTCGAACGCCATCGGCCGTCATCAGCAGTATCGCGGCCTCCGACTCTGCTACACTGCGCGCATGGCTATGGCACGCACGACCCTGACCGCTGGGGGACTCCAGTTCAGCGCGCTGACCGCCGGGCGCGGCGACGACTTCGTCGTGTGCCTACACGGTTTCCCGGACACCCTACGGTCGTTCCGCCACCAGCTCCCGGCCCTCGCCGCCGCCGGCTACCACGCCATCGCGCCGTCCCTGCGCGGCTACGAGGCGACCTCGCGCCCGCTCGACCGCGACTACCACCTGTACACCCTCGCCGAGGACGTCGTCGGCTGGCTCGACTCCCTCGGCGCCCCCCGCGCCCACCTCGTCGGCCACGACTGGGGCGCCGTCATCGCCTACGCCACCGCCGCCCGCTACCCCGAGCGAGTCCGCTCCCTCGTCGCCCTCGCGGTCCCGCCGCTGCAGCGCCTCCCCGAGGTCCTCGCGACCCGCCCCGCGGCGCTCTTCCAGCTCCGCTACATGCTGGGCTTCCAGCTCCCGGGCGCCACCGCGCGCGTCGCCAAGGACGACCTCGCCGTCATCGACGCCCTGTGGCGCGCCTGGTCTCCCGGCTGGAGCCTCCCCGAGGAGGAGCACGACGCCGTCCATCGCACCCTCGCCCGCCCGGGCGCCCTCGATGCTGCATTGCAGTACTACCGCGCCATGTTCTCGCTAAGAACGTCTAAAGCAAGGCGCAGCGTCGCGTTGCTGCGACGCGAGATTCGCGTCCCCGCCCTGGTGATCTACGGCGAGCGCGACGGCTGCCTGGCGCCTTCGCTCTACCCGCCGGCGGCGGACCGAGCGGCGTTTCCGGCCGGCCTCGAGCTGCGCAAGGTCGCGCGCGCCGGCCACTTCCTGCACCAGGAGCGCCCTGAGCTGGTCAACGAGGCCCTCGTCAGCTGGCTCGCCGGTCGCTGAACCGCGTCAGGACGTCGTGCTGAGGGACCGCCGCGCGGCCTCGGCGAGCAGCGATGCGTGCTCTTCGTTGTTGCCCGGCGGCGTCACGACGCAGAAGCAGCGGCTCACCAGCCGGCGCCCCCAGTGGACGGCGCGGCTCAGCCGCACGTCGACGAGCACCCCGTGGTCGAGCCCCTCGAGGTCGGCGTGGGGCACCGCCACGTCGTCGTCGTCGAGGTCCGTCGTGCCGAGCGCCTCGCGCTCGCTGAGCGCGGCGGCGACCCCGGCGCAGTCCCCTTCGAAGAGGTTGGCGACCTGGGCGAAGACCTCACCCGGCGTATCCGCGTCGACCTCGAGATCGCGCACGTCCAGGCTCGTCTTCGCGTCTGCGTCGCCCCTCATCCGGCCTCCGGGCCTTGCGGAAAGCGATCACCTTCCGCGGTTGCGAACTTCTATAACCCTTAGACGTTCGATTCCAGCCCGACTTGAGGCGGGAAACACGACCGGCCTGTAACCGGCCGGAACGACTCGCCCGCGGCATCGGACGAGGGCCGCGCCGGGGCCGCATGGAATATGGTTGGCGCGCGGCACCCGCTCGGGCACCCTACGCCGCCATGGCCTCGTCCACGCCCGACCTGCCGACCGCCGGCCACCCCTCCTCGCACCGCCTGGTCGCGATCCTCGGCCTCTTGACGGCGCTCGGGCCGCTGTCGATCGACATGTACCTGCCGAGCTTCCCGACGATCGGCGCCGATCTCGGGGTCTCCGTCTCCGACGTCCAGCTCACCCTCGCCTCGTACCTCGCCGGGCTCGCCCTCGGCCAGCTCCTCTACGGCGCCCTGGCCGACCGCCTCGGCCGCCGCGGCCCGCTGCTGGCCGGCCTGACCCTCTACCTCCTCGGCTCGGTCGCGTGCGCCGCGGCCCCGAGCCTCCCGCTGCTGATCGCCGCGCGCTTCGTCCAGGCGCTCGGCGGCTGCGCCGGTATGGTCATCTCCCGCGCCGTCGTCCGCGATCACTTCGACGTCGCCGACTCCGCGCGCCTCTACTCGACCCTGATGCTCATCATGGGCGTCGCCCCCATCCTCGCCCCGCTGTTCGGCGGCCAGCTCCTCCTCATCGCCAGCTGGCGCGCCATCTTCTGGGTCCTCGTGGCCGCCAGCGGCGCCCTCATCGCGCTCATCTACACGGCGCTGCCCGAGAGCCTGCCGCCCACCGCGCGCGACCTGCGATCCATCGCCCAGCACCTCCGCACGATGGCGACGCTGCTCGGCCATCGCCGCTTCGTGCGCCTCTCCCTCGCCGGCGGCGCCATGCTCGCCGCGCTCTTCGCCTACATCTCCGGCTCGCCCTTCGTCTTCATCGAGCTCCACCACCTCGACCCGAGCGCCTTCGCGCTCCTCTTCGGGGCCAACGCCGCCGGCCTCATCGCCGCCTCCCAGCTCAACCGCTGGCTCGCCCCGCGCTTCGGCGTCGAGCGCGTCCTGCGCTGGGCCATCCGCGCCGCCGCCGCCGCGCTCGTCGCCGTCGCCGTCGCCGTCTGGAGCGACGCCGGGCTGACGCTGATCATCCCGGCGCTGTTCGTCGGGGTCGCCACCGTCGGCTTCGTGCTCCCCAACGCCACCGCCGCCGCCATGGGCCCCTTCTCCCACGGCGCCGGCCGGGCGTCCGCGGTGATGGGGACGCTGCAGTCGGTCTTCGGCGCCGTCGCGGCCACCGCCGTCAGCGCCCTCGCCGAGGGCAGCGCCCGCCCCATGGCCGGCATCATGGCGTTCTGCGGCGTCGCCGCCCTGGTGCTCGTGCCCGGCCCCGAGCGGAACGCCTGATCCTCAGCGGATCCAGCGCGGGCTCGCCTCGGCGCGCTCCTCACCGCCGTCGTAGCGGTCGCCGCGCGACCGCGCCGCGCCCTCGATGATCCGCGTCAGGTCCATGACCAGCCGCTGCTCGGCGTCGAACTCGGCGTCCCCCACCAGCGCTCGCACCGCGTCGAGCAGGCCCAGCGCCTCCGCGTGACGCCCGGCGTGGGCCAGCGCCGCCGCCCCCTGGAGCCCGAGCCCGGTGTTCACCAGCGCCACCGCCTTCGCCACGCCCGGATCGTCGCCGCTCACGTGCGCCGGGACGACCACCTCGCCCTCCCAGGTGGCGACGGGCCCGCTCCGCCGCTCGCGATAGGCCAGCGCGCGGTGCGCGAGCGGGCCTGCGGCGAACGCGGCCCCGTCGACCGGCTCGAGGGCGAGCACGATGGCGCCGCGGTTGTCGCTCGGGAACAGCGTCGGGATGTGG
Source organism: Deltaproteobacteria bacterium HGW-Deltaproteobacteria-14 (assembly GCA_002841945.1). Classification (GTDB taxonomy): domain Bacteria; phylum Myxococcota_A; class UBA9042; order PHBI01; family PHBI01; genus PHBI01. Next base: position 56,760 of record PHBI01000137.1, read on the forward strand.
ATGACGACCGCGCCGGCGCCGTCGTCGGCGACCCAGCTCGGCACGCCAAAGGCGCGCGCGACGCGGTAGCCCGGGATCGGCTCGACCCGCATCTCGAAGTCCCACGCCAGCGGCGTCACCAGCATGTCGAACCGCTCGCCGAGGCGCCGCTCGAGCTTGTCCGCCGTCTCGATGTAGACGAAGTTCGCGCCCGGCACCCGACTCATCGCGAGGGTCAGGTCCTGGCCGAAGTCGAGGCCCACGCCCACCACGGTCAGGCCGAAGCCCGCCGCCGCGTACTCCGCCGCGATGCCCACGAACGCGCTCTCGCCGGTGCCGCCGACGGTCGGCCGGGCGTCGGTGACCATCAGCACGCGGTCCTCGCGGCCGTCGGCGCGGTGACCCTCGAGGCGCTCGTAGGCGAGGGCGAGCGCCCCCTCGAGGTCGGTCCCGCCGCGGTCGTTGAGCCGGCCGACGAGGCGGTGCAGGCGCTCGCGGCCGCCCTCGGTGACGGGCTGGCCGTCCGCGAGCACGTCGAAGCCGTCGTCGAAGGCGATGAGGGTCAGGCGATCGTCCGGACCGAGCTGATCGATGACGCGGTGCACGGCCTCGCGCGCCGCGGCCATCTTCGCGCCGGCCATGCTGCCGCTGCGGTCGATGACCAGGGCGAGGTTCAGGACCGGCCGGCGCAGCGCCGCCCGCTCGAGGTTCGAGCTGAAGCCGACCACCATGAAGGCGGTGTCGCGCCCGGTGTCGAGGGACGGGGCCACGCCGACCGCGGCGTCGAAGCACAGCAGCTGGTCGCACGGGGCGTGCCGCAGGGCGATGTCGTGCTCGCTGAGCAGGCCCTCGATGACGAAGGCGCTCGGCTCGGGGACGCGCCCCGCGGCCACGACGTTGCGCGCCAGGCCGATGTCCTGGGCCCCGCCGGTCGTGACCCCCATCGGCACGGCGGAGCCCAGGTAGCCGCAGCCCAGGGCGGCGACGGGGAGGGTGAGGAGCGCGCAGGCGAGCAGCAGGCGGCGTAGCATCGGGTGACCTCCGTGACGTTCGGCCGGTGAACGGAGGCAGCGCCCCGGGCTTACACAGGGACGCGAGATTTTCGTGTAAGGTGCTGGGCCTGAACGCGTTACCAAGGCGGCTGCGCTTGGAGCGAGGTCTCGAGAAACGGCTCGTCGAGCGCGCCCAGCGGGGTGACATGGCGGCCTTCGAACAGCTCTACCGCGCCCACGCGCCGACCCTGATGGCGCGCATCATCCGCCCGCGCCTCGCCGTCGCCGCGGACCAGGAGGACGTGCTCGTCGACACGTTCCGCACGGCGCTCGAGAAGATCGGGAGCTACCGCTGGATGGGCCGCAGCTTCTTCGCCTGGCTCGCCCGCATCGCCAAGAACAAGGTCGTCGACCTCGTCCGGGCGCGCAGGAGCGGCGCCCGGGCGGTCGAACGGCTGGCGGTCGAGCCCGCGCCGCCCTCCCCCGCCGAGCCGGACTGGGAGCTCCTCGCGGGGGCCCGGGACGCGCGCCTTCGCGATGCAATAGACGTGGTCCTCGGGGACATCAACGAACGCTATGCTCACGTCCTGCAAATCAGGTTCATCGACGGCACACCGCGAGCCGCGTGCGCTGCAGCAATGGAGGTCAAGGTCGGGACCTTCGACGTCCTGGTGCTGCGCGCGGTGCGCGCCTTCCGCGCGGCGTGGGTGGCCCGCTACGGCACCGAGGAGATCCCATGACCGGTGACGACCTCCCGCGTGAGGACGAGCTGCGGGACGCCGAGCGGCTTCGGCGCTTCATCGACGGCGACGGCGGCGACCCGCCCCCGGCGGCGGACGCCGAGGTGGTCGGGCTCTTCACCGAAGCGACCGGCGCCGCGCCGCTGCCCGAAGCGGCGTGGGGCCGCATCG
>PHBI01000138.1 GCA_002841945.1 Deltaproteobacteria bacterium HGW-Deltaproteobacteria-14
AAGCCCCCCCCCGCCACGGTCACGGCGGCGCAGCCCGCTGCGGCGGTCGCCCCCGGCGAGCCCGCACCGAGGCCCGTCGCCAGCGCCGCCGAGGCCGCCGCGCAGGAGCGCACCGCGAGCGTCCCGCCCACCATCGACACCGGCCCGGCTCCCGCGACCGCGCCGCGGGGCGAACGCGTCGCGGTGGACGACGTCGTGCGCGGCCCGTGGGAGGTCGTCGACCTCGCCGCGACGGCGAAGCGATCCACCGAGCTGGCCCCCGCGTCCACGACCCCGGGGGTGACTCCGGCGGCGACCACGGCCACGCCCGCCTCGACCCCAAGGGGCGCGGCGCCCCGCGAGGCGGAACGCACCGCCGCCGAGGCCGCGCGCGTGCCGATCGTCGTGCCGACCGCCGAGCCGCGGGTCACCGTCCTCGAGAGCGCGATCGCCACCGACGTCGCCGACCGCGAGCCGATCGGCGCCGGCGACGCCTTCACCCTGGGCGTCGAGCGGGTCTGGGCCTGGGTCAAGGTGAAGAACGACGGTCCCCCGACCTTCGTGACGATGGTCTGGCGCAGGGGCGACGAGATAGCCTTCCGCCTCAAGCTCGACGTGGGCACGAGCCCCGGTTGGCGCACCTGGTCGAACAAGACGCTGCGGACCTGGGACGCCGGCGAGTGGACCGTCGACGTGTTCGACGCCAACGGGCTGCGAGTCGGCGCCCTGCGGTTCGACGTCGAGCCGGCGGTGGCCCCCGATCCCAGCTGATCCTCGAGGCGGATGGCCTCCGGCCGCCCGACCGCCCTGCGGACCCCGCGTGCGCCCACTCGTCGGTGCGGCGCGCGCGGGTTTCTTGGTGGTCTCCGTATCGCAGGTTTGCTAGACCACGCGTCTCGCCCCCGGAGGAGCCCGTGGATCCAGAGACACGCAAGAAGCGACTGTCGACCGTCCGTCAGCTCGTCGAGCACGCCTCGAAGATGGCGCAGTCCGGGGACATGGTCGGCGCCGAGCGGCGGCTCGAGGAGGCCATGGTGGCGCTCCAGCCGCTGGGCGACGACGAGGATCCCGAGCGGCTCGAGGTCGCGGCCAGCGTCCACGAGGGCAAGGGCCAGATCGCCCTCGGCGGGGGACAGCACGACGACGCGTACCTCCACCTGACCCAGGCCGTCCGCGCCCGGACCCGCCATGGACGCGCGACCGGGGAGCCGCGCCTGCTCCACCTCGGCATCGCGCACCTGAACCTGAGCTCCGCCTGCTCGCAGCTCGGTCGTCACGAGGAGGCGCTGGCCGAGAACCGGCGCGCCCTCGAGGCCTTCGACGCGTTCTCCCCCGCGGCGGGCGGCTTCATGCGCCTCGCGGCGCTGCAGGCCCAGGGGATGATCCTCACGCGGCTCAAGCGCCCCGACGACGCCATCGCGGCCTACGAGCGCGCCATCGCGGTCGGCGAGGAGCTCCAGAGCGAGGACGTCGCCGACGTCCCGGAGCTGTTGTGCCAGATCCGGATCAGCGCCGCGGTCACCTGCCACGAGCAGGGCCGCGACGCCCAGGCGCGCGCCATCGGCGCCCAGGCGGTCGACGAGGCGTGGGACCGCTTCGAGGTCACGGGCGCGGATCGTGCAGCGCATCAGTATCTGACCGCACAGATGAACATGGTCACATTCTGTGAGCGCAGTGGCGAGTTCGCAGGTGCGGAAGACGCCCTCTTCAAGGTCCTCAAGCTCGTCGGCCCGCAGCCGGAGGTCCTGGCTCGCGGCCGCCAGCTCTACCGCGCGCTGCTCACAAGGGACGACGCGGAGCTCATCGCGGGCAACCTCCCGCGGGACGAGGTCGAAGAGAGCCTCGCCGAGATCGAGGCGATGGTCGCGCAGGCGACCCAGGCCTGAGCCTGACCGCGCCGCACATGCCCATGGAGCCCGCGCCGGCGCCGCCTCGCTTCATCGACGAGCTGCGCGCCACCGCGCGGCTCGCGTGGCCCCTGGTGCTGGCCCAGGCGTCGGTGATGTTCATGGGGGTCGTGGACACCGCGGTCGTCGGGCATCACTCGCGGCTCGCGCTCGGCGCCGTCTCCCTCGGCAACGCCCTGACCTACGCGTTTCTGGTCTTCGGGATGGGCTTCGCCATGTCCCTCGAGCCGCTGGTCGCCCAGGCGCTCGGCGCGGGCCGGCGCGAGCGGGCGTGGGCCTGGTGGCGCGTGGGGCTCAAGGTGGCGATCATCACGGCGGTGCCGCTCTCCGCCCTCGCCGTCGCCTCGTCGTGGGCTACCGAGCTCTTCGGCGTCGAGGCCGCCTTGCGCGAGGGGACGACGGACTACCTCCTGGCGCGCACGCCGGGGATGCTGGTCTACCTCGTCTACATGGCCGCGCGCTCGTTCTTGCAGAGCCACCAGCGGACGCGCCCGCTGATCGTCGCCGCGGTCGTCGCCAACGTGTTCAACCTGGCGGCCGACGTCGTCCTCGTCGGCGGCGACGCCACCCTCGTCAAGCTCGGCCTCCCGGCCCTCGGGATCCCGGCGCTCGGAGCGATCGGCGCCGGCGTCGCGACCAGCGTCAGCACGGTCGTCATGACGCTGATGCTGATCTCCGCGGTGCGCGCGCTGAAGCCAGCCGAGGAGGGCGACACGACCGGCGTGAGCGCCCGCGCGCTGGTGCGGATCGGCTTCCCCCTCGGGATGCAGCTCGCCACCGAGTTCCTGGTCTTCTCGAGCGTCGGCGTCATCGCGGCGACCATCGACGAGGTCTCCGCCGGGGCGCACCAGATCGCGCTGCACTGCGCGACGATGACGTTCATGGTGTCGGTCGGCATCGGCGGCGCCGCGTCCGCGCGGGTCGGGTTCAGCGTCGGTCGCGACGGCGGCGTCGGCGTGCGCCGCGCCGGGATGGCGGCGGTCACGCTGTCAATGGCGGTCATGACCGTCTCGGCGGTGATCTTCCTCACCCTGTCCGACTCGCTCGCGGCGCTCTTCGCCCCCGACGAGCACGCCGTGCGCGCGCTGGCGGGACGCCTCATCGTCATCGCCGGCGTCTTCCAGCTCTTCGACGGCCTGCAGGTCGTGTCCGCCGGCGCGCTGCGCGGGGCCGCCGACGTGACGCGCCCGTTCCTGATCACCGCCATCGGCTATTGGGGGGTCGGCTTCCCGACCGCCGTGCTCCTCGCCTTCGAGGCGGACCTCGGCGCGCGCGGCCTGTGGTTCGGCCTGACCGCGGGCCTCGGCACCACCAGCATCGCGCTGGCGATTCGCTTCTGGCGTCTGAGCGGACGGAGCTTCGCCCGGCTCGCGTAGTGGGGGCTTTCGCCTCGACTGAGGCTGCGACGCCCCCGGGGCGGGGCTCGCCCGGGTGAGCCGATGGACAGTGGCTCCCCGGACGAGCGCTCCAGGGCAGCGTTCCAGGGCCGAGCTAGCGCGGCTCCGGGGCAACGTCCCGGGCCGCGCAGCGGCGGGTGGAGGCCGCGAAGCGGCCGGATCAATCTCGCTGAGACCCCAAGCAAGACGCAGCGAAGCGAGTTTGATTGAGGTGTCCTAGACGTCGGGGCCCTGCGTTCAGGCCTTGTCGAGGTGGACGTCGAGCTGCGGGAACGGGATCGAGATGCCCGCGGCGTCGAGCGCCTTCTTGGTCGCGGCGACCGTCTGCTGGCGGCAGGTCCCGAAGTCGGCGGACTTGCACCACACGCGCACCTGCCAGTCGACCGACGAACCGCCGAGGTTGGCGAGGAAGACCTGGTGCGGCGCGTCCACGATTCGCGAAGCGACGTTCGGGATCGCGCCCTCGAGGACCTTGCGGGTCACGTCGAGGTCGGCGGTGTAGTCGACCCCGACCGGGACGTCGGCGCGGCGCCGATCGTTGTGGGTGAGGTTCTCGATGGTGCCGGAGAAGATCTGAGCGTTCGGGATGATGATGCGGCGGTTGTCCGGCGTGTCGAGGGTCGTCGTGAACAGCCCGAGGGTCTCGACGGTGCCGAGCTGCCCGGAGACCTGAACGAAGTCGCCGACCTTGTAGGGGCGGAAGACGACGAGCATGACGCCGGCCGCGAAGTTCGCGAGGCTGCCCTGCAGGGCCAGGCCGACCGCGAAGGCGGCGGCGCCGATGACCGCTGCGACGCTGGTGGTCTCGATGCCGAAGATGCTGAGGCACGCGAGGACGACCACGACGAGGACGAGGGTCCTGACCATGGTCCCGAAGAAGCGCGACAGGGTGGCGTCGAAGTCGCGCTTCTCGAGGGTGCGCTGGACGGCGCGGCCGAGCTTGCCGGCGAGCCACCGCCCGACGATGAACAGGGCGAGGATCCCGATGATCTTCATGCCCCACTCGGGGAGCTGCTGGAGCAGGCTCTCTACGGTGCTGCCCAGCCCACCGGAGTCGGGGGCGGGGGTGGCGGCGGCGGTTTGAGCGATGATGGAAAGCATGGGTTCCTCCTCTTCTTCGGGACGATGGGGCGGGTCATACACACACCCGCAGCGGGACAGTGCGCGCGCCGACGGGGTGGGACGGCGCGAGGGGGGGAAGGGGCGCCGCGAGGCCGCGGCGCGACGCCCTCGGAGCTACTCCTACTCGATGAGCGAGTAGCTGAAGCTGAGCAGCAGGTTGTTCTGGACCTGCCACTCCTCCACCAGGGCCGGCAGGCGGAAGGCCTTGATCTCGTAATCGAGGGAGGCCCACTCGAAGAGCTTGAAGCTGATCTTGGCGCCCAGATCGAAGTTCGTCAGGTCGAGGACGCTGCGGTTCGTCGGGTCATCGTTGATGAGCGGGAACATGACCTCGGCGTGGGCGCTGTAGACGATACGGCCGCCCTCGAGCGTCCCCTTGCCCTCGACGCCGATGACCGCGCCCGCCTGGACGAAGTCGGTGAGGCGCGAGATCTCGATCTCGGGGGTCGCGGAGTCGTCGGCGAGCACGCGCCCACCCTCGGCGAAGATCTCCTGGGCACCGAAGCCGGCGCGGATGTCGACCTCGATCGCCTTCGTCTCGATGGGCCGGTAGAAGACGCCGAGCGACTCCTTCAGCGCCAGGGGCTGCAGCGCCTCGGTCATGCGCAGGCGGTCGACGTCGGTCGCGATCGTGGTGCCGTCAGCCTTGTCGATGTACGTCACGGGCGTCTGGCGGAGGTCGTAGCCGCGAAACAGCGGCGTCTCGAGCTTGAGGCTCGCGAACGGACCCAGGTCGTCACGCAGCTTGAGGTAGTAAACGCTCTCGATGAAGAGCTGGTCGGCGGTCTTGACCCAGGCGTCGAGGACCGGCGTGCGCGTCACGACCTCCTGGATCTTCAGGGTGTTACGCCAATCGTGCATACCGGAGAGGTAGTCGAGGCGGCCGAGCAGGTTGAGGCCGAAGGTCCAGGACGCGCCGTCGGGCTGACCGACCACGTTCGAGTTCGAGCTGAGGGCGACGCTGGCGCTCAGGGTGAGCGCGGGGTCCCAGCCCTCGGGCTTCTTGTCCGCGGCCTTGACGACGTCTCCCTCGGTCGGGAGGAGACCGGGATCGGCGGCGGCGAGTGCGGAGCCCGAAGTGGCGAGCAGGAGCGCGCCGGCGGCGAGCATCGAAGGGAGACGGAAGAGCTGTCGCATGGACGGACCTCGTTCGCGGGGTGCTCTCGCAGAGCAGTGGTGCCAGCGTCGTCGGGACAGGGCCACGGGTAGTCCGGACCAGAATCGGGGAGTCTCCAACGCGCGTTCGTGACCCGGTCTATGGTCCCCGCGCGGCATGCGGTCAACGCGGAGCGCGGGTCTACGCGCGTCTCGTTTGTAACCGAGGCTAGCGGAGTCGACGCCGGGAGACGAGGAGCCGGGGTGGGCTCGCGTGCTCGCGCGAGCTTTGTTGCGACGCAAAAACTTTCCCCTCCAGTGATCACGCTCAGCGGCCGAAGACACTGAGTGAAGTACGGCGACGCTGGTGGTTCGGGGACCGCCGAGACGATCGCCCGGGGAGGTCTCATGCTCGCACGAACGCTCACTTGCGTCGGGCTCGTCTGCGCGTTTGCCGGTACGGCCCACGCGGACGCGGACTCGATCCTCACGGTCGGGGTAGGCACGGGCGTCGGCTACCTCCACGCGGCGCAGCCCGGCGAAACGGGTGAGACGACCTTCGTGAACCAGGGGAACATCCGCCTCAAGATGTTCTCGATCCTGGGGCTCGACTACTCCCTCGACCTCGGCAAGGGCGTGCAGTCCGCCGGCGACGGCGAGCTGCAGTACGGCGCCAAGATGCGCCTGACGGCGATCGCCTACGTAGTGCCGACGTCCAAGGTCAGCTTCTATCTCGGCGGCGGCGTCGGAGGCGCCAACGCGGGCGAGCTGTTCCAGCTCACCGGCGCGGGCAACTCGTACCACGTCGGCGCCGGCCTCGAGGTCTACCTGTCGGGGCACGTGAGCGTCGACACCTCCTTCTACATGGTCATCCCCGGCGTCGACTCGGTCTCGAATCACGTCGAGCAGCAGCTCGCGCTGTCCGCCGCGGCCGCAGGGACGAGCGGCGCGACCGCGAGCCCCGAGCCGTCGGTCGGCGACTACGTGAGCCCGAAGAACTACGAGCTCATGATCCGGGTGTTCCTGTTTCTGTAGCGGCGGCCGCGCGGGGGATGTGGCCGTGACGCGACGTTCGGGCTAGGATTCCTCCCCGGCCGGGCGCGACGCCCCGCCGCTGGTCCCGCAGGGGAGCGCTGCCCCGCGACGAGGAGCCCTGTTGGCCATCCCGCGCGACGCCATCAAGTACGCCCTGACCTTGCTCAAACAGGGGCGGCTGCGGCTGCCCGAGCTGTGCGACGTCATGGCGACCTACGGGGCACGGACGCTCACCGGCGACCAGACTCCGCCGGTCGGTGAGGTCCCGGCGAGCGAGGTCATCGACGGCATCATGGTCGACGTGCTGCGCGGGGAGGACGTCGGCGAGGTCGTCCTCGGCGACATGGACGTCGCCGACGAGCTCGGGGCCTACTTCGACGACCACGAGTCGTGGCACGACCTCGGCGAGGACGGGGCCGGGCCGGTGACCGATCTCGACGGGCTCCAGGAGGACAGCACCGACCTCGGCGGCGCGACGGCCAGCCCGCTGCTGCGGCGCGTCATCCGCGACCCGACCGACATCGTCATCAAGCGCGCCCAGACGAAGACCCGGCTCGCGCGCTTCTTCACCGAGGCCGGCATCGAGCCGACCGTCAGCCCCGGCCTCGACGCCGACGGGCCCTCCCTCGACGGTGAGGGGACCTCCCAGTACGCCATCGGCAAGCAGATCGGCAAGGGCGGCGCCGGCTACGTGACCCACGGCGTCGACCGCGATCTGCGCCGCAGCGTCGCCATCAAGGCCCTCCACGAGAAGCACCGCGACAACCCCCTGCTGCTGCGCGCCTTCATCGAGGAGGCGATCATCACCGGCGGCCTCGAGCACCCGAACATCGTCCCGGTCTACCAGCTCGGCTTCAGCGAGGAGCTCGGCCCCTACTACGTCATGAAGCGGCTCGACGGCGTGACCCTCGGCGGGGCACTCCAGGGGCTGCGCAAGCACGACCCGGAGATGGAGGCGCGCTTCGACCTCGACCGGCTGCTGACCATCTTCATCGAGGTGTGCCAGGCCATCGTCTACGCCCACGACCGGCGCGTGGTCCACTGCGACCTCAAGCCCAACAACGTCCTCATCGGGCACTACGGCGAGGTGATGCTGGTCGACTGGGGTCTCGCCTACGTCATGGGCGAGATCGGCACGCTGCAGGCGCGCAGCCAGTTCTGGAGCGGCACGCCCGGGTTCATGGCGCCCGAGCAGGTCATCGGGGACGTCACCGCCTACGACCAGCGGACCGACATCTGGGCGCTCGGCGGGCTGCTCTACGCGATGCTGTGCCTGGCGCGGCCGTTCGTCGGCAAGACCAAGCAGGAGACCCTGCACATGGTCCTCAACGACGCGCCGATCCCGCCGTCACGGCGCAACCCGACGCGGCGCGTACCGGAGTCCCTTGAGCGGATCTGCCTCAAGGCGATGAGCAAGGCGAAGGAGGACCGCTACCAGAGCGTCAACGAGCTCCTCGCCGACGTCGAGAACCACCTCGCCGGGCGACGGCGCCTGCGACAGCGCGTCGAGCTCGGCCAGAAGGCGCTCGCGGAGGTCCGCACCGAGCTCGACCGCCTGTACGGCACCGAGGCGGTCGTGGACGCGCTGCAGACCAAGCTCGTCGAGCCCGGCGTGAGCCGTGAGAAGCTCGGCCAGTGGCGCCGCGATCTGCTCGAGCTCCGCGAGCAGCTCGCGATGGCCTACCGGGAGGCGATCCGGATCGGTGTCGAGGCGATCGAGGCCGGGGCTCACCACCCGTCGCTGAACGCGCTGGTCGGCGACCTCTACTGGCGGGTGTTTCGCCGCCTGTACCCGGCTCGGGTGCCGGCGAACCGCCAGGTCGAGCGCCTGGCGACCGAGATGCTGCGCCAGGTGGGAGAGGTCGCCCTGCTCAGCGTCATCCAGCAGGGGCGGCGCCTCGCCGGGATGGGCGACGAGGCCCCGCCGGTCACCGACAGCGAGCACGGCAGCGGTGATCCCTGGCTCGAGGCGGTGCTGGCCTACTGCGGACCGGACGCGACGGCCCCGGACGCCGACCACGAGGGGGTCGCGGCCGAGCTCGGGCGCCGGCTGTCGTTCTTGAAGGACGTCGAGCTGTTCAGGGAGGTCCCGGGGATGGAGCTCCTGCCGATCGCCGCCGCCTGCGAGCACCGCGTGTACCGCGCGAACACGCCGATCTTCAACCAGGGCGACTTCGGCGACAGCCTCTACATCATCGTCGACGGCTTCGTTAACGTCGTCATCGACGGCACCGCGGTCAACAGCATCAGCCGCACGTCGGTCCTCGGAGAGATCGCCATCATCGACGGCGCCACCCGCACGGCGAGCGCGGTGTGCGCGTCGGACGTGGCGGTCTACCGGCTCTCCGCGGACCAGTTCCGCACCATCGTGCGCGACAACGGCTCGATCGGGCTGGCCGTCATGCGGGTGCTGACCAGCCGACTGCGCCAGTCGTCGGTGCGCGAGGGCGCGCTGCGCGCCATCCACCACCAGCGCCCCGTGTAGGTCGCGGCGGCCCCGACGGTGGCGCCTTTTTGACGCGTTGTCGGGGACGTGGTCTGGTCGGGTAGAGGGCGGGTCAGCATTCTGCTAGGCTCCGGCCCGACGCGCTCGCAGCGAGTCCGCGGACGCCCCCCCGCGGCGTTCGCCCCAGGACCCGGCCAGGACGATGGCACCGACGTTTCCACAGCAGTTTGGCAAGTACGTCCTGTTGAGGAAGATCGCAACGGGCGGCATGGCCGAGATCTTCCAAGGGAAGACCGCGGGCGCCGAGGGCTTCGAGAAGGACATCGTCATCAAGCGGATCCTCCCGCACTTCTCGGAGGATCAGGCCTTCGTCAAGATGTTCATCGACGAGGCGTCGATCACGGCGAAGCTGCAACACGCCAACATCGTTCAGATATTCGACTTCGACGTCATCGACGGCTCGTACTACATCGCGATGGAGTACATCGAGGGCGAGGACCTCTCGGCGGTGCTCAAGGACGGCCAGGCCGCCAACCAGCCGCTGTCGGTGCCGCAGTGCGTGTGGGTCACGATGGAGCTCGCGAAGGGGCTCCACTACGCCCACGTCAAGGAGCACAAGGGGCGCCCGCTCAACATCATCCACCGCGACATCTCCCCTCACAACGCCATGATCGCCTACAACGGCGAGGTCAAGCTGATGGACTTCGGCATCGCCAAGGCGGCCGAGCGCAGCACCAAGACCCAGGCGGGGACGGTCAAGGGGAAGGTGGCCTACATGAGCCCCGAGCAGGCGCGAGGCAAGAACCTCGACGGCCGCAGCGACCTGTTCGCCCTCGCGACCGTGCTCTGGGAGATGCTGACGCTCAAGCGGCTGTTTCTGCGCGAGAGCGACTTCGAGACGCTGACCGCGGTGCTGAAGGACCCGATCGACCCACCGTCGCGTCTGCGGCCCGGGATCGACCAGGAGCTCGACGACATCCTGATGACGGCCCTCGAGAAGGACCGCGACGACCGCCAGAAGAACGTCGAGGAGTTCACGCGTGAGCTGACGCGCTGGTACTACAAGACCGTGACGGACTTCGAGGCGGAGAAGCTCAAGCCGCACATGCAGGAGCTCTACGCGGCCAAGATTCGACGCATCCGGGCGGAGGTGGCCGAGGCCGACCCGAGCTATCAGGGCCGAGGTAGCCAGGTGGTCCGCGAGGCGCCGACCGAGCGCCGACCCGACCCGACGCACTCCCGCCACCGGCCCCATCGCGAGGACCCGCCCAAGCGGCGCGCGCCGGTGCGCGGCGGACGCGGCGCGGCGGTGGAGTCGCGGATGGTGCCCCGCTCGGAGCCGTCCGAGCCGGCGATGACGATCGAGGAGCCGGTGCCGGAGATCCTCCGCGCCGCAGCCCCGCGCCGCGCGCACAGCGATCCGCCGCCGGTGCCCGAGCCGTCTCTCTCCCGGCAGGCCGCTCCCGTCGACGCCTTCTTCTCGTCCCCGGCGACCATGATGGAGGACGACGGCCCGTCCCAGGCGGAGGTGCTGGCCGCGCTCCAGGCCGAGCGGCGGCGCGCGGCGCCCTCGGACGGGGTGCCGGACCTGACCCTCAACGGGAGGTACCGACCGGAGGAGCCGCGCTCGAAGACCGCGCTCATCCTGATCCTCGCCTTCCTGATGCTCGTCCTCGGCGGCATCATCGCGTTCCTCGTCGCGCCCTGAGCCCGGTCGGGCCCAGGGCGCGGACCGGCGGCGCTCAGGCGGTCGGGCGCGAGGTCTCCGCGACGTGGGCGACCAGCGCGGTGAGCCACTGCGCGTGGCGCGCCATCATCTGCACCGAGGTCAGCTCCTTCTCGCTCTCCGGCGCGAAGTAGCCGGTGCCGAGGTTGGCCACCGCGACCCCCTCGTCGAGGAACGGATCGACGCCGGTGCCCCCGCGGATCGGGAAGCGCCGCGGGGTGACCCCGACCTGAGCCGCGGCGGCCACCGCCCAGTCCACCAGCTCGGGGCGATCCGCCAGCCGGGGGCCCATGTTGACGTATTGATCAACAATGTTGATCCCCACGCCGGGCATCCCCTCGACGAGGGCGGCGACGTGGCGCTTGCGGGCCTCGAGCTTGTCGGGATCGAAGTCCCGCAGGCGGACGTCGAGCACCACGCCGCCGCTCTCGGCGTCGGGTCGGATGCGATAGGGCGCGGAGTAGCCGAGGCGCTCGTAGGAGTCCTCGGCGGCCAGCGGGAAGCCGGGGTCCGACGCGAGGAAGGCGGCGACGAACGCCAGCGCGTCCATCGCGGCGCTGCTCTCGAAGGGCGCGGTGAAGGCGGGGGCGGCCTCGGTCCGCCACGACGCCCCGCGCGGCCGGTGGGGGCCGATGACCGCGGCGCAGGCGGCCTCGACCCGGGCGAGCGCGTCTGGGCCGTCGACCGCGAGGAGGAGCTCCGCGTCGCAGTCGCGGACCGCGTCGGAGGCGAACCGGATCGCGGTGGCGTCCGCGCCGAGGATCGCCAGCAGCTCCGCCGCGAGGCGGGTCGCGGAGCGCGAGCCCTCGGCGTGGGCGGTCGCGCCGTGGGTGTTGACGCCGCCGATCCGGATCTCGACCGCGGTCGCGTCCGGCGCGAGCTCGAGGCGCCGGTCAGGGAAGTGGAGCGAGGCGTGACCGGCGTTGAAGTTCTCGACGTTCACCTCGAAGGGCAGGATGCCGTCGACGGTGTATCCCGACCGGACGCCGCGCTCACCCAGCATACGGGCGAGGCCGACGACCGCCTCCATGCGGCCGACCTCCTCGTCCGGCCGCCCGATGAGCAGCAGCGGCGGGTGCGGGATCCGGGGGTTGTCGGCGAGCACCCGGGCGAGGGTCATGAGGTGGGCGAGCCCGAGCTTGTCGTCGAGCCCGAAGGGGGCGTCGCCCGGGCCGTAGACGACGTCCTGGCCGACGAACTCCGCGACGGCGGGGTAGGTGGCGACGCCGACCTCGAGGCCGGGGTTGTCGGGGTAGCGGATCGGGCCGCCTTCCCAACCGCGCGCCACGTTCAGCTTCGGCACCGCGTGGGTGCCGCGCGCGGTGTCGAGGTGGACCATCAGCGCCAGCGCGGGGGCGTCGGCGCCGGCGCCCCGGCCGGGGAACGACGCGATCACGTTGGCGAAGTCGTCGCGCTCGATCGTCGCCCCGAGGGCGGCGAAGAACTCGGCGACCGCGGCGGCGAGCACGCGCTGCCCGGGCGTCGAGGGGATCGCGGCAGAGCTCTCGTCGCTCTGGCTGTCGATCGCGACGACCTTCTCGAGGTGGGACAGGGCCAGCTCACCGAGGTGGGCGAGGTCGAGCTGCGACAGGTGGGATTTGGACATCGGGTCCTCCAGGTTCGGCCCGGGGGTATACCACGTCGCTCGCGGCTTGCGACCCGGCGCTTGATTCGAGATGCTCCGGGCGATGCGCCTCCTCGTCACCACGACCCCGGATCCGCCGGACGCCTTGGTGGCGCGCGCGCGGGCCGTGGCGGAGCGTTGTGCGTCGCAGTACGTCGTGCGGCGCGGGAGTGTCGCACGCATGTGCCGCGACACCGACAACGACGTCGCGTACGTTGTGCGACGCACAAGAGAGGAGCTGCGCGCCGGAGCGGTGTCGCTGCACGTCCACCCGGGGCTCTTCTATCTCAAGCGCGAGGCCGGCGCGACGCACCCGCTCATCCGGGCGTTGGCGCCCCCCGGTGGCGCGCCGGTCGCGACGGTGGTGGACGCGACCCTGGGCCTGGCGGGCGACGCGCTGTTCGTCGCGACGCAGCTCGCGGTCGACGTCATCGGGGTCGAGGCCAGCCCGGTCCTCGGGGCGCTGCTCGAGGAGGGGCTGCCGCGGATGGCGCGCGAGGCCGGGGCGTGGTCCGCGGGCGCGGCGCGGGTGACGCTGCGCCGCGGCGACGCGCTCGACGTCCTGCGCACGCTGCCCGACGGCGCGGTCGACGTGGTGTACCTCGACCCGATGTTCGAGACCCCGCTCGGGGCGCAGGCCGGGTTCGATCTCCTGCGGCTGTTCGCCGAGGACGCCGCGCTGTCGCCGGAGCTCCTCGCCGAGGCGTGGCGGGTGGCGGCGCGCCGGGTCGTGTTGAAGGTGGCGGGGACGGCGACGCCGCCGGGGTTCTCGGCCGGACCGGGGTGGAACCGACGGGTGCGCGGGCAGGCGGTCGACTACCTCGTCCTCGAGGGCGAGCTGACCGACCCGGAGTACGAGGCGCCGACGCTGGGGGACCCCGCCGACGCTCGGGGCTGAGCGCCCGCGGCGGGTGACGCGGCGGGGCGTGGCGGCTAACCTGCCCTCATGTGTGGCCGCTTCACCCTGTCCTCGCCCTGGAAGACCGTCGCCAAGCTGCTCGGGGCCGAGCCCGTCGACGACGCGGAGTGGGGGCCCGCCTACAACATCTGCCCGACCGATCCGGCGGGGGTGATCCGCGTCGGCCCCGCCGGGAACGCCGAGGCGGCGCTCTTCAAGTGGGGGCTCGTGCCGTGGTGGGCCAAGCATCCGCGGGTCGGCGTGCGCTTCATCAACGCCCGCAGCGAGACCGTCGCGACGACGGCCGCGTTCCGCGACGCGTTCCGGCAGGCGCGCTGCCTGGTGCCGGCGTCGGGCTTCTACGAGTGGACCGCCGAGCCCGGCGCGCCGAAGAAGAAGCAGCCGCACTGGATCCACCCCGCTGACGGTGACGTCGTCACGTTCGCGGGCCTGTGGGCCGAGTGGCGCGATCCGACGACGAAGGCGCCGCTGTTGACCTTCACCATCCTGACGACCGCCGCGAGCGAGGACGTGCGCCCGCTCCACGACCGGATGCCGGTGGTGCTCGACGCCGCCGACCGCGCGCGCTGGCTCGACCCCGCCAGCGCGCCCGACGCGCTCGCGCCGCTGCTCGGGCCGTGGCGCGGCAAGCTCAGCCATCACCCGGTCGGCCCCGGGGTGTCCAACGTGCGCGCCGACGGCCCGGAGCTCATCGCCCCGCTCCGGGCGCGACCCGAGAACCTCGAGCTCGAGCTGTAGCCGCCCACGGCCGACATCGACGCCGACCGTGGACGACCGCCGGTCACACCGGATCGGGCTGATCCGAGCCCCCGCGCAGCCTGCCGCGCCCGCGAGCGCCGAGCACGCCCCCCGCGACGACGCTGACGCCGCCCGCCGTGACCGGCCACACCCAGCCCGCGCCGAGCGCGGCCAGCCCGACCACCACCGCCGCGGTGCCGAGGACGCCCACCGCGATCGCGACCGCGGGGCGCACGATGGGTGCGCCGACGAGCAGCCGCACCAGCAGGAGCCCGACCGCGAGCGCACCGAAGAAGGCGAGCAAGGCCCCCAGGGCGTCGGCGCCACGCGAGGTGTAGCGGAGCGTGAACGAGGGCGGGCCGCCGGCCTGGTTCGCCAGGAGCTGCGTCAGCCCGAGGTGCGCGCCGCGCGAGGGGACCTCGATCCGCAGCGGCAGGGCGCCCTCCCCGCCCCCGGCGGCGAGGTGCCCGTCGGCGTCGATGGCGCCGAGCGTCTGCGGCGGCGTCACGTCCTCCTCGTCGGGGCGCGCGCTGATCTGCATCCGGGTGTTCGGGGTGCCCCAGCGGACCGTCTCGGGCAGGTACACGTCCCAGCTCGTCCGCGTCTGGACGATGTCCGGCACCGGCAGGGACGCGGCGATGCTGCCCGCGGCCCCGAGGCGCGGCTGCTGCACGACGTAGACGAGCTCGGCGGTGAACGGCTCGACGGCGTTGAGCAGCGGCACCAGCACGACGCGCTCGTCGTCGCCGCGCGCGGGCTTGACCGGCTGCCCGGCGAGCTCGGCGGACCACACCCGCGCGCCCTCGGGCAGGGTGACCCGCAGGAACTGCTTGCCGCTGTTGCGCACGGTGTAGCGCGCGCGGGTCAGGACCACGCCGTCCGCCGTCCACAGGGTCGAGTAGGCCGCGAGATCGATGGCGGCGACCTGCACGTCGACGTCGGCGTGGCGCCGCACCGCCAGCTCGAGGGCGGCCGGAGGGTCCGCGTGGACGTAGCGGTAGGCGAGCAGGATCGGGTTGGTGGTGCGCAGAATCAGGCTCTGCGGCAGATCGCGCCCGTCGATGGGCTGCATCCGCTCGACCTTCGTCGCGTCGACCTCCACCGCCGCGAGGGCCTCGACCGCGACCGTCCCCTGCTCGAGAGCGGCGCCGGTGACATGCACGAGGGGCACCGCCAGGCTCTTCTCGCCGGGCGCGAGCACCCGCTCCCAGGCGAGCTCGACGCGCAGGGTCCCGGCCAGCGCCCGGGTGAAGGCGAGCCGCACCTGCCGCGGGCCGCTGTCGGTCGCCTCCTCGACGTGGTGGTCGCGCAGGCTCGGCGCGGTCACCGCGAGGACGTTGATGCCGTCCGGGATCGCCAGCTCGAGGCTGTCGAGCTCGCCGGACTTCACGACGACGTCGATGCCGGCGATCCCCGAGATGGCACCGTCGGCGATCGACGCGAGCAGATCTACCCGCGCGTCGAAGCGCGGCCGCGGCTTCTCGAACGCGGTCAGCGCGACGGCCAGCGTCCCGCCCGGCTCGACGTACTTGTAGGTGTGGGTCACGGTGTCGCGCAGCTCCGGCTCGAGCCAGGAGGGGAGCTGGTTCTCACCGACCGGCGCCAGCCCGTCGACGGTCTTCGGGGTCATCTGCAGCTCCGCCCCGTGCACGAGCGCCACCATCCCGCGCTGGCGATGCACGTCGAGCGGGGTCAGCAGCGGGACCCGGACCAGCGTGGTCGGATCGGCGTCCGGGGCGACGAGGCGCTCGTAGTCGACGGCGTAGCGGTGCGAGCCGGTGACCTCGCGGTCGAGGTACACCGTGACGATGAGGGCGCCTACCGCGTCGGCGTCCCCGAGGCGCCAGTCGACGACGCCGTCCCCGCTGACGCTGTTCACCGCGACGTCGGGCGGCACCGACACCTGGAGGCGGCTCAGGCGCCCCCGGGCGATCTCGGTCACGACGTACCCGGTGAGCTGCAGGACGCCCTCCTGCGCCACGACGACGTGAAACACCTCGGCGTTCGCGCGGACCACCCGCGGATCGTCCTCGGGGCGGGCGTCCGACCAGCTGACCACCACCTCCTCGCTCGGCGGGAGCTGGGCCGTGGCGACCGTGCTGCCGTCCACCGCGCGCCGGGTCACGCCGCCGCCAGGGGTGACGGTCACGTGCTTCTGACCGGGCGCCGTCACGGTCAGCGCCGCGATGGCCGGGCGCGGCAGCCACAGCTGGGTCGAGGTGGGGCCGTCCCCCTGGGCGATGGGCGTCTCGAAGCGGATCGCCACCGCGTAACGCCCGGCGCCGGGCAGGCGCAGCCGCAGAAACCCATCGGCGCTCTCGAGCAGCGCCGCGCGGCCGTCGACCCGGGCCCCGGACACCGCCGCGCTGTCGCGGAGCAGCGGGACCGCGACCGCCTCGCGGGCGAGCACCTCGACGGTCAGGAGCGCCTCCCACGCCACCGTCGTCTCGCCGACCTCACCGGCGTAGCGCGCCTCGGCGACGACCGCCTCGCCGCCGACCGGGGTCCCCCAGTCGATGCGGACCAGGCCGGTCTGGCCGAGCTGAGCGGTCACGAGGGTGGAGCCCCCGGTCGCGCGGCTCGTGAGCTCGAGCGCCGGCACCACCCGCGGGCTGACGGCGCCGCCGGGCAGGGTGGCGGTGAGGGCCTGGGTGACCGCCGCCGGCAGCGGGATCGCGAGCCTGCCGCCGCCGTGGCGCGCGCCCTTCGGGACGCGGTAGCGCAGGGCGATGGCGTAGCTCCCCGGGGCGTCGACGAGCCACATGAGCTCGCCGTCGAGCGCGGTCAGCGCGATCGCGCGCCCGTCGGCCCGGGCCGAGACGACCGCCGTCCCCGCCGGGAGCAGCGGAACGAGCGACCACCCGCGGCCGAGCACGTGCGCGGTGACCTCGACGTCGACGACGGCGTCGTCCTCGGGGCTGGCGTCGACGCTGACGCGGGCCTCCGACAGGCTGACCCCGGCGCGCGACGGCGTCGGCCGGGCGCCGACCAGCTCGAGCCAGGCGCTCAGCGCCTCGGGAGGTGCGGCGGCGGGGGCCGGCTGGGCGACGGCCGCCGTCGGGATGGTGGTGAGGAGCGCGCAGGCGACCGCCAGCGGGACGAGCCGCGGCGCGCGCGAGGGGTGGCGTAGGCGAGACATGACGACCTCCGGACGCACGAGCCCCGCCCGCGCCGAGCGGCGCGACCAGCACTCTTGTGCAATGCATTAAGGGTTCAGAAATCAGCCACGAACAGCGATGGCTTATTCGTGCTGCGACGCAACAAGCAGCCTCACCTGAGCCCCTTGATTCGGGCCGCGAGGTGGAGTGAGCGCGAGACCCAGGCGACCAGGGTCGGGTCGCCGCTCCAGGCGTCGGCGTCGCGCATCAGCGCGAGGTACTCGTCGAGCATGGCGGCGTCCGCGGTGAGCGCGGCGTCGAGGCCCGGGTCCGCGGCCTCGAGCTCGGTGAGGCCGGCGCGCGCCGCGGCGAGCGCCTCCCACGCCCCGTGGCGGTCGCCCGTCGCCAGCGCGCGGGAGGCCTCGAGGAGCGCCTCCCCCACGCTGAAGGCGGCCCGATTGGCCACGACGTTGCGCGCCACCGGGCTCGGCACGACGTCCTGCGGGTTCGCCGCCAGGGTCAGGCTCGCCGACGCCTCGCCGTTGTCGAGGGCCACGAGATCCTTGAAGCGCACCCGCACGTCGACCAGCGGCCCCGGACCAGGGGCGACGACGTCGAGCAGGATGACGTGGCGGTCGCCGGCGTAGAAGGCGGGGACCACGATCTGGATCCCGTCCTCGTCAGCGCCGCGGTCGCTCGCGATGCCGGTCGCCGCCCGCACCTGCTTGTCGATGGCCTTCTCCGCGACGCGGACGCGCTCGGCGTCGACCGCGTCGAGGGGCTCCGAGCCGAGCACCCCGACGAGCTTCACCCCGTCGGCCAGGCGGATCCGCAGCCGCACCGCCCGCGCCACCGCGCGCCCGCTCGCGACGAGCTCACGCGCCATGACGCTGCGGGCGCCGTCGGCGTCGTTCGCGACGAGTCGACGCCCCTGCCCCGCCGCCGCCAGCGCGGCCAGCCCGGCGCTGTCCGCGCGCGGACCGACGCCGATCGCGCTCACGTTGATCCCGCTGACCGCCGCCGCGCGTGCCCGCTCCTCGAGGGTGGCGCGCGCCGCGGCGACCACCGCCCGGGAGCTGGCGACGATCACCAGGTCCGCGCCGAGGGGAGCCCCCTCGCGGACACCCGCGCGCACCGCGGCGA
>PHBI01000139.1 GCA_002841945.1 Deltaproteobacteria bacterium HGW-Deltaproteobacteria-14
CGCTCCAGCGCGTGCGGCCCGCCGCGCCGGCCGCGCCGGCCGCGGCGGCCGAGCGCCCGTCGCTGCCGGCGCTCCGTCTCGACACGCCATGACGCGGGCCCTCGCGCGGACCGTCGCGCTGCTCCTGCTGCTCGTCGTCAGCCTCCCCGCCGCGCCGGCCAGCGCCGAGGCGTGGCTGCCCACGCTCCCCACCGCGGAGCCCCTGACCAAGCGCCAGGAGGCGGCGGTCAAGCGCAGCTACAACGCCGCCAACGCCGCCTTCTCGCGGCGGCAGTGGCGCAGCGCCCTGCGCCACGCCGAGCGGACCTTCGCGCTGCTCCCCAACGCCAGCACCGCCCTCATCCGCGCCATCATCCTCGAGAAGCTCCACCGCGAGCGAGACGCGTTCCTCTCCTACCTCCTCGCCGCCGACCTCGCGCCCTCCGACGACGAGCGCGCGCTCATCCGCGCCGGGCTCGGCCGCCTCGGCGTCGCGCTCGACGTCGGCTGGCTCGACGTGAGCGCCTCCCCGGCGGCCGCGACGCTGTTCGTCGATGGCACCGCCTTCAGCGGCCCCCGCACCGTCGGCCTGCCGAGCGGCGAGCACGAGCTGGTCGTGCAGCAGGACGGCTTCACGACCCACCGCGAGGCCGTCACCGTCAGCGCCGGCGCCCGCACGACGGCCTCGGTCTCCCTGGTCCCCGTCGCCGCGCCGACGGTCGAGTCCCTCGACGACGACGCCACCTCGGGATTCGTCCCGCCGGTCGTGGTCCCCGACGAGTCGTCGACGGCGGGCTGGTGGGTGCTCGGCGGGGGGGCCGCCGTCCTCGTCGCCGGCGTCATCATCCACGTGGCGGCGGTGGACGCCGCGAGCGAGGCGGACGCCTGGTCGGCGCCGCGCGCAGGGATCAGCGCCGCCGCGCGCAAGGCCCGCTACGACGACGCCGTCGCGAAGAAGGACGGCCTCGAGGCCGCGACCTGGGTGTGCTACGGCCTCGGCGCCGCCGCGGTGGCCACCGGCGTCGTCCTCGTCCTGCTCGAGGGCCCGGACGCCGAGCCCGCCGCCGCCCACGTCGTCCCCGTCGCCCTCCGCGGCGGCGGCGGCCTCAGCTTCTCGAGCGCCTTCTAGCCCACGGGGAGCGTGGGCTGCGCTCCACAGGGCGTGCGGGGGGCTCGCCCGAACATCGGGAGTGTGGGCCGCGCTCCACCGGGAGCGTGGGCTGCGCTCCATTGGGAGCGCGGGCGTCCCGCCCGAACAAGTCTCGAGCCACCGGATCCACCCAAACCGATCAGAGCGCCTCTCAGAGCGCCTCGATCACCAGCTCGAAGGTCCCGCTGACGTCGCCGAAGTTCGAGAAGCCGTCCACGATGACGAACACCGTCGAGACGTCGGTCAGCGTCAACGTCAGCGTCTCCGGGCCGACGCCCAGGGCGTCGACGCCGCCCAGGCAGCTCGTCGCGACCGCGCCGCAGTCGCGCACGACGTACAGCAGCGAGTCGAAGTCCGCGTCCAGTGAGACGGCGTAGCTCCCGGGGGCGGGCGGAGTGAACGCGTAGACCGTGTCCCCCGACGCCGCCCCCCACGCCCCCACGATGCCCGGGCACGCCCCCGCCGGGACGCTGTAGTCCGGCGTCCGGCCGAGCGTCGTCCCCGCGCGATGGGCCGGGACCGAGGTGATCTTCAACGGGTTCTCGCAGCGGTTCCCGACCACCTCCGAGGCCGCGACGCAGCGCCCGTCTGCTGCATTGCACGCGAGCCCGTCTTGGCACGTGCCGCAGCTTCCCCCGCACCCATCCAACCCGCAGTCGCGTCCCTCGCACTGCGGCGCACACACGCCGCTGACGCGGAGCGCGTAGGTCCCGCGCAGCGGCGTCACGGTCGGGCTCGCGCCGTCGACGACGACCCGCACCTCCTGGCCTGCGGCCAGGTCGAGGTTGACGCCGACGTGCGGCGCTCCCGCCGCGGCGGCGAGGCAGTCGTCGTCGGGGGTCTCGCCCGTCGCGCAGCTGGCGAGCACGTACAGCGCGCCGTAGAAGCTGGCGTCGAGGTCGACGCGGTAGATCCCGGCGGCGGGCGCCGCGAACCGCCAGACCTGGTCCGGGGTCCCGGCGCCCAGGGTCGGGTAGCCGTCGCCGCAGGCGCTCTCCGGCAGCGACAGCGCGTCGCTCGCGTAGAGCGTGTTGCCCGCGCCCGCGAACGGCACCGGCCCCACGACGAACGCCGTCTGGCAGAGGTTGCCGGGCAGCGTCTGCGGGGCGACGCAGGTCCCGACCGGCGCGCACGCCGCGTTGGGGCACTCGCCGCAGGTCAACCCGCAGCCGTCCTCGCCGCACACCCGGTCGCCGCAGGTGCGCGGGCACGGGGCGTCGACGCTCAGGGTGTAGGCCCCGCGCTCCGCGACGTCGTTGCCGAAGCCGTCGACCACGATGACGTAGTCGACGCCGGCGTCGAGCGGCACGAGCAGCGTCTCGTCCCCCTCGACCTGCGCCTCCACGGCGAGGCACGTCGCCGCGTCCGCGTCGCACCCCTCGCGCACCGAGACCACGGCGTCGAAGTCCGCGTCGAGGTGGACGGTGTAGACCCCGTCCACGACCGGCGTCAGCGCGAACACCTGGTCCGGCGACGCCTGCCCGACGACGAAGCCGCCAGCGCTGCAGTCGAGGGACGTCGCGAAGCTGGGGTTCGCGTCCGCGGTCGCGGTCGTCCCCTCCCACGCGAAGGGGAGGGCGGCCCCGTCGATGACGAAGGGCGCCTCGCAGCGGTCGCCCGGCGGCGTCACGCACAGCCCGGCGTCGCCGCACACGGTGCCGCTGTCGCACTCGCCGCAGCTGCCCGCGCAGCCGTCGTCGCCGCAGACGCGCCCGCTGCAGTCGGGGAAGCACGGGCCGTCGATCTCGAGGTCGTAGGGCCCCTCCCCGCCGCCATCGCTGGCGAGCGCCCCGCCGTCGACGACCACCCACACGGCGACACCGCCGGTGAGCCGCACCGCGACCACCTCCTCCTCGCCCACCCCGCCGTCGTCGGCGCCTCGCTCGCAGGCGGTCAGCGTCGCGCCCGTCACGCACGAGCCCAGGATCGTCAGCGAGGCGTCGAACTCCGGCTTCACCCGGATGACCCAGGTGCCGGTCGCCGTCGGCAGGAACCGGTAGACCTGGTCCCGAAAGCCGCCCCCGACGGCGCCCGGCGTCGCGATCCCGGGACACGAGAGCCCCGAGGTGGTGAACGCGTCGCTCCCGAAGCGCGTGTCCCCCGTGGTCGCGTACGGGAGGGTGTCGATCGGGACCGGCGACTCGCACTGGTTGCCGACGATGAGGTGCGGGGCCAGGCACGCGTGCTCGGGGGAGCAGGCCAGCTCGCCCTCGCACTCCCCACAGGTGCCGCCGCAGCCGTCCGGCCCACACGCCCCGGGGCAGCTCGGGGCGCAGGTGACGACCTCGGTGTCCGCCGCGTCGTCGCCGTCCGCGGCGTCCTCGGCGTCCTCGGCGTCCTCCGTGTCCACCACCGCCGCGTCTGGCGCGACGGTGTCGGGCGGCTCGGCGGTGTCCGCCTCCACCGTGTCGAGCGCGCCGGTGTCGGGAGCGGCCGTGTCGGCCGCGACGGTGTCTTCTGCCTCCCCGGCCTCGAACGGCGCCACCCCGATACACTGCGCGAGCGCGACGAGCGCGGCGAGGGCGAAGAGCTGGAGCGGGGCGCGGACCACGGTCGGCAGGATGCAGGGCGGCAACGGTCCGCGCAACTCCGATCGCCCGCGACCGCCGTCGGGCGCCCCCCGTGTAAGCTCCGTCCCCCTCCCGCGTCGTTTGCGAGGTGAGCGATGGTGCGTTGCCCTCCGGCGAGTGGGGCGCGCACGCCTATGTCGAATCAACCTCCCCGGCGGTGGTTGGGGGTGATCGTCTGTGCGCTGCAGCATCGGGCGCGCCGGGGTGACGTGCGCCCGGCGGTCGGGACGACGCGAGGAGGGAGCGATGAAGAAGGACACGGTGCTGCGGGTGGGCTTGGTTTACGGCGGGCGCGTCCTCGACGAGCGGGTCCTGCGGGGCGGGGACGTCACGGTCGGGACCGATCCGACCTGCACCTTCGTCCTCCCCGGGGGCGTCGGGGCGCCGCGCTGCCACCGCGTCGTCGCGTGGCCCCCGCGCCGGGCACCCCGGCTGCTGCCCGCTGGGCTCGCTTGCCGCCTCGCCGCGGGGGACGCGTCGGTCGACCCTGCGCCGCTCGGCGCGAGCGTGACGCTCACCCCCTCGCACCGCGGCAAGCTCGTCGTCGGCGACAGCGTCATCCTGTTTCAGTGCCTCGCGGCCTCCGACGTCACGCCCCTCGCCGTCCGCCCGCCGCCGTCCTTGCGCCGCGGGCGCCTCCGCTCGCGCCTCGACTGGCCGCTCTTGCAGGCGCTGATCCTCAGCGCGGTCCTGCTCGGGGGCTCGGGCGGCGGTCTGGCGGCCTGGTGGCACGACACGGGTCGCTACTTCGACGACCAGCTCCACACCGAGCGCCAGGCCGAGCAGCTGGCCGTCGCCGAGATCGCCGCGCGCATCGTGCGCGAGGCGCCGAAGCCCCCGGAGGCCGCGCCGGACGCGCCGACTGCCGCCGATCCGCGCAGCGTCTCCGAGGCGGAGGTGGCCCCGGCCCCCGCCCCGCCGACGCCGCGGCGCCGCGCGACGCACCCGACGGAGCGAGTCACCAAGCGTGCCCCGACCATCGCAGGGGTGCGCGGAAAGACCTTCCTCGGGGTGCTCGGGACCCACGACGCCAAGGGCACGGTGGCCGGGCTGACCTCGAACTCCCACTACGCCGACGCCTTCGAGGACACCGACGGCGGCGTGACCGTCGCCTCCCGCGACGGCGAAGCGGCGGCCAGAGGGCCCGATCGGGAGGCCCCCACGCAGCGCTACGTCAAGGTGTGCGAGGGCGAGGAGTGCTCTGGCGGGCCGCTCCCTGCGCGCCACGTGGCCACCGCGCAGAAGGGCTCGGGCGACGACGAGGCTCCCATCAAGTTCCGACCGGGGCGCGTCGTCGGGACCCCGACCGGCACCGGGCGCGTGGACAAGGCCGCCATCGAGGCCGTCTTCCGCCGCCGCAGGAGCGCCATCACCTACTGCTACGAGCGCTACATGAAGACCCACGGCGCCACCAACGGGCTGGTCAAGCTCCGCTTCACCCTCGGGACCGCCGGGCGCATCACCGACATCGCCACCGTGGACAACAGCTTCGGCGACGCGACGATCGGGCAGTGCATCACCGACAAGGTGAAGACCTGGCCTTTCCCGACCCCGGCCGGCGGCAGCGTGACCTTCGTCTACCCCTTCGTCCTCGAGGCCCACTGACCGGTGCCGTGGCAGGGAGTTGACCGAGCGACCGCTCGGAAGGGAACAAGGTTTCAGAAGCGCGCAGGTTCCTTAGACGGCTCGAGGATCGCGTGTTACGACGGCGCAGACTTGGTTCTACCCTTCTCCTTAGGAGCCTCCCATGCGCAGAGCCAGCCTGATCCTCAGCCTCCTCGGCCTCTTCGTCCTTGGCGCGCCGCTCGCGGCCTCGGCCCAGAGCCCGTTCCCGCTCCAGTACTCGGAGCGCCCCCTCACCATCAACGAGGGCACCATCGCGGTCCGCGCGGCGCTCGACTACTTCAAGATCGCCGATCAGGGGCCGCTGACCTTCGATCCGCTCATCAGCCTAATCGCCGATGTGAGCTACGGCATCACCGACGACTTCGAGGTCAACGTCCTCGCGCTCCCGCTCGTCCTCTCCCCCGACACCGACTACGGCAACCCCGTCCTCAGCGCCACCTACCGCTTCTACCGCGGCCCGGTGGAGGTCGGTGGCTACCTCGGGATCCGCATCCCCGTGCAGGACGGCTCGGACCTCCAGCTGACCCCCGGTCTGCCGGTGCTCCTCGGTCTCACGGGCACCACCAAGATCATCACCGGCGTCTACCTCCCCATCACCTTCGGTGACGACACGGTCGTGAGCCTCAGCATCCCGATCGAGTTCTCGGCCAACCTGGGCCCGCAGTTCTTCATCTTCCTGAACTCGGGGATCGCGCTGCCCGACATGGACCCCGACTTCGCCAACGTGCCCCTCGGCGTCGGCCTCGGCTACAGCCTCGCGGCCGCCGCTGACCGGCCGCTCGCCGACCTCTACGCGGCCTTCCAGTTCCCGCTCTTCATCAACGCGGCCGCAGCCGACACCATCGTGACGGACGTGTTCGAGTTCCAGATCGGCGCTCGCTTCTTCCTGAACTGAACCTCGGCCCGATCGGCCCCGCCGATCGCGCCGCTCCCGTGGGCCCGCCCGCCCGTCACCCGACGGACCGGCGGGCTCACTGCGTCTGGCATTCTGTTGCAACGCAACATGACTCACCCCGCCATTGACGTGGCTGCTCGACGTTTCCTACCGTGCCGCAATGAGAACCCCGCCCGTCGCCGCCGCGCTCCTCGCCCTCCTCGCCGCCTGCGAGCCCTCGGGCGGCGGCCTCGCCAGCGACGCGACGGCGGACGGGGCGCTCGGTGACACCGCCAGCTCCGGCGCCGGCGCCGTGTGTGCCCGCTGGAACGCCGACCGCGGGGATCTGCGCGAGGGCGAGTTCAGCGGCGACGTCGCGGCCTGCGAGCCCGGCGAGCTGTCCGAGCCCGGCCCCGACAACGCCCTGCGCGTGGTGAACCTCTACCGCTGGATGGCCGGCCTGCCGCCGGTCGCCCTCGACGCCCAGAAGTCCGCCGACGCCCAGGCGTGCGCCGTGATGCTCGACGCCAACGACGCCCTCGACCACACCCCGCCGGCCAGCTGGAGCTGCCGGAGCCCGGCGGCGCTCGCGGCCGCGCGCCTGTCGAACCTCGCCACGACGGCCGCCGTCCAGGCGGTCGACCTCTACATGATCGACACCGGGGTCCCGAACCTCGGCCACCGCCGCTGGGTCCTGTCGAACACCCTCGGCCCCATCGGCGTCGGCGCGACCCGCGCCTACTCGTGCATGCACGTCATCAACGGCGAGGGCCAGGCCGCCGCCCGCTGGACCGCTTGGCCGCCGGACGGGGACTTCCCGATCCAGGCCGCCCGCGCCATCCCCTGGACGACGCTCGAGGCCGCCGGCTGGACCATCCAGAGCGACGCCCTCGATCTCCGCAAGGCCGAGGTCACGGTCACCAGCGCCGGGCAGGCCATGCCGATCGACGTCAACGCGCAGCTCGACACCGGCTACGGCAGCACCTTCGGCGTCAGCGTCCGCCCCCGCGGCTGGACGATGCAGGTCGGCCGGACCTACAGCGTCGCCGTCCGCGGCCTCCTCGAGGACATCGACTACGACGTGCACGTCGTCGACTGCGCCGGGGGACGCTCGGCCACGAATTGACCTGACCGGTGCGCCGCTGCTATCTCCCGACCAACCCGCTCCCGGAGTCGCCGATGTCCCGCCTCGCCACGGTCTTCTCGCTCGCCGCGCTCTGCGCCGCCCCGCTGCTCACCGCCCCCGCCTGCGACAGCGCCAGCGGGACCTCGGGCGCCTCGACCGTCTGTGACTTCAACTTCGCGAACCCGGACCTCTCGAAGAAGGACTTCGGCGAGAGCTGCGCCAGCGGCAGCGAGTGTGCCTATGGGGTCTGCATCCTGCCCTCCACCAGCGGCAACATCATCAACAGCCAGTTCGGGTTCTGCTCGCGCGGCTGCAACTGCAACAACGCCGAGGGCTCGATCCTGACCGCCGAGGAGAAGGCGACCTTCACCTGCCTCGACCCGTCGGGCTTTCAGGGCAAGAAGCGCCAGGTCGTCCCGATCTGCGCCAACGTCTCGGACTGCGCCGCCATCGACGCCGGCTGGACCTCCTGCGGCATCCCCGACACCGGCGCGGCCGTCAAGGTCTGCAAGGCGCTGTGATCCTCGAAAACGGGCCTGGTGCTTGGCCCGGCCCGCTGTTTCGATTAGAGAACCTCGTCCGTGTTGGCCCTGGTGCTAACCTCCCGTGAGCAGTCACCCCGAGGAACCCGAAAGAATGCTCCGCACGTTGATCGTCACGTCGCTGTTGATCCTCGCCACGCCCGCCTGCGATGGCGCGACGGCCATCGGCGCGGACTCCGACGGGCGCGCCGACGACGTCACGAGCCCCTACGAGGCCGACAACTTCATCGTCGACGACACCGCGGCCGCCGACGAGGACGTCCCCGCGCCGGTCTACCCGGGCAGCCCCTGCGACGACGACGAGCAGTGCTCGACCGGGCTGTGTTGGGGGACGGTGACGACCAAGGGTCACTTCCAGGAGAAGGTCTGTCAGCTGCGCTGCGTGCCGGTCGAGGACTTCACGCTTTACTGTGACAGCGACGTGGACTGCTGCACGGGGCACTGTTGCCTCGGCTGTGGCCCGCGCGAGGGCCTCTGCGTCAAGGACTGATCGCGCCATGGCGGATCCAGCCTCGGAGCCCGGAGATCGACTGGCGCTCTTCGTCGCCGCGCCGCCGGCTCGCGTCGGGGGGCGTCTGCGGGTGTTGATGCAGCAGCGCGGCTATCTCCTGCGCGCCGGGGACGGGCCACCGCCGCCGGACGGCTTCGCGCTGCGCATCTCGGCCGAGGGCCGCACCGGCGCCTGGCTCCACCCTGACCCGCCCGACGCGATCCCGGACGCGCTGGCGCTGATCTTGAGCCAGGAGCTCGCGGCGCGGGTGACCACCGTCCTGCGCACGGACGTCGCCACCGCCTACGAGATCTGCGAGCGCGGGCGCGTCGTGGAGAAGCTCGCGGCGCGCGGCGACGAGCTCCTCGAGGACGTCGCGAGCCCCCACGCGGAGGCGGTCGCGGGTGGGGAGTCGCTCGTGGAGCGCCTCACCGCCGCCGGCCTGGGGCGCGGCTTCGTCGCCTTCGACGGCACCCACGACGCGCGCAGCGTCGTGCTGACCTTCGTCCTGGCGGGCAAGAAGAAGGGCGGCGAGACGATCGAGATCGACCCGCTCGTCACCTGCCCGATCTGCGGCGAGGCCAGCGTGCTGCGTCAAGGCCGCTTCGGCGAGTTCTACAGCTGCGTGCGCTTCCCCGAGTGTCGCGGCCGCCGCACCCTCGCCGAGGCGCGCCGCCTCCGCGCCGCCGCCGACTGAGCGCGCCTACCGGCCCGTCAGACCCGGCGGGTGCGCCGCGAGCCAGCCCTCGAGCTCGGGGAGGCGGCTCGCGTGGACGACCAGCACCTCGGTCGGGATCTGGCAGCCGCTCTTCGACACCGGCGCGACCCACGGCTCGAGGGCGCCCGCCGCGGTGACGGCCCGGAACACGAAGCCCATGCGGTCGCAGAGGGCGACGATCGGGTAGATGTCCCACGGGGTCGCGAGCGGGATCGGGCCGAGCACGATCGCGCCGATCTCGCCCTTCCACAGCCGCGCCATCGCGATCCCGATGCTGCCGCTCGAGGTCTCGACCGAGGCGAAGAGGCCCCGCTCCTCGTCGGCGAGCCCACGCACGAGCGCCGAGTGGCGCTGCACGCGGTCGCGGAGCAGCAGCCACTGCGCCGACAGCGGCCGCGTCGGGTCGATCCGGAGCTTCTCCGCGAAGCCGAACTCGCTGATGCGGTGCGCGCCCCCCGAGCCCGGCCGGGTCGCGTAGACCTCCTGGGTCATCACGTCCCCGACGCACGCCCCCTGGACGACGCCGTCGCAGACCAGCGCGATCATCGTGCCGATGCCGTGGGATTGCCGGCGGATGAACGCCTTGGTGCCGTCGAGGGGGTCGACCGTGAACCACAGATCGTGGGTCGGGTGGGTGCACGGCACCGCCAACGCGTCCTCCTCAGCCACGATCCCGTAGCTCGGGAACCACTCGCGCAGCAGCTCTACGAACACCGCCTGCGCGGCGCGATCGGCGGTCGTGACGAAGTCGTGCCCGCCGTCGTCGCGGATCGACTTGGCCGTCGCCTCGAAGGTGAAGCGCTCGCCGCGGATTGCGACGATGGCGCGGCGGACCGCCTCCTTCATCAACGTCCCGACGCTGTGCCCGTTGAGCTCACCGTAGTCCACGCACACCTCCATGCGCCGAGGTTGTACCCGGTCGGCGCCCCCGACTCCATCGGCGAGACGGCGGCGCGGGATCCCGGTGACGAAAGGGATCGCCCGGCGAGGGGGCACCGCGATGTCGGTGCCAAAGTGTCTCCGGGGGGCGGGAATAGCTGCGCGTTTGACAGATTGTCACGGGGCGGGGCGTGCAGAGCGGCGGAAGATGTCGCTCACGTTCCTGGGACACCGATGAACGCCGGGTAGATGGCTCGTTCGCACTGCAGCGTAGACGGTTGGCACGGGTCGTGCATCGTTGGAGAGTCCTTTCTTACCTCCTTCATTCCGAGCCTCCCGGCTCGCGTCCCAACTCCTTCCATCCGATCCCCTCGGCCCCCGCGCCCCGACCCGAAATGGTCGGGGCGCTTTTGTTTTTGCTGCATCGCAATAGCGCGCCGTCGGTCAGTTCAGACGTCCGCACGGTGAGGTCCGCAGACCCCACCACGGCGCCCGCCGGGGAGGACGCCTTCGGCGCCGCAGCAAAGTGAGCATCGCTCACCTGGACCGCCCGGGAGGCGGGCCCGCGCGGGCCGGGTCCGGCCCTCCGGACCGCAGCCGGCCGCAACCCGGCCGCGCGGCGCTGGGGTCAACGCCCCATGGCGCGGCGACGGCGCGGGGCTCTGCCCACTCGGTGGTCAGTCGGCGGCGCGGCCTGACGTGGATGTCGCGGTGATCACCTCGGCCGGCGCCTGGATCAGCTCGATCAGGACACCCTCGCCGGAGTGGGGCGCGGCGTCGTTGCCCTTCGGGTGGATGAAGCAGACGTCGTAGCCGGCCGCGCCCTTGCGGATCCCGCCGGGGGTGAAGCGGACGCCCTGCTCCGTCAGCCACTTGACGGCGGCCGTCAGGTCGTCCACCCACAGCCCGAGGTGGTTGAGCGCCGGGACGTGGACCTTCGGGGCGCGGGTGGGGTCGATCGGCTCCATCAGGTCGACCTCGACGGCGAGGGGGCCGGCGCCGAGCCGCAGGATGTCCTCGTCGACGTTCTCGCGCTCGCTGCGATAGGTCCCGACCCGCGGCACGCCGAGCAGCCCCTCCCAGAGGTGGGTGAGCCGCGCCTTGTCCTCGCCGCCGATGGCGACCTGCTGAAGCCCCAGGATGCGAAAGGGTCTCGTGCTCATGTGCGACGCCTCCGGCCGGTCGTTGGCCGGGGGACCGCCGCTCGTGCGGGCGCCCGACCGCGAGTTGCCCGCGGGACATACCGCAATCGCGCTGGTATATCAGCCGTAAACACGGCGCCGGGTGCGCCCGCGCCCCGTCCGCCCGGAGGGAACCATGCCGCTCTTCGACCTCGACCGCTGCGCCCTCGTGGGCATGGTCCACGTCCTCGCCCTCCCCGGGAGCCCGCGCTGGGGCGGGGACATGGCGGCGGTGCTCGACGCCGCCGCCCGGGACGCCGAGGCGCTGCTGACCGGCGGCTGCGACGCCCTCATCGTCGAGAACATGCACGACCTGCCCTATCTGCGCGGGCACGTGCCGCCGGAGACCGTCGCGGCGATGACCCTGGCGACCGCGCAGGTGACGGCGCTGGGGGCGCCGACCGGGGTGCAGGTGCTGGCGGCGGCCAACCGCGAGGCGCTCGGCGTGGCCATCGCGGCCGGCGCCAGCTTCGTGCGCGCCGAGGCCTTCGCCTACGCCCACGTCGCCGACGAGGGCTGGCTCGACGCCTCGGCCGGCGAGCTGCTGCGGGCGCGCCGCGCGTTCGGCGTGGACGTCGCCTTCTGGGCGGACGTGAAGAAGAAGCATGCCGCCCACGCCGTGACCGCCGACCTGTCGCTCGCCGACGTGGCGCGCGGGACGGCGTTCTGCGGCGCGGACGCGCTCATCGTGACCGGGGCGGAGACCGGGCGCGCCGCCGCCCCGGAGGACGTGGTGGCCGCCGCCGAGGCGGGCCTGCCGGTCGCGGTCGGCTCGGGGGTCAGCGACATGAACGCCGGCGTCTTCGCCGAGCGCGCCGACGCGCTGATCGTCGGCTCGTGGCTCAAAGAGGACGGGGACTGGCGTCGGCCGGTCGACGCGGCGCGGGTGCGGCGGGTGGCCAACGCGATGCGCGGGGCCTGAGCGTGCCGACCCTGCTCGACCGCGTCGGGCGGCTGAACCTCAAGCGCCTCGGGGCGCGCACGGCGATCGTCGAGGCCGGCGGCGAGCGGATGCACGTCTATCGGCTGAGCGGGGCAGGGGAGCGCCCGCTGGTGCTGCTGCATGGGGTCGGCTCGAGCGCGGCGCCCTTCGCCCCGCTCGTCGCGCGGCTGCGCCCGCACTTCGGCGCGATCTTCATGCCGGAGGCGCCGGGGCACGGCTTCAGCCCGCCCCCAGCGGCGCCCCTCGACACCGAGCGGTTCTTCGGCTGCGTGCGGGCCTGCCTCGACGCTGAGGTGCCCGCGCCCTTCGCCCTGTACGGCAACTCCCTCGGCGGCGGCGTGGCGCTGCGCTACGCCATCGCGCGGCCCGAGCGGGTGTCGACCCTGGCGGTGCTGTCGCCCGCCGGGGCGCGGGTGGACGCCGAGGCGCTCGCGGCGCTCGTCGCGGGGTTCGAGCTCCCGACCCGCAAGGACGCGCGAGCGTTCGTGCGGCGCCTCTTCCACCGGCCCCCGTGGTACGCGCGGTTCGCTGCGGGGACGCTGCGGCGACGCCTCGGGGAGCCCGCCGTGCGCGCGCTGCTGGCGGCCGCCCGGGTCGAGGATCAGCTCGATCCCACCGCCCTCGTCGCCCTGCCGATGCCGGTCCTCTTCATGTGGGGCGGCGCCGAGCGGGTGCTACCGCCTGAGCACCTCGCTTGGTTCCGCGCGCACCTGCCGCCGCACGCGCGGGTCGTCTCGCCGCCGCACTTTGGGCACTCCGCCTACCTCGAGTACCCCGACGAGGTCGCCGCGGAGGTCGTCGCTTTCGCCGCCGGCCTGCCGTCACCCGCCGACGCGGGCAGAGGTGGGGACGGGGACAGCGCCGCCGCGGTCGTGTAGCGAAACGCTACACCCTGTGGGCCATCACCCCGTCGGTGCGGGGACGCTCGACCTGCCCGCGCCGTTCAGACCTCGGTCGCCGGCCGGGTCACGAGCGCCAGGTCGAGGGTCGCGCGCCGGGCGATGGCGGCTGACACCACCTCGCTCGGGGCGCCCCAGCCGTGGAGCAGCGCCGCGAAGGTCTCGTCGAAGAGGTGCGGGACGCGCAGCTCGGAGGCGAGGATGCGGTCGCGCTTGCGGAGGTGGTCGAGGCCGTGGACGGCGGCCCACGCGACGTAGGTCCGCACGCGGCTGTCGCCGGGGCTCAAGACCCCGGCCGTGACCGCGACGTTGATGAGCCCGGCGATGGCGGCGAGCAGCGGCTCGAGCACCTGGTCGACGGCGCGCGCGTGCTCGTCGGGCAGGACGGCGGACGGCGAGGACAGGAACGCGTCCAGCAGCCGATGACGGCTCGGGTCGACGGCGCAGTCCTCGAGGTAGGCGGAGAACGCGACCAGCACCGCGAGGATGCGCCCCATCGGCGTCGCCGCCTCCTCACCCAGGGCGTCGCGGGTGGCGTCGAGGCGGGCGTCGAGGAAGTCGTGGAAGTCTCTGATGGCGCGCTCTTGTAGCCCGACGATGAGCGCGTCCTTGCCGGGGAAGTAGCGGTAGAGGGAGCCGACCGCTGCGTCGAGGCGCTTGGCGATCCCGGCCACGGTGAGGGAGTCGAGCCCGTCGTCGACCACGATGGCCATGGCGGCGTCGAGGAGCTGGCGGCGACGCGCTTCACGTTTGGTGCTTCGGCGATTCATGGTCCTGCCGGGTGGAGGTTCCTCGCGCGTGACCGCGAGTGAGGACACGCCTCGGGGCGGATGGCGGTGCGACCCCGAGCGAGTCACAGTGTACGTCTACGATCCTTGAAATGAAAAGTGGGGCGCGACTTCGCCGCCACGGCGAGGACGCCGCGCGCGGCCGGCCGCGCGCGCGCCTTTTCCTTGCCGTTATTCTCGCTTCGCGCCAGCATGCCCCGGGCCGAGGCGTGCACCGCGCTGCACACCGACCGCGTAATCCACTTCGCACTTCACGACCTAATTTACATCTTTTCAACGGGTTATGCGGCGGCATGCTTCTTGCTCCTTGGAATGTCCCGATAGACATCAGCAGGTGCTTATGACGACGACCAAGATGCAATTGGACGAGAAGTTCGACATCATGGTCAGCCGTCCGATCGCCAACCGCATGGCGAAGGGCTTCTTCAAGCTGGGTGTCTCGGCGGATCAGGTGTCCATGGTGGCGGCGGCGTTCGGTATCAGCGCCGGGGTCGCCATGACTGGCCCGGGTCTGTGGCCGATGGTCGGTGGGCTGCTGCTCATCGCCATGGTGGTCATCGACTGCGCTGACGGCGCGGTCGCGCGGATGAACCCCCCAAGCGATCGCCCGTGGCGCGGGCGCATGTTCGACGGCGTCGCGGACCTCGGGACGCTGCTCTCGGTCCACATCGGGATGGTGGTGGCGCTGAGCAGGGCGACCGTCACGGTCGGCGGCTACACCATGGGCGGCTTCGAGGCCATCCTGCTCGGCGTGGTGGCGTTCATCTCGCTCTCGTGGAAGTCGAGCGTCCTCGACGACATCAAGCAGCGGCTCAAGCCCGGCTCGGTGGACAACGACATCGACACCGACAAGTACCGCGACCAGAAGAAGTCCCCGTTCGAGAAGTTCCTCTTCTTCCTGTGGGTCTGGTACGTCCACAACAGCGAGAGGCTGACCGGCCCCGGCCGGCCCGGTGGCTACGATCTCTTCCGCCAGGTGGCGCTGCTGGGCCCGAGCCATCACCTCGTCGGCCTCGCCATCTGCGCCATGCTGCTCCCGGTCGCCCCGACCATCTTCATCACCTACGTGGTGCTGACCGCCGGCCCCGGCAACCTCTACCTCTGGTACGTCCTCGCCCGCGCCCGCCGCGAGCACGCCGGCGTCGAGGCCTGACCCCTGACTCGACGGCGGTTTCTGGCGTAGCGAGGAGGGGCGTGTAGAGTCGCGGCATGGTCGCTCGCCCCTCCCGTAAGGTCGCCCTGCTCGCGCTGCTCGCCGCGTACGCGTCTGCCCTGCTGGTCGCGCTGCTGGTGGGCGGGATGCTCGCCGGCCAGCCGCCACTTCTGCGCAGTGCGGCAGCGGATATTGCCGCGACAGTCGTTATCTTTTTGCTCAGCGTGTTGCTCCGCAACACGAGCCTCTACGACCCCTACTGGAGCGTCGCCCCCATCGCGCTGGTCCTGGCATGGGCCAAGCTCCCGGCCGGGGGCAGCGACGGCGCCGCGCGGATCGCGCTCGTGCTGACCCTCGTGGCGGTCTGGGGCCTCCGGCTCACCTGGAACTTCCTGCGCCGCTGGCGCGGTCTCGGCGATGAGGACTGGCGCTACTCCGGGCTCCGCGAGCGGAGCCGCGGTCTGTTCCCGCTCGTCAACCTCTTCGGCCTCCAGCTCATGCCGACCGCCCTGGTCTTTGCGGCGCTGCTCCCCGTCTACGCCGTCCTCACCGCGCCCGCCGCGCCCTTCGGCCTCCTCGACGGCCTCGCGCTCGTGGTGACCGCCGGCGCCATCCTCATCGAGGCGGCCGCGGACTGGCAGCTCCGTCGCTTCCTCGACGGCGATCGCGCCCCCGGCGCGTTCCTCGCGACCGGCCTGTGGCGCCTGTCGCGCCACCCGAACTACTTCGGCGAGATCGCCTTCTGGTGGGGCCTCGGGCTGTTTGCCCTCGCCGCGGACCCGGGCAACGCCTGGACGCTCGTCGGTCCCGCCGCGATCACCCTGCTCTTCGTGTTCGTCTCGGTGCCGATGATGGACCGCCGCATGCACGCGCGCCGCGGCTACGCCGAGCACTGCGCACGCACCAGCGCGATCGTGCCGCGGCCACCACGGCGCAGCGGCTGACGCGGGGGCGGCGCGGTTCGGCGCGGAGTCCCCCCACGTTGTAACCAGCGCCGGCGCCGTGCATAGATCGGCGCACACACCGGAGGCACTTGCGACCGATGAGCGAGCCCGTCGACAGCTTCGATCTCACGACCGCCGTCGGGCGCACCATCGCCGACGGGCGCTACCGCATCCTGCGCGAGATCGGCTCGGGCGCGATGGGCAGCGTCTACGAGGGCGTCCACGAGGCCCTCAACCGCAAGGTCGCGATCAAGCTCCTGCACCCGGAGATGATGCAGCGGCCGCGCTACGCCGAGCGCTTCCGCCGCGAGGCCCGGGCCGCGAGCCTGCTCCACCACCGGAACTCCGTACAGCTGCTCGACTTCGGCAACGACGGTCCGTTCTTCTACCTCGTGATGGAGTACCTCACGGGCCGCACCCTCGGCGCCGTGCTCGACGCCGAGGGCCCGCTCCCCCCGAGCCGCGCCATCCACATCATGGCCCAGGTCTGCGCCGCCCTCGGGGCGGCCCACGACCAGACCGTCGTGCATCGCGACATCAAGCCGTCCAACATCCTGCTGACCCCGTGGATCGACGACGACGGGCGCCCGGCCGAGCTCGTCAAGGTGCTCGACTTCGGCATCGCCAAGATCCAGAGCGGCGAGGACGACGGGCCCGTCGACCGCACCCTGACCCTCGAGGGCGACGTCTGCGGCACCCCCGAGTACATGTCCCCGGAGCAGGCCGAGGGCCGCGTCCTCGACCACCGCTCGGACGTCTACGCGTGTGGCGTCGTGCTGTTCCAGATCCTGACCGGGGACGTGCCGTTCTACGGGGACACGCCGCTGGCCACCATGGTCAAGCAGGTCGCGACGAAGCCGCCGCCGCTGTCGTCGTTCAACCCCGCGGTCTCCTCCGAGCTCGAGGCCATCGTCCTGCGGTGCCTGGCGAAGAAGCGCGACGATCGCTACCCGACGGTGCGGGCGCTCCGCACCGCGCTCCTGCGGCTCTCGGAGGCCACCCCCGCTCCGGGCCTCATCAGCGAGCCCGACCTGCCCCCGGTCCGCGCCACCGACACGACCGCGACCGCCCCGGCCGCTGGCTTCGCGCCGACCACCGACGAGCGCGCCGTCGGTCTCGTCGCGGGGGGGGACGCCAGCGCGATGATCCCGCCCGCCGCGGCCCCGGCGACCGACCCGCTCACCCGCATCCCGATCCCGGGCGTCGCCCCTGCGCCGGCCGCCTCGCCCGGTCGCCGCCGTGCGCTGTGGCTCCTCGCGTCGGCGCTGCTCCTGATCGCTGCCGCGGTGGTGGCGTGGGTCGCCACCTCCGATCCGGACCCGCCCACCGGGCGCGTCGCCCTCGTCGACGAGCCCGGCTCCTCTCCCGCGACTCTGGCCGCCCTCCCGCCGGCGCCGGCGCCCCGGGCCGCCTCCCTCGCGCCCGACACCGTCGACAGCGCCCCCGACGTGGCCGTCGTCGCTGCAGCGGGCGACGTCGCCGCTGACAGCGACAACGCCCTCGCCCGGGCCGACGGTGGCCCCGGTGACGACGAGGCGGTCGCCGTCGTCGCGGTCGTCGACAGCGCGGCGCCCGCGGACGACGGCGCCGTAGCCGCGCCACCACAGCCGATCGGTGTCGTCGCCGAGGCGCGGGTCGCCGAGCCGACCGCTCGGGTCGCGCGCCCCGAGCGGGCCGCCCAGCGGGCCCCCACCGCGCGGCGGGTCGATCCGCCGGCGGCG
>PHBI01000140.1 GCA_002841945.1 Deltaproteobacteria bacterium HGW-Deltaproteobacteria-14
CGAGGTGCGGGGCGGGGCCCAGGCGGCGGTGCGCGGTGACCTGCTCGTCTACCGCGGCGACGCCTGGAGCGCGTCGGACACCGACCTCGCGGTGGGCGCGGGCGCCAGCCTGACCGCCAGCCGCCAGCTCGAGCTGATCGGCGTGACCACCATCACCGGCGCCGTCAGCGGCAACCCCCTCGTCAACCCGTAGGCCGCGCAAACGCAGGAGCGCGCGGCGTCCGGGGGACGTCGCGCGCTGCCGGCCAAAGAGGAAGCCACAGGCTCGGGTGGTGCTACTCGGCGTCGACCTCCGGGGCCTGCGGGCCCTGGAACTGGCCGCCGCGCTCGCCGAAGCGGCCGCGCTTGCCGTCGCGGTCGCCGCGCTTGCCGCCCCGCGCGTGGAAGCCGCGCTCGCCGCCGCCGCCCTTGCCGCCGCGCATCCCCGGCCCGCCGCGCTTGCCCTGCAGCGCGGTGAACTTGGTGAACTGCTCGGGGGTCAGCAGGCCCTTGGCCGCGAACATGAAGTCGACCCGGTCGGCCGCCTTCTGCGCCTGCAGCGCGTTGATCTCGGCGGTCAGCGCGAGGATCGTGGCGCGGTCGGGGCTGCCGGACTGCCACTGCGCCCGGATGGCCTGGCGCTTGGTCTTGAGCTCCTGCCGGGTCGCCTGGGCGTCGGCCTGCTGCTCCTCCCGCAGGGCCTTGAAGGCGGTCACCTGCTCGGGGGAGAGGTCGAGCGCCTTCGTGAAGCGCGCGCCGCGCTCGCCCCGCCCCTGGCCGAAGCCGCCGTTCGGGCCCTCGGGGCCGCGGGAGAAGGCCGCCGGGGCGGCGAGGGCGAGGGCCACGAGGGCCACGATTCCGGAAGTGATGATGGATCGTCGAGTCATGCTGGCCTCCTAGAGAAGCGTCAGGGTTCGGAGGGGGCTATTGCGAGCGCCGTGCCAGCGCGGGAACGCTGGTTGTTTTTCAATTGATTCAGTTGGTTCCAATCCACCCCAGGGTTCCGGACGGCGCCGGGACCCGCGGATGTCGCAGGCGCGGACCTGCGGTATCCGCAGCGCTCGGGTCTTCAGGCTTGCCTCGCCGCGGAGGCTGGCCGTAGTGTCCCGCGCCGTGACGCTCCTCGACCGGCTCCTGTCCCCCGATCTGATGCTCTCGGTGGAGCTGCGGCCGCCGCGCATGGGTCAGGGCCACCACGACAGCATGGACGCCTGGTTCGCCATGCACGCCGCGGTGGCGAGCCTGGTCGCCAGCGACACGCCGCTGTTTCTGACCGACAGCGCGGTCGGCGCGCAGGAGGAGGAGAACCTCCACCACCTGCTGACGAACCTCGACGCCGACATGGTGCGGGACCTCGTGTGCCCCTTCGTCACGACCAAGCACACGCTGCAGTACTGCGACTGGTACGCGGCCCGCGCCGTCGAGGCGGGCTGCGGGGCGCTGACGGTGCTCGGCGGCGACAAGCACGTCGGCCCGCCGCGCTGCGTGTCCCACGGCTATCTGCTGCGCGAGCGCATCCGCGAGCGCTTCCCCACGCTGCCGCTCGGCGGCTGGGCCAACCCGCATCAGGACGCGGCGCGGCAGGTCGGCTTCTTGGCCGACCCGCGCTACACCGGCGAGTTCTATCTGACCCAGCTGGTGAGCCACCTCGAGCCCGAGCCCATCACGCGCTTTCAGGCCGAGCTCGCCCGCCAGGGCGTGACGATGCCCGGCGTCTGGGGGGTGTTCTTCTACCGTTCTGGCAACGCCCGGACGCTGAACCGCCTGTCGGAGTTCTTCCCGGTCCCGGTCGACGCGGTCGTCGCCGAGTTCGCCACCGGCGTCTCGGCCGAAGAGGTCTGCGCGCGCAGCATCCGGCACCTGCGCGCCCTCGGGGTCGACAACATCTACGTGTCGAACCTCCACCCCGAGCGCGCCGTCGAGCAGCTCGCGGCCATCCGGGCGCTGCTGTAGCCAACTGTGGTCGATACGCTCGTGCCGGCGCCGCGGGCTTGAACCGGCGCTCTTGCAGCGCGTCGATGACGACCTCCGGACGTGGCTCGGCGTGTGACCTGGTGCGGCCGATGATCCGCTGAGCAGCTGCGTGATCGGTCGATCGCGGCGGCCCTCCGCGTGACCCGCGATCGGGCGCCGTGGTATGGCCATGCGCATGACCAATGGAGCCGCACGGTGGGGCGTTCTCGTGGCACTCGGGGTGCTGGCGGGGGCCTGTGGTACGACGCGTGCGTCGAAGGGAGGGGGGGCAGTGATGACACATGACGAGGTCCAGGCGGCCGTCGCGCCGACGGACGACTACCAGTACAAGCTGTGGACGGCGACGGAGGACGACTACTACGTCGAGGACGTCCCGGCCCCGTGGCTGCGGCACCACGCGCTGTTTCGTGTGACGCCGGTCGAGTCGTCGCACCCGATGAGCTTCTACATTGCGCGGTCGGCGGGGGGGGCCGCCGTGGTGACGTCGGTCAACGCGCCGGGGCTCGGGCAGGTGTTGCAGGGCGAGCCGGAGCTGATGCGCTCGGGCGAGCTCGTGGCGCGGGTGTACGAGCTCTTGCGGCCGCAGGGGGCGGACACGGCGTTGCTCGCGGCGGACGGCGAGGCGCCGGCGCAGACGACGCGTCAGGGGGACGCCTGGGCGATTCGCTTCGTGGTGCGAGACGAGGGGCGCCGCAAGCTCTGGACCGTGACCGTGCCCGACCACGGGGTCGCGCGCTGGATCACGCAGGACGCGCCGGCGGCGTCGGGGGTGACACCATGAGCGTGAGCGTCGAGTCGGCGGCTGACAAGGTCAAGCAAGGCGAGGGCGGCGGCGCCAAGGGAGGCGGCGGCGCGAGCGGCGGCGGTGGCGGGTCGGCGACGCTCAAGGGCGCGGACTACGCCAGCGGCGCGGCGAGCCTCGAGCCCAAGGCGGAGGACGAGCACGGGCACAGCCACGGGGCCGAGCCGGAGCCGGGCAAGGCGGACGCGGCGAAGGCGCCCGAGCGCACGGACGGCGCTGACATTCCGGTCGACGTGCGCACGAGCGTCCTCGGCAAGCTCGAGGCGCTCCCACGCTCCAAGGCGACCCTCGACAACATCAAGAAGGCCAAGGGAAACCTGGACTTCCCGATCAAGTGGTCGAAGCAGGGGACGTTTCATTCGAGCGGCAGCGTGTTCATCCGATCGACGAGCACCGAGGACTCGTGGGTCGGGTCGCTCGCGCACGAGCTCGTCCACCTCGAGACCTTCGTGACCGGCAACGCGGCGAACCCGAAGACGGACGCGAAGGACAAGTTCGTCGAGAAGAAGATGGAGGACGAGATCAACGCGCAGGCGGCCTGCTACATCGCGCTGATGCAGAAGGGCGAGAAGAGCAACGGGAGCCAGGCGGGCTACGACGACTGGATCCCGTGGGTCGGCAAGAACCACGCGGACCTCGTGAAGGCGAAGAAGTGGAGCGAGATCGAGGTGGCCGCCAAGGCGTGGATCAAGGGCAAGTACAAGTCCGAGTGGGTCACCAACAACACCAAGGAGAACTACTACACCTATTGGGGCAACCACTGGGACAAGGTGAACGCGAAGAAGTAGGCGAGAGCAAGGTGATCGACCGGTCGCGGGTGGCGCGGCGCTGCCGCCTTCGGTGGGACCCGGCGTCGAGCTCAGGGGGCCTCTCGCCGGGCGCGTGTGTGCAACGCACAAGGCCGTCGTCGCCAGCGCGATTTGATGATGACGCCCACGGGCCGTTCTGGTAGCGCGTCGAGGCGATGAGAGCCGCACACCTCCGCTCCCTTCTCGCGCTGACGCTCGCCCTCGGGGCGTGCCCGGCAGCCGACGCCGACCGGCCGGCCGAGGACGCCGCCGTCTCCGTTCAGGACACGCTGGCCGCGCCGGACTCCGGCGAGCCGGACGACGTTGGCGGCGCCGACACGCGGGCGGTCGATGCGACTCCGGACGCCGCGGTCATGCCGCCGGGCGAGCGCACCATCGCAGGCCGGGCGTACTTCTTCGACCTGTCCGACAGCCTGTCGATCGAGCAGATCACGGCGGTGTCAGGCGCCGTCATCTCGGTGTTCGAGTACCCCGACGTCTCCGTGACGGCCGACGACGACGGCGCGTTCTCGCTCGGAGGCCTCCCCGACGGCGTGGAGCTGACCATCGCCCTCGAGCACCCGGACTATTTTCCCAGCCTGACCCGGACCTTCGTGTTGGCCGGTGAGGACGTCACCGACGTCACGTTCCAGGCGCTCTCGACCACCATCGCGGCGGTCGCGGCGGCCATCGTGGGCGTGGACGCGGGCGACCCGGAGGTCTGCATCATGGCCACCACGGTGACCGCCATCTCGGCGGGGATGGGCACCATCTGGGCGGCCGGTGAGCCGGGCGCGACCGTGACGACCGAGCCGGCCATCGCCGCGGAGTACGGGCCGATCTACTTCAACACCAGCGTGACCCCGGACCCGAGCCTGTCGGAGACCACGACGGACGGCGGCGTGGTCATCGCCGGTCGCCTGGAGGGCCGCTACCAGTGGCACGGGCACAAGGCGCAGTACGCGTTTGCCCCGCTGACGATGCGCTGCGTGCCTGGCTGGCTGACGAACGCGTCGCCGCCCTACGGCCTGGTGGTCACCTCGGCGCCCGTCGGCCGCCGCTGACCAGACCGCCAGGGCGCGTTCGGGACCAGCGCCATGCCGTCGCCGACCTCCACCACCGCCCGCGGGTATGTGGTGGTCAGGCACGCGTCCAGATCTAGTCGTCGCCCTCGGCTGCGCGGCGGGCCTGCTGGAGCGCCCGGAGGCGCTCGTAGAGGTCCTGCTCCTCGACGCTGAGGTCGACCGGCACGTCGACCTCGACGGTCACGAAGAGATCCCCCTTGCCCGACGAGCGGAACTCGGGGAGGCCAGCGCCCGCGACGTGCAGCGTCGTGCCGTGCTGGGTGCCGGCGGGGACGTCGACCTCGACCGGGCCGGTCGGCGTCTCGATCGTCAGGCGCGTGCCCAGCGTCGCGTCCAGCGCTGACAATGGCTCGGTCACCCCGAGGTGCGCGCCGCGGCGCACGAAGCGCTCGTCGCGGGCGTGCACGACCACGTGGAGATCCCCCGGGATGCCGCCCTTATCCTCGCTCGCCTCGCCCCGGCCGGGGACGCGCAGGACCGCGCCGTCCGCGATGCCGACCGGGATCTTCAGCTCGAGGGTCTCCTCCTCGTTGACCTGCCCCTCGCCTTTGCACTTCTTGCAGGGCTTCTCGATGACGCTGCCCGTGCCGCCGCAGGTCGGGCAGCCGACCACCTGGCGAAAGAGCATCGGCCCCTCGCGCCGCTCGACGACGCGCTGGCCCGTGCCCCGACACCCCTGGCAGCGCTTCGGCTCGGTCCCGGGCTTGGCCCCGGTCCCGCTGCAGGTGAGGCACTCGGCCCGCCGCACCAGCTTGAGCTGCTCGACCCCGCCGGTCGCCACCCGCTCGAGGGACACCGCGATCTCGATGGTCGCGTTGCGCCCGGGGCGCGGCCCGCTCGGCCGGCGCTGCTGCCGCCCGCGCCCGCCGCCGCCGAACAGCGTGTCGAAGATCGACCCGAAGCCGCCGCCGCCGAACATGTCGCTGAAGTCCTGAAAGCCGCCGCCGCCGCCGCCGCCGGCCTCGAGGCCGCGGTGACCGAAGCGGTCGTAGGCGGCCCGCTTCTGGGCGTCCGACAAGACGCCGTACGCCTCGGAGACCTCCTTGAACCGCTCCTCCGCACCCGCCGACTGGTTGCGGTCGGGGTGCCACTCCCGCGCGAGCTTCCGGAACGCGCTCTTGAGCGCCGCGTCGTCGGCGTCGCGCGCGACGCCGAGCACCTCGTAATAGTCTCGCTTCGCCTCGGCCATTCTCACCCTGCCGTCACGTGTCGCCGGGGGAAGCTGTGCCCCCCGCGCGTTCGGTCAACCCCGCCGCGCCGCGCCGCGCGCGCCGATCTCACGTCAGCCCTTCGAGCACCGCCAGCGCCAGGTCCACGCGCCCGTTGGGCGCCACCACCTGGAGCCCCTGCACGTGCGGCCGCACCGCCAGCGCCAGCTCGCGCGCGATGGCGAGCCCCTCGGCCTCCTCGGTGCCCGCCGCCTCGGCGCGTCGCATCCGCTCGACCAGCGCCGCCGGCACCGCCACCGACGAGCGGCGGTGCTCGAACAGCTCCGCCTGGCTGGCGCTCGAGAGCGGCCAGATGGTCGCGATGACGGGGATGTGCTTGTCGCCGGGGGTGCGCAGCCCGGCGACGCAGCGCGTGAGCGCCGCGGCGTCGAAGATCGGCGCCGTCAGCGCGTACTCCGCGCCCGCGTCGACCTTCCAGAAGAAGCGCGAGCGCTCGCGCTCCGGGTCGAAGGCGGTCGGGTCGAGGTGAACCCCGATGTGGAACTCCGTCGGCC
This sequence comes from Deltaproteobacteria bacterium HGW-Deltaproteobacteria-14, assembly GCA_002841945.1. Classification (GTDB taxonomy): domain Bacteria; phylum Myxococcota_A; class UBA9042; order PHBI01; family PHBI01; genus PHBI01. The sequence continues at coordinate 6,352 of PHBI01000140.1, forward strand.
GCCCGATCGGGTTGCCGCCGACGTCCTCGCCGTGGTTCAGCCGCGTCACCAGGTTCACCAGCCCGATGGAGTCGACCTCGAGCTCGGGCCAGGCGTCACGCTCGGCGCCCGGGACCAGCGGGTCGCCGGTCACGAGCAGGAGGTTCGCGACCCCCATCGTCGCCGCGCCGAGCAGATCCGACTGCATCCGCATCAGCCGGCGCCCGCGCGCCGAGTACTGGATGATCGTCCCCATGCCGACCGTGCGCAGCGCCTCGGCCTGGGCGAAGGGCGGCAGGTGCGCGACCGCCGCCGCGCCCTCGGGGATCGCCACCGCGGTCACGCCGGAGAGGGCGAGCTTTCGCGCTGCACGAATCGCGTCCGCCGTCTCCCAGCCGCGTACTGGCGGGACCTCGACGACGGTGACGAAGCGCCCATCTTGCAGTGCAGCAGCGAGCACCGACTTCTCGCGGGTCGGGACCGGCTCGGCCACCGGCGCGCGGTCGAGGGCGCGGGCGACCTCGCGGGCGTCGACGACGGGCGCGGCCTCGCCGACGACGGTACACAGCGCGCGGATGTGGTCGGGGGTGGTGCCGCAGCAGCCGCCGAGCAGGCGCGCGCCCTGGCGGATGGCGCGGCGGCCCCAGGCGACGAAGTAGTCGGGGGAGCCGAGGTAGATCTTGCGCCCCTCGACGTCCTTGGGCGCGCCGGCGTTGGGCTGGCACGAGAGCGGGAGGTCGGTGGCGCTGCGCATCCCGTGCAGGGACGCCAGCGCGCTCAGGGCGTCGCTGCAGTTGACGCCGACGACGTCGGCGCCGGCCGTGGTCAGGGCCGCGGCGGCGTCGGCGGACTTCACGCCCTCGCGGGTCACGCCGCCGGCGCCGACGGCGACCTGGGCGACGATGGGGAGGTCGCTGACCGAGCGGACGGCGTGGACGGCCTCGACGAGCTCGGGGAGGTGGGCGAAGGTCTCGAGGACGAACAGATCGACGCCGGCCTCGGCCAGGGCCAGCGCCTGCTCGGCGAAGACCTCGCGCGCCTCGCCCTTGCCGATGGGGCCGAAGGGCTCGATGCGCACGCCGAGGGGACCCATGGCGCCGCCGACCCAGGCGTCGGCGCCGGCGACCTCGCGGGCGATCTCGACGCCGGCGCGGTTGATCTCGGCGACCTGCTCCTCGAGCCCGTGGGGGGAGAGGCGGAAGCGGTTGGCCGCGAAGGTGTTGGTCTCGAGGATGTCGGCGCCGGCGTCGAGGTAGGCCTCGTGGACCTCGCGGACGGCGGCGGGCTGGGTGAGGTTGAGCTCCTCGAAGGGGCGGTTGATGAAGACGCCGCGCTGATAGAGCATCGTCCCCATCGCGCCGTCGAACATCGCCACGCCGTCGCCGGCGAGGAACTCGCGGAACGTGCTGTAATCGTGGTCGGTGCGCGCTGAAGCCATGGCGGAGCGGCCTACCGCATGGGGGGGCAAAAGACAAGCATCGGCGCCCGGGCCGCGGGCGCCGGCGCGCTCCCTGCGCGGGCCCTCAGTTCAGGCGGGCGCGGAGGGTCTTGCGAACGGCGGCCGCGGCGTCGCGGCGGGAGACGCCGGCCTCGGGGCAGAACTGGCCGCCGCCGCAGCCGGACATCAGGCCGCGCTGGGTCGCGAGCTGGATGAAGGGGAAGGCCCAGTGGGCGGCGGCGCTGCCGACGTCGGTGTAGTAGGCGCCGGTCGGGGCGGTCGACGGGTCGAGGCCGAGGCCGCGGACGAGGAACGTGGCGAGCTCGGCGCGCTTGAGCGGGAGCTCGGGGCAGTAGCGCGGCGGATCGGTGGCGCAGCCCGAGGTCAGACCCGCGGCGGCGAGCGCCTCGATGAACGGCCAGGACCAGCGGGTGGTGTCGACGTCGCTGAAGCTCGGCGTCGCCGGGGTCGGCGGGACCGGCAGGTCGAAGGTGCGGATGACCAGCGCCGCGGCCTGCTCGCGGGTCAGCGCGTCGTCGGGGGCGAAGGTCACGTCGTCGTAGCCGACCATCACGCCGCGGGCGGCCAGGAGCTGCGCGTCCTTCCAGCTCGGGTCGGAGCGGGGCACGTCGGTGTAGCTCTGGAGCGCCAGGCGGCAGCCGCGCTCGAGCAGCGCCTCCTGCACCAGCAGCGCGGGGACGTCCCGGGGCTGCTCGCCGCGGGCGATCGACAGCGCGGCCAAGGCGCCGGCGGCCTGCCCGGTCAGCATCGTGATGGGCTGCAGGCGGATGGCGCCGTTGACGAGGCGGCTCACCGAGAGGTTCTTCTCCGCGGCGAGGAGCCCGTCGACCGCCTGCGGGACGAAGGCGCGCAGCGGGACCTGGAAGGCGCCGGTGGTCCAGGTGGAGGGCACGTCGGCGAGGGTCTCGAGGCCGGCCTCGAGGTCGCCGGCGGCGGTGCAGGCGTGCAGGTCGACCGCGTAGTCGCCGATGGCGACGGCGTCGGGGAAGTTGGTCACGGCGCGCTTGGGGCAGCCGGCGCAGTGGACCTCGCGGCGAATCTGGGAGGCCGTCACCGTCGTGAGGCCGACCAGCCGGCGCCCCTCGCGGAGGTAGGGCATCACCGGGAGGTGGCGGGCGACCGCGGCGAGCGCCGCCGACTCGGCCGGGCAGGCGTTGTCGAGCTGGTTGTAGGCGGTGTCGTAGCCCTCGTCGTTGGCGACCGACCAGTCGTCGTGGCCGAGGGCGTTCTGCAGGTAGTAGATGAACTGCAGCGTGCGCAGGCGGCCGGCGCAGAAGGCCGCGCGCCCGCCGTCGGGGCCTGAGAGGTCGCCGACGGTGAGCGGCGCGTCGTTGGCCCAGTTGACGCCGGTCCGCGAGATGAGCGCCGGGGACGCCGAGGTGTAGGCGGCGCCGGCCGAGTCGGGCATGCCGCGGTAGCCGGTGTGGGTGTCCCAGCTGACCGGGTACACGTTGGCGCCGGTGAGCCAGTCGGCGCCGCCGGCCGCGACGATCGACTGGAAGTGGGACACGACCGCCGCGGTGTAGCCCGGGGGCGGCGTCGTGAGCCGCAAGGACGCCGGGACCCCGCCGGGGTAGCGCTTGATGACCGCGGTCCAGGTCAGGTCCTGGACGCAGTCGGTCGGGTCGAGCGCGCCGTCGGTGTGCCGGCCGAGGCGGTAGGCGGCCGGGCCGAGGGCGAGGACGTCGCCGGTCTCGGTGGCGTCGATGACGATCGCGCTCGACAGGATCCAGGACTGCTCGGGGCCGCTGCTGCGCTGCGTCGATTCGACCCCGGTGACGCGGATACGACCGGCCATATAGGCGGTTTTAACCTTCGTGATGCGAGTGCGAAGGAAGGGGTGGATGTTGGGCTGCTCGAGCACCATCTGGGCCAGCAGGAGGCGGCCGATGTGGGGCTCGAAGCAGGTCGTGCCGGTCGACCAGTAGCAGGTGCCGACGGGGTGGCCGATGGCCTGGTAGTGGGCCTTCACCCGGGCGACGAAGTCGGCGTAGACCCCGGAGGCGAGGTTGGCGCCGGCCTCGTCCATGCTGGTCACGCCGGCGGCGGTCATCTGGCCGCCGATCCAGTCGGTCTCCTCGAGCAGCGCCACGCTCATGCCGCGCCGCGCCGCCTCTATGGCCGCCGACACGCCGCCCGTGCCGGCCCCGACGACGATGACGTCGTAGCTCCCGGTGAGCGGGGTGGGGGGCGGCTCGACGGTGTCCTGGGGCGGGACGGTGTCCTGGGGGGTGATGGTGTCCTGGGGGGGGATGGTGTCCTGCGGGACGACGGTGTCCTGGGGGGGGACGGTGTCCTGCGGGACGACGGTGTCCTGGGGGGGGACGGCGTCCTGCGGGACGACGGTGTCCTGGGGGACGACGGTGTCCTGGGGGACGACGGTGTCCTGGGGGGCGACGGTGTCCTGGGGGGCGACGGTGTCCTCGCCGAGCGCGGTGTCCTCGCCGAGCGCGGTGTCCTCGCCGAGCGCGGTGTCCTCGCCGAGCGTCGTGTCTTCGGGGAGGACGGTGTCCCGAGGGAGGGCGGCGTCCTCGCCGGGCGCGGTGTCGGCGGCCTCGGCGGTGTCGGTGGCGACGACGTCGGGGAACAGGGCGTCCGACCGGCTCGCGTCGCCGTAGAGCCGCTCGATCCCCCCGTCACCGCCGCATGCTGCGAGTGCGAAGACGAGCGCCAGCGCCCAAGCGCGACGCCGTGCGACCAGGGTCATGGTGTACCTCCGGACGTTGCGGTCCAAGCCGGTCTGGCACGTTTTGCGCCTCGCGCCAAGCACGACCCCGATCGGTGTGACGCATGCAGGCCCGCCGCTGGCCCCCGGCACGTCTCGCCCAAGACCCGCGTGGCGCGTTTCACGCCTACGAATCCCACGATTCCATGTTGCGTTGCAACCTGGTAGCGTCCGGATATCGGCGGGTTCCGTGACGAACCCGCGGACACCTCGCTCCCTCCGGGACACCATGCACATTCCCCATATTCGCTGGGCGCCCCCCCTCGCGGCGCTGGCTTTGCTGCAGTGTGTGGCGGTGACGCCGGCGCCGACTGGTCGCCTCGCCGTCGACGTCGCACCCTTGAACCTGTCGGGCCTCACCGACGCGGACTACACGATCACGGTCTTCAACGGGCCGAACGCCACCGGCGACGTGGTCTGGACGCGAGCCGTCACCTCTCAGCGCTACGGCGACGGCGCCGGCTCGCTCGCGTACGTCGGGACGTGTGACGCCGCGACCGGCGTGAACACGGTCGAGCTCCGCCTGACGGCGCTGCACGACGCGGGCGGCGTGGTCGCGGTCGGGAGCTACATGAACCCGACGCCGATCACCCGCGAGGTGACCTGCGTCGCCGACGCCGACGTCGCCGTCACCTTCGACATCACCCTCGCGCGCCAGGCCGACCAGGGTTTCTTCGACGTCGCGGTGCAGTTCCGAGACATCTTCTGCTCGGCCAAGCTCGACTGCCAGAAGCCCGACGGCAGCGACCTCGAGCTGCTCCACGCCCCCGGCGGCGCCCGCGACATGACCGTGGTGCTGGGCTTCGCGTGCACCGGGTCGCTCACGGGGACCACCTACCTCTACATGGACGATCTGGTCATCGACTGCGCCGGCGAGGCCCTCGACGTGCGCGTCGATCCGACCGGCGTCGGCAACGTCACGCCGACCGCGAACCCCGGCGCCTACCTCTTCGGGGCGGCGGTCTACCGCGGCGTGGAGGGGTTCGCGGGCAAGGCCTACTGGAACGTCTCGCTGGGTCTCGACGCGGCGACCTTCACCCACAACGGCGCGTGCCTGCTGACCACCCGCGCCACCGCGTCCGCCGAGCCCTTCCCGCAGCAGGCCGGGGGCTTCCCGCTGCCCGCGGGCACCGTCTACCCGGTCATCGACTGGCGGGTCACGCTGAGCGACGGCCTGCTCCCCGACGGGCGCCGGGTGTGCACCAGCCACCAGGTCAACGGGGCGGACGGCGGCGTCGCCACGAACTACCTGGGCTACCTGCCGCTCTCGAACGGCTTCACCTGGGATCCCGCGCCCATCTACCTCCGCCACCGCTTCCAGCCCTCGAGCGGCGAGGTGCTCTCCGCGGGCGCTCCCATCTGCAACCCCTCGTGCGCTCACGGTGTGTGCGTTGCACAAGGGCTCGACAACGTATGTGATTGCAGTGGTACGGGATTCATCGGCGACACGTGCGCGACGCCGGTGTGCACTGCAGCGTGTCTCAACGGCGGCGTCTGTTCGGCCCCGGACACCTGCGACTGTGTCGGGACGGGCTATGGTGGCGCCACCTGCGCGGCCGACGTCGACGAGTGCGCGACCGACAACGGCGGCTGCGACCCCGTCGCGACCTGCACCAACACCATCGGGGCGCGCACCTGCGCGTGCCCGGCCGGGTTCGCGGGCGACGGCGAGAGCTGCGCCGCATGCGCGGCGGGTTCGGTGCAGCCCCTCGCGGACCAGCCGAGCTGCTCGGTCTGCCCCGCCGGGAGCTACGACGACGGGACGGAGGTCTGCGCCGGGTGCGCGTCCGGGTCGGTGCAGCCCGCGGCCGGTCGGACGTCGTGTACGCCGTGCGCGGCGGGGAGCTACGACGACGGCAGCGAGGTGTGCGCCACGTGCGCAGCGGGGTCGGTGCAGCCCGCGGCGGGGAAGACGTCGTGCGCGCCCTGCTCGGCGGGGAGCTACGACGACGGCAGCGAGGTGTGCGCGGCGTGCGCTGCGGGGTCGGTGCAGCCCGCGGCCGGTCAGACGTCGTGTACGCCCTGCGCGGCGGGGAGCTACGACGACGGCACGGAGGTCTGCGCCGGGTGCGCAGCGGGGTCGGTGCAGCCCAACCCCGGACAGACGTCGTGCGCGCCCTGCGCCGCGGGGAGCTACGACGACGGGACGGAGGTCTGCGCCGGGTGCGCAGCGGGGTCGGTGCAGCCCGCGGCGGGGCAGACGTCGTGCGCGCCCTGCTCGGCGGGGAGCTACGACGACGGGACGGAGGTCTGCGCCGGGTGCGCAGCGGGGTCGGTGCAGCCCAACCCCGGACAGACGTCGTGCGCGCCCTGCGCCGCCGGCACCTACGATGACGGCGACGAGGTCTGTGGGACCTGCACGACCTGCGCCTCGGGCAGCTACCAGGGGGTCGCGTGCACGCCCACGACCAACCGGACCTGCCCGAGCTGCACCCCCGTCAGCCTGTGCGCCGTGACCCCGACCTGCACGACCGCCAGCAACTCCTATTGCTCCAGCTGCACCTCGGGGTACAGCCAGCTCACGCTCGGCGCCGCCTGCACCGACGTCGACGAGTGCGAGACCGCCCACGGCGGCTGCGACGTCAACGCGACCTGCGCCAACACCGTCGGCGGCCGCACCTGCACCTGCCGCGGCGGCGCGGGCTACGGCGACGGCCTCACCTGCACCTACTACAAGAGCTGCCTCACGGCGCGCCAGGCCGGCGTCACCGCCTCGGGGTCACGCTACATCGACCCGGACGCCGGCGGCGCGGTGCTCGCCTCGAGCGTCTACTGCGACATGGCCACCGAGGGCGGCGGGTACACCTACCTCAAGGTCCAGGGCGGTGTCTCGACCGCCGAGCAGGCGGAGGCGTACTGCGACTCCGTCGGCATGAGCCTCTTCATCCCGCGCAGCCCGGCCCACCTCGCCTCGGCGTGGCAAGTCGCCAACACCCTCGCCGTCCCCCCCGACAACAGCCCGACCTACCTGAGCATCCTCGGGATCTACCCGAGCTACGACGCCGCGACGTGCGCGAGCACCCCGCTGCGCAGCGGCAACCCCTCCTGCAACTGGGTCGCGAGCGACGGCGGCAACTTCTTCGTGAGCAACCTCACCACCATCGCCGAGCCCAACGGCGACAACAACACCGTCACGTCCATGGGCTACAGCTACGACGCCAGCGGCAACGCGAGCGGCTGGAACGACCAGATCGCCCCCAACCCGCTGCCGAGCTCGGCCCGCTTCATCTGCGACGTCGGCGACAAGGCCGGCACCCCGCAGAGCTGCCTCGACTGGCGCAACCTCGGCTTCACCACCAGCGGCGCCTACAGCATCGACCCCGACGGCAACGGGCCCAACGCCGCCATCACCGTCTACTGCGACATGGTCACCGACGGCGGCGGCTGGACGCTGGTCGGCCGCTCTCGCGCGCGCACGCCGGCTGCCACCGCCTGCGTGTCCAGCGACGGGGGGACGAGCTTCGGCTGGAAGTCCGCCCGGGGGTCGATCACCGACGACGCCAACGCCTACTCCCTCAACGTCGCGGCCGCCGGCCTGCGCTTCTCGAAGATCCTCTTCGGCAGCTACAGCAGCGGCAAGACCTGGGGCGCCAACGTCTACCGCCACGACAACATCGCGGCCAACTTCCTCACGGCCTACGCGACGACGCACTACTCCCACGGCACCCCCGTGGTCGTGAGCTCGCAGTGCTCGAGCGGCGGCGGCATGCACCGCTGGATCGGCTTCACCAACAACACCGACGCCTTCCACTTCCGCGACGTCGACGGCAACGGCTTCGGCCTGACCGCGACGGGCTGGTACTCGTGCTACTACGAGAGCTGCGCCTCGGGCGGGATGATCGACGGCGTGCAGGGCATGGTCATGGTGAAGTAGGCGGCGCGAGGAAAGCGGGCGCGACCCGTTGGTCGCGCCCGCGTCTCAGGGGGGAGAAGCGCGCGTGCGTGCTTGTCCCCACGGTCTGCGAAGACGGCTAGAACATCGACCAGAGGTACTGGTTGGTGACCTCGTGGTGGAACTGGATCTCGGGGACCTTGATGAGGCTGCCGAGGTCCGTGGCGCAGCGGTTGGCCTGCATCCGCTTGAGCTCGACGTACTTCTTCGCGACCGCCTCGCCGAGCACGCCCGTCACGAAGCTGTCCTGCTCGAAGAGCGCCATGGCCTTGTAGATGTTGTCGGGCAGGTGCTTGTGGCCGGCCTTCATGTCCGCGACGCTGGCCCCGGCGCCCTTGCCCTCGAGGGCGGTGCGCATGATCGTGAGGAAGACCATGTAGGGGTTGGCGTCCGGGGCGACCGAGCGGACCTCGATGCGGGCCGAGCGCTCGTTGCCGGTCGGGATGCGCACCATCGAGCCGCGGTCGTTGGCCGACGCCTTGATCTGGTTGGGGGCCTCGTAGTGCGGGTCGAGGCGGCGGTAGGCGTTGACCGACGGGTTGAGGATGAGGCAGAGCCCCTCGCCGGCGTGCAGGATGCGCCCGATGGCGTCCCAGCCCAGCTGCGAGAGCCCGTCCTCGCCCTTGGCGTCCCAGTAGAGGTTCTTGCCGCCGCGGGAGAACGACATGTTGGTGTGCATGCCGCTGCCGTTGACCCCGGTGACGGGCTTGGGCAGGAAGCTCGCGGTCATGTCGAGCTTGGCGGCCACCTGGCGGCACAGGAGCTTGTAGAGCTGGACCTGATCGGCGGTGACGAGCGCCTCGGAGTAGCCGAAGTTCATCTCGAACTGGCTCGGCGCGACCTCGGGGTGGTCCTTCTCGTTCTGAAAGCCCATCGCCCGCTGCACCTCGGCGGCGGAGTCGATGAAGAGGCGCAGCGTGTCGCCGGGCAGCGAGTTGTAGTAGCCGCCCTTCGAGACGTACTCGAAGGCCTCGGCCTGGTAGTAGTAGCGCTCGGCGTCGCGGCCCTTGAAGAGGAAGCCCTCGATCTCGGGGGCGACGTGGCAGAGCGTGCCGTCCTTGGCGAACAGCTTCTCGGCGGCGAGCTTGAGCTGCCCGCGCATGTCCGACGAGTACGGGACGCCGTTGCGGTCGAGGACCTCGCTGAAGACCAGGATCTTGCCCGGCCCGAAGACGTCGGCGGGCAACCAGTAGAAGGCCGACCAGTCGATCGACAGGCGGAGATCCGACTCGTGCTGGGCCGAGAAGCCGCGCACCGAGCTGCCGTCGAAGGTGAGGTTGTCGAAGCTCTTGAGCAGGTACTTCTTGTCGTAGTCGAGCATCTGGAGCCGACCCTCGAGGTCGGTGAAGCAGACCGTGACCGCCTTGATGCGGCGCTCGTCGGTCAGGTACTTCATCCGCTGCTCCTGCAGCGTGCTCATCGGGACGTGGTCGAGGCGGGCCTGCTTGGCCTCGAGGTTCTTCTCCTCGAGCTCCTCGTACGGGATCTCAAGGAACTCACGGAGGGCGGGGATCGTCATCGAGTGCTCCGTTGTATGGAGGGGCCTCGTCGGTGTGACACGTTTCGCGAGCCTCGCCAAGACCCCGCAACGCGGCGCGTTACGCGTTCGAAACAATCGGCTCGGCCCCTGATTCACCCCCGCGCTGCGACTATTTTTGCTAACGCCGCCGGCGCCTCGGTGGTCCAAGCTGCGAGCACGACAGGTGCGAGGTCCGGTGCCAGACGAGATCCAAGGGGAGACACTGACGACATGGGTGGAGCGCGCCCAGCTGGGGCAGTCCGAGGCGTACGAGGTGCTCGCGCGGACGTACCTGCGCCCCGCGTACCTCGTGGCGCTGGCGATCCTGGGACGCCCCGCGGACGCCGAGGACGTGGCGCAGGACGCGATGGTCGTCGCCTTCGACCGGCTCCGGGCGCTGCGGGACCCGGCGCGCTTTGGGGCCTGGCTCACGACCATCGCCCGCAACCAGGCGCTCAACGCGCTCGCCCGACGTCGCCGCCACGAGGTGCGCGCCGCCCCGGAGTCCTACGAGCCGTCGACCAGCCCGCGCCCGGTCGAGGCGATCGGCCTCCGCGAGCGCCTGCTCGCCGCCCTCGACACCCTCACCCCGCCCCAGCGCGAGGTCGTGCTGCTGCACGACCTCGAGGGCTGGAGCCACGCCGAGATCGCCCTCGCCATCGGCAGCTCGGAGGTCATGTCCCGCCAACACCTCTTTCAGGCGCGCCGCCTGCTTCGCCGCCGCGTCCAGGAGTGAACCCGTGAACCCGGAACCCGCCGTCGACCTGAGCCCCCTCGATCCCACGCGCGACCCTCAGCGCTGGGAGGCGCTGGTGGCCCGCGTCGTGACCCGCGCCGTCGCCCACGCGCGGCGCCGCCTGACCATCGGCGCCCAGCTCGCCGCCTGGGCGCGCCCGGCGCTGGCCGTGGCCGCCGCCCTCGCCCTCGTGGCGTGGGCTGGGGCCGCGATCTCGTCGCCCTCGAGCGAGGCGACCCGCCTCAGCCGCGTCCAGGTCGTCACCGACTGGGCCTACGAAGGCGCCGCGCCGTCCGCCGGCCAGATCATCGAGGTCATGGGGGAGTCCAATGGCACCTGACGACCTCGCGCCCACGCGCGTCCGCTGGCTGACCGCCCTGGTCATCGCCGGGGTGTTCCTCGCCGGCGGAGCGGCCGGCTTCGGCCTCGCCCGCTGGCTCGCGCCGGCTCCGGATCGGATGGGCCCGCCGCCCCCGCCCCCCCTCGGCAGGTTGCTCGACGACCTCGGCCTCGAGGGCGATCAGCGCGCCCGCGCCGCCGCCCTGACCGATCGCTTCGAGGGCGACATCGAGGCGATCATGCGCGAGACCTTCCCGCGCATCCGCGCCCTGCGCGAGCAGGCCGGCCGCGAGCTGCGCGCGCTGCTGACCCCCGAGCAGGCCGCCCGCTTCGACGCGCTCGAGGCCAAGCGCGCGGCCGACCGGCCGCCACCGCCCCCCCACCACCGCCGCGGCGACGACGGTGGCGGCCATCCCCGCGGTCCAGATCA
>PHBI01000141.1 GCA_002841945.1 Deltaproteobacteria bacterium HGW-Deltaproteobacteria-14
TGGTCGCCGTGGTGTCGGGCGTCGCGGGCGCCGCGGTCGCGTGGGCGGCGGCGCCGGTCGTGCCCCTCGCGGCGCTGGTGCTGTGGCGCCCGCCCCCGGCCAAGCGCCTGTTCACGGTGGGCGTCGCGATGGCGGTCGCCGGCGCGCTGAGCCTGGTGGCGCTGCTCGTCGGGCCGGTCTAGCCAGCCGCGGCGCCGGGCGGGACGCCCGCAATCCCAGTGGGGCGCGCGGTCCGACGGTGGGGTGGGGCTGAACTTGCGGGCGAGGGCGCCCGCAGCCCCAGGGCGGGCCGCGCCGAGGCTGGTGCAACATCAGAGCGCGCAGTCCGCCAGTCGGAGGCGCGCAGGTCCCTGGTTCCCCCTCGCCCTACTTTCCGCGGGGCTTGGTGCCGGTGGTGCAGTCGGTCTGCGACGGCTTGGTGATGATGAACTGCACGCGGCGGTTCTTCGCGCGCCCGCCCTTGGTCTTGTTGGTGGCGATCGGCTTGGTCTCGCCGTAGCCCTTGGCGGTCAGACGGCCCGGGGGCACGCCCTTGTCGGTCATGTAGCGCATGACCGCCTCGGCGCGCCGCTGCGACAGATCGAGGTTGTAGTCGTCGGGGCCGTCGCTGTCGGTGTGGCCCTCGACCTGGACCTCCTCGATCCAGTCGCGCGACAGCAGCACCGAGGTCACCGCGTCGATGATGCCGTAGCTCTCGGGCTTGATGACGTCCCGGTCGTACTCGAAGAAGATCTTCTCGGTGATGACGATCTCGCACGGGTTGATCTGGACGCCGCACTTGTTGGTCGGGTCGTTCGGGCAGTCGTCGTCGACGTCGAGGATGCCGTCGTTGTCGTTGTCCGGGTCGGGGCAGCCGTCCTCGTCCTCGAAGTTGTCCTTGTCCTCGGGCTCGTTCGGGCACTGGTCCGCGGCGTCGCCGATGCCGTCCTTGTCGTTGTCGTAGTCGGGGCAGCCGTCGTCGTCTTCGAAGCCGTCCATGTCCTCAGGATCGTTGGGGCACTTGTCGTTGGCGTCGATGATGCCGTCGTTGTCGTTGTCGACGTCGGGGCAGCCGTCGAAGTCCTCGAAGCCGTCGAAGTCCTCGGGGGCGTTGGGGCACTTGTCGGTCGTGTCGGGGATCGAGTCGTTGTCGTTGTCGGCCTCGGGGCAGCCGTCCTCGTCCTGGAAGCCGTCCCTGTCCTCGGGGACGGTCACGCAGGCGTCGACGTCGTCGTAGATGCCGTCGCCGTCCTGATCGCGCACCGGCGGGGTCGCGTAGGTGAGCCCGCCGAAGATCCGGTAGCTGACCGAGCCGTAGCCGCGGGTGAAGGCGTGGCCCGCGCCGACGGTGAGGCCGAGGCCCGTCTCGCCGATGGCGACGCGCGCGCCGAGCAGCCCCTCGAGGTAGGTCGCGTTGGCCTGGGTGTAGTTGTGGCTCGAGCCATAGACCTCGCCGATCAGCGTCAGCACGTCGGGGACGGCGTCGACGCCGACGCCGAAGCGCCAGATGAACTCGCTGCCGATGGTCGTGCCGAAGGGCAGGTAGGCGTTGTTGCGCACGTGGGCGCCGAGGTTCGCGGCGAGCAGCACCGGGCCGATGCGCAGGTCGGCCACCAGCGCCGGGGTGAAGGTGAAGCCGTCGCCGACGAAGGCGTCCTTGGTGCCGGTCGGCAAGCCCCCCATGAGCTCGATGGCGAGGCCGAAGCCGTCCTCGTCGTGCTCGCGCAGCACGATGCCGACCTTGGCCGACAGACGGATGTCGCCGAGCGCCTGGCCGGGAACCGAGTCGAAGGTCAGAAACCCCTGATCCTGGCCGTCGTTGACGAGGAACACCGGGACCGCGACGCCGACGCTGAAGCGCTCGAGGAAGCGGATCCCGCCGACGATGTCGATGGAGAGCTGGTCGGCGATGACCTTGTGGTCGGGGAAGTTGCCGCTGCCGTCCACGAAGGTGAGCGGGTTCTTGCCGTAGCTCGCCAGGATCTGAACCCCTCCGACGAGCCCCCCGGTGGTCTCCGACGTGCGCACCGTGAAGAGGTCGCCCGGGTGCGGCGACGGGCGGAACACCTGCGTGTTCACCTCGGGGTTCTCGGCGCGAGCGGCCGGAGCGATCGAGGCGAGCGCCGTCGCGAGGAGGAGGGCGATGGCGTGCGAGCGGGCGGCTGACATGGCGGGCTCCAGAGGGTGCGCGCGGATCGATGGTCGGGGACGGCGCGATCCAATACGACAACCGCCGGGAACGCAACCGCAGCGGCGCGTCAAAACGCTGCGTGGCATTGCGCCGATAGCTTTCGGGTGGTGGAATGCCTTGCGCGGTCGACCGACCGCAGACGCTGATAAAATTCATCGGGGAAACAATTATGCTGCGGTGCCGCATGACCGTGGCCGCGCTGATCGCTTGTACGATCGGCGTGGCGGGGACCGGTTGTAACGACGGTGCGAAGCTCGACGGCCAGCTCGTCCTGGTCGAACGGCAGACGCGCGACCTCAAGGTGACCTCCGTGAGGCCGGAGGCCGGCGGGGTGAACGGCGGGACGCTGGTCGTGCTCACCGGCGAGGGCTTCGAGCCCGCGATGACCGTCACCTTCGGCGGCAACCCGGCGACCCAGCTCTACGTCGGCGGCGACGAGCTCGCCGCGATGCTGACGCCGGCGTCGGCGGACGCCGGAGCGGTCGACGTCGTGGTCACCCGCAACAGCGACGAGCAGACCGCCTCGGTCGCCGACGGCTTCACCTATCTCAAGGAGGGCGACGTCCTCGTCACCGAGGTGTTGCCTGCCGAGGGCGCGCTCGCCGGCGGCGAGACGGTCACCGTGGCGGGGCAGGGCTTCGCCGACGGCGCGAAGGTCTTCTTCGGCGCCAACCAGGCCACCGGGATCCGCGTGCTCGGGCCCGAGGCGCTGACGCTGACGGTCCCGGCCGGCGACGCCGTCGGCTCGGTGAGCGTGCGCGTGGAGGTGCCGAGCGGCGCCACCCACACGCTGGACTTCGGCTACAGCTATCTGCCGGACGGCCCCCAGTCGAAGCTCGAGGTGCTCGCGGTCATCCCGTCCGAGGGCCCGCTCGCGGGTGGCAACCCCATCACCATCGAGGGCAAGGGCTTCATCGACGGCGCCACCGTCAAGGTCGGCGGCGCCGCGGCGACCGACGTCCGCGTCCTCGGCGCCAACGCCATCACCTGCACCGCCCCCGCCGGCGCCGGCCCGGGCCTCGTCGACGTGCGCGTCGAGAACCCGCTGGTCGACGGCAGCGTCACCCCGAGCTCGGCCTTCCTCGACTCCGCCTACCGCTACCTGCCCGAGGCGCCGAGCCTGCTGAGCGTGCTCGCCGTCATCCCCGGCGAGGGCCCGCTCGAGGGCGGCAACGTCGCCGCCGTGCAGGGCACCGGCTTCGTCGACGGCTCCAAGGTCTACTTCGACGGGCGCCTCGGCACCCAGATCCAGGTCCTCGGCCCCAACGCCCTGACCGCGCGCGTCCCGGCGGCGACCGTCGCCGGCCCCATCGAGGTGCGCGTCGAGCTGCCCGGCAGCGGCGGCGTGGGCGGTGAGGCGGCGGCCCTCGCCTCCGGCTACACCTACCTCCCCGGCGACCCGGCGCTGCTCGTGCTGCGCGCCATCCCGCAGTCCGGCCCGCTCGACGGCGGCAACGTCGTCGCCCTCGAGGGCGCGGGGTTCCGCGCCGGCGCCCGCGTCTACTTCGGCGGCGCTCCGGCGACCCAGGTCCAGGTCCTCGGCCCGACCGCCATCACCTGCATCGCGCCCCAGAACAACGCTCCCGCCACCGTCGACCTGCGGGTCGAGCTGCCGGCCCTCGCGGGGCAGGTCAGCGGCGAGGCCTACACCCTCGACAACGGCTACAGCTACCTGCTCGGCGGCACCGGCGGCGCGTTCGGCGTCGCGAGCCTGTTCCCGACCCAGGACTACGAGGCCGGCGGCGCGCTGGTCTTCATCACCGGCACCGGCTTCGACCCGGCCATGGTCGTGCGCTTCGGCGCCGCCCAGAGCCCGCTGGTCCAGGTCCTGAGCGGCAACGCCGCCACCGCGCTGGTCCCGCCCGGGACCGCCGGCCTGGTCGACGTCACCCTGGTCAACCCCAACAACGAGCAGGTCGTCCTGACGAGCGGCTTCCGCTACGTGGCCGAGGCGTCCGTCGCCGGCGCCCCCCCCGCGCTCGGCGCCGTCTCGCCGGGGCGCGGGCCCACCGCGGGCGGCACCATCGTGCGCATCGTCGGCGCCAACTTCGCGACCGATCTGCGCGTGTTCTTCGGCGACACCGCCGCGACCAGCGTCCGCGTCATCTCCCCGTCGGTCGCGAGCGCCGTCGTCCCGGCGCACGCCGCCGGCAACGTCGCCGTGCGCGTGGTCAACCCCGACGACGCCGCGGACAGCCTCGCCGGCGCCTTCGTCTACGCCGACCCGACCGGCGCCCCGAGCGTCACCGCGACCTGGCCCCCGACCGGCCCGTCGAGCGGCGGCACCTGGGTGACCCTCGACGGCGCGGACTTCGCCGTCGGCACCACCGTCTGGTTCGGGATGATCCCGGCCGCGACCACCACCGTCCTCGGCACGACGCGCCTCGTCGCGGTCGCCCCGACGGCGCCGGTCGGCTCGGTCGACCTGACCGTCGTGCGCCCCGACGGCGCCTTCGTCACCGTGACCGACGCCTTCGCCTACTACGACGTCAACACGCTCCCCGGCGAGCCGCCGATCATCGCCAGCGTCTTCCCCTCGGTCGGCGACGTCATCGGCGGCGAGGACGTCAGCGTCATCGGCAGCGGCTTCGCCGCGGGCGCCCGCTTCTACTTCGGCGCCAACGAGGTCGCCGTCCAGAGCGTCACCGCCGACACCCAGCGGGTGGTCCTCACCGCGCCCCACGCCCCCGGCACCGTCAAGGTCACCGTCGTCAACCCGAACGGGCTGACGTCGTCCAAGAGCGACGCCTTCGTCTACTTCGCCCCGCCGCCGCTCATCATCAGCGTCGACCCGGCGGTGGCCGCGGCCTCCGGCGGCAGCGAGATCACCATCCGCGGCAAGAACTTCGCCGCGGGCGCGGTCGTGCGCCTCGGCGCCTCGGAGATCAGCGCGTTCAACACCTTCAGCCCCACCATCATCAAGTTCTACGCGCCGGCCCACGCCCCCGCGACCCTCGACGTGAAGGTGCTCAACCCCGACGGCCAGCTCGACACCGTCAGCGGCGGCTTCGTCTACCTGTCCGACGACCAGTTCAGCTCGCCGGTGGTCACCTCCATCGAGCCCACCCAGGGCCTCGCCAGCGGGGGCTTCCTCGCCATCATCCACGGCGACAACTTCCAGCCCGGCGCCACGGTCACCTTCGGCAACATCCCCGCCGCCAACGTGCAGCAGGTCACGCCGACCGTCATCACCGCCATCGTCCCGGCGGGCACCGCCAACGAGACCGTCTCCGTCACGGTCGCCAACAGCGCCGACAAGAAGGGCACGCTTCAGGGCGCCTTCACCTACACCTCGGCGCCGGTCGGGCCGATCGCGATCCGCTCGGTCGCCCCGGGGCTCGGGCAGATGGACGGCGGCACCGTCATCACCATCAGCGGCGAGGGCTTCGAGGACGGCAGCGCCGTGCTGATCGACGGGGTCGCGAGCCCCGCGGTCGACGTCATCTCGTCGTCGGTCATCACCGCCGTCACCCCGGCCGGCGAGCCGGGCCTCGTCGACGTCCGCGTGCAGCGCCCCGACCAGACCGCGGCGACGGCCTTCAAGGCCTTCGCCTACTACGACCCCGCGACCTTCGGCGACGGCCCCTCGGTCTTCTCGACCGACCCGGTCCTCGGCCCGCTCAGCGGCGGCACGGCGGTCATGCTCAGCGGCCAGCAGTTCGCCGGCCCGGTCCAGGTCTTCTTCGGCGCCAACGAGGCCACCAGCGTCACGGTGCTCGACGCCGGCCGCGTCGTCGCCCGCACGCCGTCGGCGCAGTCGAGCCGCACGGTGGCCGTGTCGGTCATCAACTTCGACGGCCTCGTCGGCGTCCTGCCCGGCGGCTTCAGCTACTACGACGCGACCGGCGCCATCGGCCCCGCGGTCTTCACCGTGTTGCCGTTCCAGGGCTCGGTCTTCGGCGGCGAGGAGGTCACCATCGTCGGCGAGAACCTCTCCGCCGGCACCCGGGTGTACATCTGCGACCGCCCGGCCCAGGTCACCTCCATCGTCAACAGCCAGCAGCTCAAGGTCCGCACCCCGGGCGGCGACGTCGGCCCGTGCCGCGTCACCGCGGTCAACTCGAACGGCCTCACCGGTAACCGCGACGACGCCTTCACCTACGTCTCGCCCACCCCGACCGTCGCCGAGGTGATCCCGCGCGTCGGCCCCATCGAGGGCGGCCTCGACGTCGTCGTTCGCGGCGACCAGTTCGTCCCCGGCGCCGCGGTCCGCTTCGGCAACGCCGTGTCGCCGAAGGTCGTCGTGGCCGACGCGACCACGCTGACCGCGACCCTGCCCCCGGCGAGCCTCGGCAAGGTCGACGTCACCGTCATCAACCCCGGCGGCGCCCAGGGCAAGCTCACCCTCGGCTTCGAGTACGTCGACAGCGTCAGCGGCATCCCGCCGACCATCAGCGCCATCGTCCCCGGCTCGGGCCCGCTGGCGGGCGGCACGCCGGTGCAGATCATCGGCCAGAACTTCGATCCCGACGTGCTGGTGCTGTTCAACCAGCAGACCATGCCGAGCCGCGTCTTCGTGTCGACCAGCGAGATCCGCATTACGACGCCGCCCGCTGGCGCCACGGGCAGCGTGCCCATCACCGTGCTGAACCCCGACGGCCTCGGCGCGACCGTGCCGATCGGCTTCACCTACGCCAACCCGCAGTCCCCGCCGCCCGAGATCACCAGCGTCGTCCCGGCGACCGGGCGCGAGGCCGGTGGCACGCAGATCACCATCACCGGCAAGTACTTCGACGCAGGCGGCACCTGGTCGCTCGGCGGCAAGCCCCTCGAGAACATCGCCACCGTCACGTCGAGCCTCGTGACCGCGCGCACCCCGCCCAACATCCCGGGCAAGGTCGGCCTCACCTACGTCGGCCCCGACGGCCAGGTCGCCATCCGGCTGCTCGCCTTCGAGTACCTCGCGGCCCCCGTCCTGACGTCGATCACGCCGCCCCTCGGCGGGGTCGCCGGCGGCACCGAGGTGACGCTCATCGGGGACCACTTCAAGCAGGGGATGGACGTCTTCTTCGGGAGCGCCGTCGGCCAGGTGCTGTCGGTGCAGTCCGAGCTCACCGCGCTCGCGCGCACGCCGTCGGTCGTGCAGTCCGGCCTCGTCGCGGTCAAGGTGCGCAACCCCGACGGCCAGGAGTCGCTGCTCGCCAACGGCTTCGAGTTCCTCGACCCACCGGACGCGACCGGCGTGTGGCCGCCCCGGGGCCCGAGCCCCGGCGGGACCCTCGTCACGGTGAGCGGCACGGGCTTTCACGCGCAGTCGCGCGTCTTCTTCGGGGCCAACGAGTCCCCCGAGGTCCACTTCGGCGGCAAGACCACGCTGCTGGCCTTCGCGCCGGCGGGCACCCTCGGCAAGGTGCCGGTCCGCGTCCTGAACCCGGACGGCCGCGAGGACACCATCGCCGAGGCCTTCACCTACACCGACCCGACGACCCTCGGCGCGGCGCCGTTCATCGGAGAGGTCTTCCCGGCCCGCGGCCCGACCCTCGGCGGGACCCGGGTCAGCCTCGACGGCGCCAACTACGACCCCAACGCGCGCGCCTTCTTCCTGCCGAACCCGGCGGTGATCGAGGCCAACGTCGGCTCGCGGGTCATCGCCGTCGCCCCGGCGCACCCGTCGGGCCCGTCGCAGGTGTGGCTCGTCAACCCGGACGGCCAGACCATCCGCGCGCTGGTGGACTACACCTACATCGATCCGGCGCTGCTCGGGACGCCGCCCATCGTCGGCAGCGTCGCCCCGCGCCAGGGACCCACCGAGGGCGGCACCGAGGTGACGCTGATCGGCACCAACTTCCAGCAGAGCGCCCGCGTCCGCTTCGGCGCCCACGACGCGACCAGCACGTCGACCGCCGCGCAGCAGCTGCGCGTGCTGACCCCGGCGCACCCGGCCGCCTCGGCCACCGTGTGGGTGGTCAACCCCGACGGCACCCAGGCGCTGGCGCCGTCGCCGTTCCTGTTCCTGCCGCCGCCGACCGTGCTCGCCGTGAACCCGAACCGGAGCCCCGCCGACGGCGGCGTCTCGGTCACGATCAGCGGCCAGAACCTGCACACCGACCCCCTCGGCGAGCTGCCCGACGTGCTGTTCTGCTCGGACTACATCGCCGGGCTCGACTGCGCCTCGGCCGACGTCGCCTTCACCACCGTCAACGGCCCCGGCACCGAGCTCTACGTCATCGCGCCGCCGCACACGCCGGCGCTGGTCGACGTCGTCGTGCTCGCCCCCGACGGGCAGGTGGACGTCGCCGACCGGGCGTTCACGTACAACGCGCTGCCGACGATCGCCGGGGTCACGCCGGCGTCGGGCCCGACCAAGGGGACCAACACCCTCACGCTCACCGGCACGGGCTTTCAGCAGGGCGCCGTGGTGCGCATCAACGGCGCGCTGTGCGCCCAGGTCGTCGTCGCCGGCAGCGCCAGCCTGAGCTGCGTCGCCCCGCCGGGCGCCGCCGGCCCCGCCAGCGTGGTCGTGACCAACCCCGACGGCGGCGCGGTCACCAAGACCGCCGGCTACACCTACGTCCCGCCGCCGCAGCTCGTCAGCATGCTCCCGAACGTCGGCCCCGAGGTCGGCGGCGGCCAGGCGACCATCACCGGCTTCAACTTCAGCACCGGGCTGCAGAAGCCCCAGGTCTTCATCGGCGTCACCGAGGTCGCAGAGGCCAACGTCACGGTGAACGGCACCACGTCGATCCTCATCGTCGTGCCGCCGGGGGCCGGGTCGAACGACGTGCGGGTCATCAACCCCGACGGTCAGGTGGGCGTGCTGCTCGACGGCTTCACCTACATCCCGCCGCTGCAGCCGCCGTCCATCACCTTCATCGCGCCGCCCGCCGGCACGACCCTCGGCGGCGAGGCCGTCAAGATCGCCGGCAACCACTTCCTCGACGGCGCGCGCGTCCTCTTCGGCCACGACCCCGACTGGTTCGAGGCCGACAGCGTCGAGGTGACCAACAACGGCACGCTCATCCGGTGCGTCACCCCGGCGGCGCCGGTCGCCGGAGTCGTCGACGTGCGGGTCGTCAACAGCGACACCCAGGACGCCGTGCTCGCCAGCGCCTTCGAGTACGTCCCGCCGGCCACCGAGGCGGACCTCGCCTTCCTCAACATCGAGCCCTCGCGCTCGATCCTGCTCGGCGGGGGCTACGCGACCATCGGCGGCCAGGGCTTCCGCCAGGGCATCCAGGTGCGCTTCATCTCGCCCAACGGGCCGGCGGCGCTCGCCACCGAGGTCAACCGCCTCGGGCCGACGCTGCTGCGCGTCAAGATCCCGCCCGCCCCGAGCGGCACCCACGAGGTCGTCACGGTGCGCCTGGTGAACCCGCCGAGCGGCGGCCAGTCCGAGTTCATCGACGCCGTCGGCGCCTTCGAGTACGTCGACGGGCCGGTCTTCGTGCGCGACCTCGGCGACCGCCTGCCGAACGAGCCTCAGAACGACCGCGGCGTGCTGATCTTCGACGCCAACGCCGACGGGCTCAACGACGTCCTGGTCTTCACCGACGCCATCGACCGCCTGCTCATCAACGGCCACGAGGGGCGCAAGGCCAACTTTCAGACGCGCGAATTCGCCAAGAACTACGGCGGCTTCGACACCGTCTTCGCGGTCGCCAAGGACTTCGACGAGGACGGCGACGTCGACATCGTGCGCCACCGCTCGAACGGCACGGTGCAGTTCTGCCAGAACACCGGCGGCGGCGAGTGGCCGACCTGCGTCGACATCGCCTACTTCAACTGCGGGATGCGCCGCTTCGTCGCCGAGGACCTCAACTGCGACGGGCACCTCGACCTCTTCCTGCCGTTCACCTCGACCAGCTCGAGCTGCCAGAACCGCATCCTGATCGGGCGCGGCGACGGGTCCTTCGTCGAGGCGCCGCCCGGCACCCTGCCGCCGCTGCTCGAGAAGACCCAGGGCGTGGCCGCGGCCGACGTCGACAACGACAACGACGTCGATCTGCTGCTCGCCAACGACGACAACGTCCAGAACCGGCTGTACCTGAACAACTGCGCCAACATCCAGGACACCGGCACCTGCTCGCAGGGCGTCCCGCACTTCCTCAACGTCAACTACGACGACCACATCTACGCCTTCTCGCGCCCGGTCCCGAGCGGCGTGAGCGGCACGGGCCACGTCTACAACAGCAACTGGGACAACTCGCGCGCCTTCTGCGAGTCGTGGGGGCTGGACCTGGCGGTCATCGAGACCCCCGCGGAGGACGCGTTCATCCGGGCGAACAACACGACCAACTATCACCTGTGGCTGGGGCTCCGGGACTTCGACCAGACCGAGAACTGGCAGTGGACCAACGGCAGCAGCGCGACCCCCGGGTGGTGCTCGAGCGAGCCGAACACGCCGAGCTACGACTGCGCGCTCTACCAGTACAGCTCGAGCCCGACCTCCTATTGCGTGATCGACTACCCGTGCAGCAACGGGCAGTACTTCGTGTGCGAGGGGCCGGGGCACATCTGTGACAACCCGTGGCAGTTCGTGGACTCCCAATATGGCGAAGGCAAGACCTTCCCGGTGTCGGCCGGCAACAGCCGCGACGTGCTGCTCGTCGACATCAACGACGACGACCTGCCCGACGCCGTCGTGGCCAACTGGGGCCAGAACGTCAGCGTCTACCTCAACATCGGCGGCAAGTTCGCGCGGGACGACTTCTTCCACTGGCCGCAGAACGAGGCGAACCCCTACATCGACCGCCTGCTCTACCAGGACATCGATCAGGACGGCGACGTCGACATCATCGCCGAGGCGCAGAACTTCGAGATCCGCGTCTACGCCAACGACCTCGTCCAGCAGGGGGCGCCAGGCGGCATCGGCACCATGGTCAACGAGACGTCGCTGCGGTGGCCGAACGGCGACGGCTTCGACTCGCGGACCGACGTCTACGACTTCGCCCTCGGCGACCTCGACCAGGACAACCTGCCGGACGTCTACCTGGTCGGCCGCAGCTACACCGACCGGCTGGTGATGAACGCCGGCTACGAGGAGGGGCTGCCGTGGATCGAGAGCTCGCGCGTGCCCGCCGGGCAGTTCCGCTTCAACACCTTCCGCCGCACCCCGGAGCGCTTCTACGACGGCCGCGGCGCCGTCCTCGGCGACCTCGACGGCGTCAACGGCCCCGACATCGTCAAGTGCGGCTGGGTCGAGCCGCTGACCATCTATTTCAACGACGGCGCCGGGAAGTACGTCGACGTCAGCGAGCAGGTCCTGCCCGACGAGTTCTGGTACTGGTGCGTCACCGGGCGCGCGATCAAGCTCGTCGACATCGACGACGACGGCGACCTCGACATCCTGTACGAGGGCGAGAACTACCCGCACAGCTGCAGCAACGGGACCGGGCAGCCGTCGGGCGCGAATTGCCGCGACCGCCTGATGCTCATCAACGACGGCTTCGGCAACTTCATCAACGTCGCCCCGGTCAACCAGCCCTACGGGGGGCACACCGGCGCGAGCACGTTGGGGGTCGCCGACTTCGACCACGACGGCGACCTCGACTGGATCGCCGGCTCCAACTACTCGACGGTGACGGCGTGGGTGTACATCAACGGCGGCGACGTCTGGAACGTGGGCGGGGCCTACGGCTTCCAGAGCAACTCCTGGCTCGTCGACCCGAACAACAACGTCACCCTGCCCACCTACTACAACTACGACATCGCCTTCGTGGACCTCGAGGGCGACGTCTATCCGGACATCTTCCTCGCGCGCCACGGGCAGAACCTGGTGCTTCACAACGTCGCCGGCAAGCGCTTCGAGAACGTCACGGTGCAGTGGGCCAACACGACCGACGACACGACGTACCGCTTGATCCCCGCCGACATGGACAACGACGGCGACGAGGACGTGATGGTCTTCAACAGCGGCGTCAACCGCTACCTGTTCCGGCAGGCCACCGACTTCGCCAACATCACGGCGAGCGCGTTCCCGACGCAGATCAGCGATGACTCGCGCTCGGGCGACGTCGGGGACCTCGACCTCGACCCCGCCCACTTCAGCGACTTCATCGTCGCCAACTACAACCAGCAGAACCGGATGTACGTGAACCTGGGCGGCACCGAGTTCCTCGACCTGACCGAGAACATGCCGTGGGATCAGATGCGCAGCTACGACACCTTCCTGTTCGACGTCGACAACGACGGCGACCTCGACATCTACTGGTCCAACGAGGATCAGGACCGCATCTACATCAACACGATTATCCCGTAGCGTTGATCAAATGCGCTCGCTAGGGGGCGCCTCGGTGGAACGCCTCGCGCATCCCAGCGCGGACCTCGCAAGCTCGGCCCGCGCCGGGAACCCGCTGCGCGAGACGTTCCAGGCGCCCCTGCGCTCGCTCGCGCTCACGCCCCTCGCCCTCGTCCTCGCCCGCGCTCAGGCCCGCGGGATGGCGGCGACCGACGACTCCTGGAACGCTTGCATGACCTCGTCGGGGGTGCGCGCGTCGCGCAGCCGCTCGAGGGTCGAGGCGCTCATGAGCAGGCGGGCCACGTGGGACAGCAGCTCGAGGTGGACCTGGCGGTCGCTCGGGGGGCCCACGAAGACCACGAGGACGTCGACCCGCTCGCCGTCCGGGGCCTGGTAGTCGACCGGCGCGCCCAGGGTGAAGACGCCGACGTGGGAGCCGGCGAGGCCGGGGACGCTGGCGTGGGGCAGGGCGATACCGAGCCCGACCGCGGTGTTCTGGGTGCGCTCGCGGTGCCAGAAGGCCTCGGTCAGGGTGCGCGCCTCGAGCCCCGGGACATGCGCGGCGAAGCGCTCGGCGACGTGGTGGAACAGGGCGTCCTTCTTCATCTCCGGCAGGCGGGTCGCCACCAGCTCCGGGCTCAGGTAGTCGAGCAGGGTCGCTGGGGGGGCCTCGGCGGCGGGCTGCTTGTGGAAGAAGCCGGTGTGAGTCTGCGAGCGCGGGGCCTTGAGCGACAGGACCGAGCACGCCGCCTGGTTGACGAGGCGGTCCTTCTCGGTGCCGCGAATGGCGGTGAGGAGCGAGGTCTGCCGCGGCGAGCCCATGACGAGCAGGTCGTAGGCGGCGGTCAGGGGAGCGACGGCCGGCAGGAGCGCCTTGCCGCGCAGGACCCGCTGGGTGACGGGGCGCTCGCACAGCTGGCCGAGCTCGTGGAGGTAGTCGGCGGCGGCGGCGACCTCGATGCCGCTGGCGCCGTCGCGGATCCAGCGGATGAGCGTCAGCGCCGCGCCGTGGACCTCGGCGAGGTGGTCGGCGGTGGTGACGACGAGGGCGTCGTGGGGGCCGGGCTCGGCGTAGACGACGATCTCGCGGATGTGGCGCACGCCGGCGTCGCGGAACAGCGCGAGGTTGCAGCCGAGGTTGTCGAGCAGCCAGCCGAAGGGGTTCTTGAAGATGTAGCCGCTCTGGGTGCGCGCCTGCCACTCCATCACGAGCCAGTCGCAGTGGGTGCGGGCGCTGGCGGCGTGGATGGTGCGGGCGAGGTCGCGGGACACCACCGAGTTGAAGCGCAGGTCGAGCTCGCGCTCCTCGGCCATCGCCTCGAGGCGGCGGCGGATCGAGGCCTCGGCGTGGCCCTCGTCGAGGAGCGCGCCGAGGATGGTCTGCTCGGGGACCTCGGTGACGCGGATGGCCTCGATCGGCCGCCCGTAGGCGAGGGCGGCGCCCATGTCGACGACCATCTCGGGGGAGCGCTCGCTGCCGAGGAGCGGGACCGTCACCGCGGCGTCGTCGCCGAGCTCCTCCTCGCCGCCGGGGACGGCGAGCAGCTCCTGGCGGCGGCCCATGAGGCCGAAGACGCCGCGGCGCTGGGTGCGGCGGCGGCCGTAGGCGACGAAGACGACGGCGCCGAGGCCGGCCATCGCGGCGCTGGCGGTGATGGCGGCGAGCCCCATGAAGAAGAGCAGCACGATCCCCGAGAGGACGCCGAAGGCCTGGAGCCAGGGGTAGAACGGCGAGTGATAGACCGGGCGGTACCACTGCACGCGGCTCTCGCGCAGCACGATGACGGTGACGTTCACCGTGATGAAGAGCAGGATCATGAAGGCGCTGGCGAGCTTGGCGATCCTCTCGACGTCGAGGCCGACGATGACGGCGGCCATCGCGCCGCCGGTCAGCAGGATGGCTGGCACCGGGGTGAGGCGCGTGGCGTGGATGTTGGCGAAGGCGCGCGGCAGCAGGGCGTCGCGGCTCATCGCGAAGGGGAAGCGCGAGGCGGACAGCAGCCCGGCGTTGGCCATCGACACCAGGGTCAGCACGCCCACGACGGCGGCGACGGCCCCGACGCCGTGGCCGCCGAGGCTGTCCGCGAGGCTGTAGATGGGGTGCTTGTCGGCCTCGAGCGCGGGGAGCTCGAGCACCCCGACGAGGACGAGGGCGACGACGCTGTAGATGGCGGCCATGAGGACGAGCGAGATCATCATGCCGGCCGGGAGGTTCCTGCCCGGGTTGCGGACCTCCTCGGCGATGGCGGCGATCTTGGTGACGCCGGCGTAGGAGACGAAGACGAAGGCGGCGGCGCCGATGAGCCCGTCGGCGCCGTGGGTGAACTCCTCGACGAGGTGGTTGGCGGTGAAGCTGCCGAGGCTGCCGACGACGAGGGCGAAGAGGCTGCCGACGCTGATGGCGACGACGACCTGCTGCACGCGGCTGACCGCCTTGATGCCGTTGATGTTGAGGGCGATGATGGCGACCAGCAGGGCCAGGGCCGAGGGGACGACCGGGAGATCGACGATGGGCCCGAGGTAGTAGACGAAGCCGACCAGCGCGAAGGAGCTCTTGAAGAGCAGCGAGAGCCACAGGCCGAGCCCGGCGACGGTGCCGGCGAGGGGGCCGAAGGCGCGCTCGATGTAGACGTAGGTGCCGCCGGAGACGGGCATCGCGGTCGAGAGCTCGCTCTTCGAGAGCGCGGCGGGCAGCACGCACAGCCCGGCCAGCAGGTAGGCGATCCAGACCGACGGCCCGGTCTTGTGGGCGGCGAGCCCCGGGAGCACGAAGATGCCGCTGCCGATCATGGCGCTCATGCTGATGGCGACGACGGCGCCCAGGCCCAACCTGCGCTCGAGGAGCTTCACGATATCCCTGACGTTTGGCGCGCGGCGTTCCGCGCGGGGCGCGCTCGCGTGCGCGCCGACATGAGGGGGGCTCATACCCCACGCAGCCGGCGAGAGTCACCCCGCGCGTCGCCCAGGCGCCGTGAGCGGGCCGCGAGGCGGGCGGGGCGTCGAGCGTCCGGGCGAGGCGGGCGGACGTCGACCGGTCGGGCAGGGGCGCTACTTCGCGGAGACGACCGTCACGAGCTTGGCGAGGCCGCGCTCGAAGTCGCGGCCGACCAGCCTGTCCATCGGCATGAAGACGCCGAAGACGCGCATGACGAAGGGGTTCGCGCCGCTCATGGTCCAGGTCACGCGCGCGCCGGCGCCCTCGGCGGCGGGGGCGACGGTGAAGTCGATGCGGTTGCTCGCCTTGAAGGGGCGCAGGAAGTCGAGCTGAATCACGAGCTTCGAGGGGCTCTCGAGCTCGGTGATCGCCATGCTCCCGGCGCCCGCCTTCTTGTTGCCGTCCCACGCGTAGCGGGCGCCGACCCCGCGGTCGGCGCCGCCGTAGGTGCGCTTCATGTCCGGGTCGAGGTGCTCCCACGGGGACCACTCGGGCCAGCGGTGGAAGTCCTCGAGGTAGGGGAAGACGCCGTCTGGGGGCACGCCCAGGGTCGCCGCGCGCGACACCCGGAAGGTCGGCGGGCTGAACGCCGCGATGAGCAGGATGGCCGCGATGACGACGCCGAGTCCGACGAGGAGCCAGAGCATGATGAGGTCCGGGTTGGAGGCGTTGGGTAGCCGGGCGAGTCTGTGGCCGCGCCTTTACAGTGTCAAGAGAGCCGCCCGGCGGTCCGCTACTCGGGCTTACAGACGCGGACGAGGGTGTAGGCGCCCGGGGCGGGATCCTGGTGATAGAACCACGGGCTCTTGAGCCAGTCGCTCACGAGGTTGGTGAGGGTCGGCTTGCAGACCATGCCGCCCGGGCACTCGGCGTCGAACTCGCAGTAGGTGGTGCAGTAGAACGCGTCCGGCTCACCCGGGCCCGCCAGGTTGAAGCACTTGTTGCTCCGGCACTGGTAGTAGGCGGTCTGGACGCACGGCGCGCCGTCCGACAGCGAGCCGCCCGGCGTCTTCGGCGTGTAGCACGCGGTGAGCGCGTCGTGGCTCAGGGTCGTGTAGACGGTCGCGAAGGGCATCGCGTCGGCGCTCTCGCCCGGCGCGTAGAGCACGAGGTTGCACTCCTGGGTCGGCGCGCAGGCCGACTCGCCCTGGCACAGCTCGCGACAGGGCCAGGGGCCGCTCGGTGGCATCAGGTCGCACTGCCCCGAGGCGCACAGGGAGCTGTCGCCGGAGCCGCATATCTGGCCGTTGGGGATGCTCCCGGGCGGGTTCGGCGCGCAGGCGCCGGAGATCACCCCGATGCTGAGGTCGCCGACCGGGTGGCAGGTGAAGCCGGGCTCGCTGCAGCGGGACTCGGCGAGGCAGGTCGCGCGGCAGAAGTCGTCGGCGCACAGCGCGCTGGCGCACTCGCCGTCGACGCTGCATGCGGAGCCGTTGGGGAGGCCGCCGGGCAGGGCGGGCTGGCAGAAGGCGATCTGCGCCGACCCAGGCAGCTTCGAGCAGATCTGGCCGGTCGGGCAGTCGCTCGCGCCGATGCACGGGTCGCTGCACACCGCCTCCCCGGTCGTCGCCCAGCGCGCGCAGACGCGCTCGGGGTAGCAGTCCTCGTGGTAGGCGCAGGCCGCGACCCCGCCGCAGGCGACGTCGGCGGCGTCGGTCTGGCCGTTGCAGTCGTTGTCGGCGCCGTCGTCGCAGACCTCGGCCGGGGTCGCGCCGCCGCCGCAGGCGCCCGCCGCGCACGCCTCGCCCTCGGTGCAGGGGTCGCCGTCGTCGCAGGCGGCGCCGTCGCTGTTCGTCCAACCGGCGGCGTTCGCCGCGTGGGCGCAGCGCTGGCAGGGGTTGACGGGGTTGTTCTGCGCCTCGGTCCAGCAGGCCCCGCCGATGAGGCAGTAGCCGTCCTGGGTCGCGCTGCGGCACTGCCCATCGACGCAGCTGTCGAGGGTGCACGGGATCTGGTCGTCGCAGGCGATCGAATCGCCGGCGCAGTGGTTGTCGACGCAGCGGTCGTTGACGGTGCACGGATCGTCGTCGTTACACGGATCGCCGTTCTTGCAGAAGGTCGTGAACGTGTCCGCGGGCTCGGTGTCCGCGGGCTCGGTGTCCGCGGGCTCGGTGTCCGCGGGCTCGGTGTCCGCGGGCTCGGTGTGCGCCGTGTCGAGCTCCGGGGCCGTGTCCTCGGGGGGCAGGGTGTCCTGCTCGGGCGCCGTGTCGCGGACGGTCGCGTCCGGGAAGAGCACCGCGTCCACGACGTCCGCGTCGGCCCCGGGCGCGAAGTAGGCGTTGCCGCCGGGGCTGGAGCAGCCGGCCACCGTGAGGGCGCAGGCGAGCAGGGCGAGGTGTCGGTGCATTCGACGCGAATCGCAAAGTCGGGGCCCTCTCGTCAAGAAAGACCGGCGCCCCGCGCGTCGCTCGGGATGGTCCGGACGCGCCAACGCATTACCATCCTCGTCATGACCCACGCGCCGCCTCCGCTCCGAGCCCACTCCCTCGCCTGCCTCGCGGCCTGCGCGCTCCTCGCCTGCGCGCGGCCCGCCGCCGCGCCAGCCGAGGGCCCGCCGGTCGACCGCCTCGAGCTGCGCGTCGCGAGCTTCAACGCTTGGCTCTTGCCCTTCGCCTCGCGGGATCTGGGCGACCGCCTCGATCGCATGCCGGCGGCCATCGACGCCCTCGCCCCCGACGTCCTGTGCCTGCAGGAGGCGTGGTTCCCGTTTCAGCGCGACGACCTCGAGGCCGGCCTCGAGCACCGCCTGCCCTACGCGAGCTACGGCGGCGGGGGCGTCGCCCTGCTCTCGCGCTTCCCGATCGTCGAGGAGCGCTTCCACGCCTTCGCGGACGACGAGGCGCTGTCGATCACCGAGCGCATGGGCGGAAAGGGTGTCTTCGAGGTCGTCCTGCGGACCCCCGCCGGCCCGCTGCGCGTCCTCGACACCCACCTCGCCCTCGACCGCGGCGCCGGCGGCGGCCACGCGCGCCAGCTCGACCAGCTGCGCGGTCACCTCGGCGCCCGCCCCGAGCTGCCGACCGTGCTCTGCGCCGACCTCAACATGCGCGCCACCGAGGCCGGCGCCCTCGTCCCGGGCTACGCCGCGCTGCTCGCGGCGGGCTACACCGACACCATCGCGCCGGTGAAGCAGCCCGACGGCGCCTTCGCGCAGCGCCCGACGACCCGGGTCGGCTGGCCTCGGGCCGAGCGCCGCGGGCGCGGCTGGAGCCCGGACTTCGTGCTCTTTCGCGGCGCCGCCGCCGGCGGCCCGGCGCTGACCCTGTTGGGCGCGCGCGTGACCCTCGACACCGCTGAGACGGCGCTCTCCGACCACAACCTGCTGCTCGCCGACCTCGCGCTCGGGACGCCCGCTCCGTGACGACCGCGCCATCGGCCATTGGCGCCTCCGCCGTCGCGGTGTAGAAACAGTTCCCACCTTTGCGACCGCGGCGTGGTCCGCGGCGCCGACCCGCGAGGAACGCCATGCCCGCCAAGACCGAGATCGAGAGCCTCGAGAGCCTGCTCCGCAAGCTGCCACAGGAAGACCAGGCGGAGGCGTTCCGCATCCTGTACGGCAACCTCCCTGAGTCGCTCCCGATCCCGCCGGCCGCCGCCGCCCTCGCCGAGGAGCACGACTTCGAGGTGGCCGCCTACCGCTTCCCCTCCACCCCGGAGCAGCGCCGCGAGGCCCGCCGCGTCCGCGTCGGCGTCATCCAGACGCAGATCGTCGCGTCGACCTCGGATCCGATCCAGACGCAGTACCAGGCGCTCTGCGATCGCACCGAGCAGTTGATCCACGCCGCCGGCGCCATGGGCTGCAACGTCCTCGGCCTGCAAGAGGCGTGGACCATGCCGTTCGCCTTCTGCACCCGCGAGAAGGAGCCGTGGCTCGAGTTCGCCGAGCCCGTCGACGGCCCCACGACGCGCTTTCTGTCCCGCCTCGCGCGCCACTACGACATGGTCATCGTCTCGCCCATCCTCGAGCGCGACGAGGCCCACGGCGGCACCGTCCACAACACCGCCGTCGTCATCGGCAACCGCGGCAACGTCATCGGCACGCACCGCAAAAACCACATCCCGCGGGTCGGCGACTTCAATGAGTCGACCTACTACATGGAGGGCGACACCGGACACCCGGTGTTCGCGACCCAGTACGGCAACATCGGCATCAACATCTGCTACGGCCGGCACCACCCCCTGAACTGGCTGATGTTCGGCATCAACGGCGCCGAGATCGTCTTCAACCCGTCGGCGACCGTCGGCGCCCTGTCCGAGCCGCTGTGGCCGATCGAGGCGCGCTGCGCGTCGATCGCCAACAACTACTTCACCGCCGCCATCAACCGCATCGGGACCGAGAGCTTCCCGAACGCCTTCACCTCCGGCGACGGCCGCGACGCGCACCACGACTTCGGGCACTTCTACGGCTCGAGCTACGTCACCGCCCCTGACGGCGCGCGCACCCCCGGCCTGTCGCGCACCCGCGACGGCGTCATGGTCAGCGAGATAGACCTCAACCACTGCCGCCAGGTCCGCGACAAGTGGGGCTTCCAGATGACCCGCCGGCTGGCCGAGTACGCCGCGGACCTCACCCGCGCCTCGCGCCCGGATTTTCGCCCGCAGATCATCGCCGACAACGGCCTCGGCTGGGAGTCCGAGCGCGTCGCCGTGCGCCACGAGCCCTCGGCCCGCCTCGCCGCCCCCGCTCCCCAGGTCGAGGTCACCGCGACCGTCCGCGCCCGCGAGACCAAGCAGGACTGAGCCCCAAGGCCGCGCGTGAGACCGCTCCGAGCCGCTCGCTGACCGGCCGGGGCGGCGTCGCTACCGTGGACCTATGGAGGTCCATATGGAGCTGACCCGGAAGACGACCATCCTCTCGAGCCCCGCGCTCCACGACCGGTTGGTGCAGCTGGCGCGGCGCCGCGGGGTCAGCACGGGGCAGCTGATCCGCCAGGCGGTCGAGTCCCAGTACGGCTGGGTCGACGCGGCGCGCCTCATGCCCACGAGGCGCGGTCGCTGGCGCTGCTCGAGCGGGTCGCAGCGGGTGCTGCCGCCGCGGACCTGTGGCAAGGTGGGCGCATGATGTTGATCAAGCGCATGTTCTTCGCCCTCGCCCTCGCCCTCGCCGCGGGCTGTGGCGGCACCGGCCCCGCGGTCCACGGCGCCGAGCCTGCGTCTCCCGCCGCCCCCGCGCCCGACGGCGCCGGCGAGACCTTCCAGAGCCCGGCCGGCGGCACGGTGCAGCTCGACCCGAAGCACCTCAAGCGGCGCACGCTGCTGGTCTTCGCGGCGGACTTCTGCCCCGTCTGTCGGCGCGAGACCCCCGCCATCGTGGACCTCGCGCGCGAGCTGCGGGGCAAGGTCGACGTCGTCGGCGTGGTCATGGACGGCGAGCGCGACGCGGCCAAGCGGTACGTGACCGCCCACGACGTCGACTACCCCACGATCTGGGACCCGGAGTGGCGCTTCGCCATGCGCTACAAGGTCCGGTCGACCCCGACGCTGGTGCTGCTCGCCACCGACGGCACGGTCGAGGCGACCGCGGGCGGGCTCACCGAGGCGCTCAAGAAGAAGCTCTGAGCTTCAGCCGGTGGCGGGCTCGTGTCTCGGGCGGCATGGCTGTATCATCCGCAGCACGGCCACCGGAGCGAGGAGACACCCATGCGCGCGGCGATTTTTTTGCATTGCATCATCCTCGCCGCGCTGGGTGCCGCCGCCGCGGGTTGCGGCCAGGGCGTCACCGACGGGGCGGTCGACAGCGCGACCCTCGACGCCGACACGGCGACCGCTGACGTCGTCGACACCGTCGAGGCCGACACGGCGCCGCCCGTCGACACGACCCCCGCGGACACCGGCCCCGACACGCGCCCGCCCGACCCGGGGGCCTTCGGCGCGCCGTGCTCGACCCAGGAGGACTGCAACTCCGGCTTCTGCGTCCAGGACGCGAACGGCAAGGTCTGCACCCGCGTCTGCGTCGACGAGTGCCCCGCCGGTTGGGGCTGTAACGAGGTCCAGCTCGGCGGCTCCGACCCGACCTTCATCTGCCAGCCCAACTTCCCGCGCCTCTGCTACCCCTGCACGAGCAACGACGACTGCACCGCGAACGGCCAAGGCGGGAGCCGCTGCGTCCAGTTCGGCGGCGCCGGCGCCTTCTGCGGCGGCGACTGCTCCGAGGCCGGCTGCCCCGATGGCTTCGTGTGTTTCCAGGCCCCCGATCTCAACGGGACCACCAGCGCGCAGTGCATCCCCCAGGCCGAGATGTGCCCCTGCACCGCCCCCGCCATCGCCGACCGGGCCGAGACGATCTGCTCCTTCGCCAACGAGCACGGCAAGTGTACCGGCGCCCGCTTCTGCGCCGAGGACGGGCTGAGCGCCTGCACCGCCGCCACCCCCGCCGCCGAGACCTGCAACGGCGTCGACGACGACTGCGACGGCGCCACCGACGAGGGCTCCCTCGACACCGACGGCGACCACCTCGCCGACTGCGTCGACGACGACGACGACGGCGACGGCGCCCGCGACGGCGACGACTGCGCGCCGCTCGACCCGACCCGCCACCCGGGCGCCGCCGAGGTCTGCGACGGCGTCGACCAGGACTGCGACGGCGTCGACGACCAGGGCTTCGCCGACACCGACGGCGACCACCTCGCCGACTGCGTCGACGACGACGACGACGGCGACGGACGCCTCGACAACGCCGACAACTGTCCCCTGACCCCCAACGCCGACCAGGCCGACAACGACGGCGACGGGCTCGGCGACGTCTGCGACGGCGACGTCGACGGCGACGGCATCCAGAACCCGAACGACTGCGGGCCGACCGACCCCGGCATCCACCCCGGCGCCGCCGAGGTGTGCGACGGCGTCGACCAGGACTGCGACGGCGCGGTCGACCAGGGCTTCGGCGACCTCGACGGCGACGGCGCCGCCGACTGCGTCGACCCCGACGACGACGGCGACGACGTGCTCGACGCCGTCGACAACTGCCCGGTCACCTTCAACCCCGCCCAGGCCGACGCCGACCAGGACGGCATCGGCGACGCCTGCGAGGACGACATCGACGGCGACCGCGATCCCGACGCGACCGACTGCGGCCCCCTCGACCCCGACATCCACCACGGCAACACCGAGAGCTGCGACGGCGTGGACCAGAACTGCAACGGCATCATCGACGAGGGCTTCCCCGACAGCGAGGGGGACGGCGTCGCCGACTGCGTCGACCCCGACGACGACAACGACGGCGTCCCCGACGCCGAGGACGACTGCCCGTTGGTCGCCGACCCGAGCCAGCTCGACAGCGACGGCGACGGGCGCGGCAACGCCTGCGACGACGACGACGACGGCGACGGCGCCCTCGACGCCCTCGACTGCGCGCCGCTCGATCCCCTCGTCCGCCCCGGCGCCGTCGAGGCGTGCAACGACGTCGACGACGACTGCGACAGCGTGGTCGACGAGGCGGGCGCGACCGGCTGCACCACCTACTACCTCAACCAGGACGGCGACGCCTACGGCATCGACCTGGCGAGCCGGTGCTTGTGCGAGCCCGCCGCGCCCTACACCGCCACCGAGGGCGGCGACTGCAACGACGTCAACGCCGCCGTCTCGCCCAGCGCGACCGAGGCCTGCAACGGCCAGGACGACAACTGCGACGGCGTCGTGGACGGCGTCGACTCCGCGGGCTGCGTCACGAGCTACCGCGACGCCGACCACGACGGCGCCGGGCACGACGCGGCCTGCGTCTGCCCCGGGGCCGTCGGCTACGTGCTGCAGGGGGGCGA
Organism: Deltaproteobacteria bacterium HGW-Deltaproteobacteria-14; assembly: GCA_002841945.1. GTDB lineage: Bacteria > Myxococcota_A > UBA9042 > PHBI01 > PHBI01 > PHBI01. The sequence goes on from PHBI01000141.1 coordinate 23,040, forward strand.
CTGCGACGACGCCAACGCCGGCGTCCACCCCGGCGCCCGCGAGGCCTGCGAGGGCTTCGTCGACGAGGACTGCGACGGCGTGACGGACGAGGCCGCCGCCGACGGCTGCGTCCCCTGGTACAGCGACGGCGACGGCGACGGCTACGGGGTCGTCGGGCTGAGCGCATGCCTGTGCCGCGCCGACGCCAGCCACACCACGGCGCTCGCCGGGGACTGCGACGACGGCGACGACGCGCGCTTCCCGACCAACCCGGAGGTCTGCGACACCAAAGACAACAACTGCAACGGGCAGGTCGACGAGGGCGTGCTGACCACCTTCTTCAAGGACGTCGACCACGACGGCTACGGCGGCGTCATCACCACCCAGGCCTGCGCGCCGCCGACCGGCTACGTGGCCGACCCCGGCGACTGCAACGAGTACAACGCCGCGATCCACCCCGGAGCCCCCGAGGTGTGCAATGGGCTCGACGACGACTGCAACGGCCCGGCGGACGACGGCCTCGCGCTCGTGCGCAGCTACCGCGACAACGACGGCGACGGGATCGCCGCGGCCAACGCCGCCCACCAGGACAAGTGCGACGTCCCGGTCGGCTGGGCCGAGGCCAAGGACGTCGACGGCGACGGGCAGCCGGACTGGGACTGCGACGACTCGAACGTGACGGTCTACCCGAGCGCCCCCGGGATCTGCGACGGCCGTGACAACAACTGCGACGGCTACGTCGACCGCCTCTGCTTCAGCGCTTGCCCGGGCGCCTGGCCGTTTCAGCAGTCCTACCCCGCGTCGGGCTCGGTCGCCCGGGTCGACCTCGACGGCGACGGCGCCGAGGAGGCCGTCCTCAGCACGCAGTTCGGCTTCGCCGTGGTGTCCAACGGCGGCACGGTCCTCTACGACTACTCGGCGCCGATCTACAACTACGCCCGCTCGGCGCCGGTCTTCGCCGACGTCGACGACTACGACGTGGTCGGCCCCGGCATCCAGACCCTCGAGATCCTGACCGGCAACGGCAGCCACGCCCGCATCTACAAGATGGACGTGGCCGGCAGCTTCACCATCGCCGAGGACGCGGCCACCCAGGTCTACGACGCCTCGCAGTTCATGGCCTACGACGTAGACCACGACGGCGTCGTCGAGTTCTTCACCGCCAGCTGGTGCGACCCGGCGGCGGGCACCCATATGTACCGCTACGACCGCGCGAGCCACAGCGTCGTCCACGTCGCGGCCATCGCCGATCCCGACGGCGTCTGCGAGTACTGGGACGGCCGCACCCTGACCGACCTCGACGGCGACGGTGTCCCCGAGCTGCTCTTCGGCAACGGCTACCCCGAGCAGTCCTCCCCCGGGAACTGGGCCGGGCAGGTCTACGCCTACCGCTTCACGAACCTGGCGACCCTCGCCACGACGGCCTACTGCGCCAGCGGGGCGTGCTTCGCCACCGACCTCGCCGGGCTCTTCGGCGGCGCCGTCAACAGCATCGTCGCGACCCCGGGCGAGATCCGGGTGCTGGCGACCTACTTCGAGACCGCCGACCCCGGCGCCGCCAACGGGTCGACGACGCGCACCTGGCGCTTCGACGGCGCCGGCGCGCCGCTCGCCGACCCGGTCCTCGGCAACACCACCGAGGTCGACCTGACCGACGTCGACGACGACGGGGTCCCCGAGACCGTCGCCGGCGCGACCAACGTCGGGCTCTTCGACGTCGACGGCGACGGCTTCCCCGACCGCGTCTACGTCGCCGGGCGCGAGCTGCGGGTGGCGCTGTGGAGCCCCGACACCGGGGGGTACGTCGAGCAGACCGGCTCGCGCCGCGCCCTCGGCAGCGGGACCCTGTCGGCGCCGGCCATCTGGGACATCGACGGCTCGGCCCGCCTCTCGCTCTACACCGTCGACAGCGCCGGGCGGCTCTACTGCCAGCGCCTCGGCGAGGGCACGTGGAACAAGGGGTCGAGCCTGCCGCCGCCGATGCCGCGGACCTACCGCACGTCGCAGCTGGACAACTTCGAGCCGAACGACGGCGCCGATCGCGACGCCGACGGCGTGCCGGACGACGTCATGTGGCTCCCGTCGGCGCTGACGGCGAAGGGCGACTTCTACAGCTACCTGACCTCCCCGGCGGATCGCGACTTCTACCGCGTCGACGCGGCCTGGGGCGGCCCCATCTGCCTGACCGCGCCTCCGGGGCGCCGCTACCGGCTGCTGGTCTACTCGCTCGCCGACCGCTTCACCAACGCCACCAAGCAGGCGCCGGCGGACGGCCAGGTCGATGGGCTCGTCTGGCAGGGGGACACGACCCCGGGCGGCACGCGCTGCTTCAGCACCGGCGCGGTGCTGCCCAACCGCCACGGCGAGTACCGCTTCATCGTCGGCGTCGAGACGGTCGACGGCGACGCGTCCCCCTATTGGCCGTACTGGCTCTACGCGACGAAATAACGGGAGGTAGGCGATGCATGTCGGTCTGTGCGGATACCCGGGAGCGGGCAAGTCCACGGTGTTCGAGGCGCTGGCGCCGGGCGCGACGGCGAGCCGCTCGGGGGTCTCCTACGGCAACATCAAGGTGCCCGACGCCCGGGTCGACGCCCTCGCCGGGCTGTTCAGCCCGAAGAAGACGACCTTCGCCGAGATCACCTTCGTCGACGTCGGCGGCGGCGGGTCGGCGGCGACCGGCGCGTTCACCCCCGACGTGGTCCAGCACATGCGCAACGTCGACGTGATGGTCCACGTGGTGCGGGGCTTCGCGAACCCGATGGTGGCGACGCCCATGGACCCGCGCCGCGACGACAGCCTGTTCAACGACGAGATCCTGCTGCTGGACCTCGGCGTGATGGAGCGGCGCCTCCAGCGCTTCCACAAGGAGCGCCGGCAGGGCGCCGAGGTCGAGGTGACCGAGCGCTGCGTGGCCCACCTCGAGGACGGCGGCCCGCTGCGGACCCTCGCGCTGTCCGAGGACGACCGCGACACCCTGCGCGACGTCCAGCTGCTGTCGCTCAAGCCGCTGATCGTGCTGTTCAACCTCGGCGAGGCCGAGTGGGGCGAGCAGGAGTACGCCGCGCTGCGCGAGCTGAAGGAGCCGGCGCCGAACACCCTGTCGATGGCCATCTGCGGCTCGATCGAGGTGGAGATCGCGCAGCTCGACGAGGAGGACCAGGGGGAGTTCCTCGCGACCCTGGGGCTCCGCGAGCCGGCGCGCCACGAGTTCGTCCGGGCCTCCTACCGCCTGCTCGACCTGATCAGCTTCCTGACGGCCGGCAAGGACGAGTGCCGCGCCTGGCCGATCCACCGCGGGACCGTGGCGCGCCGGGCGGCGCGGACCATCCACAGCGACATCGAGCGCGGCTTCATCCGGGCCGAGGTGTACCGCTGGGAGGCGCTGATCGAGCACGGCTCGGAGGCGGCGCTGAAGTCCAAGGGGCTGATGCGGCTCGAGGGCAAGGAGTACGTCGTCGCGGACGGCGACGTGATCAACTTCCGCCACAACGTCTGATCCGCGCGGCCCTCGCCGGCCCTCCGACGGCGCGCGGGGGCCGGCGCGGGCGGGCCCGGCGTCGCCCGCTCACGCGTGGGGGGGGCGCCGTCGGTGGCTCGCGGCTTGCCGTGGCAGCTCCACGCGGAACGTGGCCCCGCCGCCCGGCGTCTCCTCGAGCCACAGGCGCCCGCCGTGGCGGTCTGTGACGATGTTGTGGGCGATCGCCAGCCCCTGCCCGGTGCCCTTGCCCCGGGGCTTGGTGGTGAAGAACGGATCGAACACCCGGGCCCGGATGGCGGACGGGACCCCCGGGCCGTCGTCGGAGACGAAGAGCTCGACGGCGTCGCGCTCGGGCACCGGCCGCGTGCCGACGACGATCCGGCCGACGGCGCCGTCGTTGGCCCGGGGCTGGCCCTCGAGGGCGTGGGCGGCGTTGACGATCAGGTTGATCACGACCTGGCCGAGCTCCCCGCCGACCCCCTCGACCGACGCGGCGTCAGGGTCGACCTCGGTCACGAGCGCGGCGACGTACTTCCAGCTGTTGCGGGTGATCATCGCCGACGAGGCGATGAGCTGGTGGAGGTCCACCGCGTGGGGCTTCCCGTCACCGCGGTGCGAGAAGTCCCGCATCGCGCCGACGATACTCTGGATGCGATCGAGCCCCTCCCGCGCGCTCGCGAGCGCCGACGGGACGCGCTCCAGGAGCCAGCTCGGTGAGGGGCCGCGCCCGGTCGCGTCCGCTGCGTCCGCCGCCGCCGCCGTGAGGAGCGGCGCGAGGCGCTCCCAGGCGTGGGTGAGGAAGCTGAGGTTATCGCTCACGTACTGCGACGGGGTGTTGATCTCGTGGGCGACGCCCGCCGCGAGCTGGCCGATGGCCTCGAGCTGCTGGGCCTGCTGCAGCTGCGCCTCGAGGGTGCGCTGCGCCGTGATGTCCTCCTTGACGCCGACGAAGTGCGTGATGGGCGCGTCGGGGCTCGCCCGCATCGGCGAGATCGACGCCCGCTCCCAGAAGGACGAGCCGTCCTTGCGGAGGTTCTGGAACACCCCGGTCCAGGTCTGGCCCGCGGTGAGCAGGCGCCACATGGCGGCGTAATCACGGGGTGCCGTCCAGCCGGACTTGAGCACGCGCGGGTTCTTGCCGAGCACCTCCTCCGGCGTGTAGCCCGTGACCTCGCAGAACTTGTGGTTCACGTACTCGATGCGCCCGTCGCGGTCGGTCACCACGACCGCCGCCGGGCTCTGCTCGACGGCGAGGGCCAGCTTGCGGGCCTCGACCAGGCTGGCCTGCAGGGACTCCTCGGCCTCCCGGCGCTTGAGGATCTGCCACAGGGTGTCGACGATCCCCTGCAGCCCCCGGATGTGCGTCTCGTCGTAGGCGCTCGGGCGGCCGAAGACGGCGACGAGCGCCGTCACCGCGTCCCGCTCGACGACGGGGACGAAGCAGGCCCGGGCGAGTGGTCCGGGGAGGTCCGCGAGGGCGTCGCCGAGCAGGCCCACCGAGGCCGCGTCGTGGGCCAGGTAGGGGCGCTTCTCCCACAAGCAGCGCCGCACCCCGGTCCCCGCGAGGGGGCCGCGGACCGAGCGCACGTCGATGTCCCCCGAGGCCGCGCGGGTCGCGACGGTCGTCACCTGCATCCCGCTCTGGACGTGCGCTCGGACGGCGAAGATCGCCGCCGCGGTGCCGCTCAGGCGCAGCGCCGCCGTCAGCGCCTTTCCGACCAGCTCCTCACGCGTCGCGGTGCCGCTCGCGTGCAGGTCGAGCAGCGCGTTGGCCTGCGCCAGCGCGACCTCTCGTTGCTCCCCGATGATCCTGAGCTGCTCGTCGACCCGCTCCCGGAGGAGGGCGTTCTGATCGCGCAGCACCCGCCGCAGCATCCCCCCCTGGAGGTGCGCACGCACGCGGGACACGAGCTCCTGCTCGTGCAGAGGCTTGGAGATGTAGTCCGTGCCGCCCGCCTCGAAGGCCGCCGCCCGCTGCTCCTCCGAGTCGTAGCCGCTCATGAAGAGGACGGGGATCTCGGTCAGGTGCGGGTTCTGCTTCAGCTCGCGGCACCACGCGAGGCCGGACACCTGCGGCATCTTCACGTCGAGGAGGATGAGGTCGGGTGGATCGAGGCGGGCGGCCTCGAGGGCCCGGATCGGGTCGACCACCGGTCGTGGGGCCATCCCGGCGCGGCGCAACATCGCGCAGATCACGCGCAGGACCTCGATCTCGTCGTCTACCACGAGGATCTCACCGCGCAGCTGCAGGTCGGGTGCCCTGGTCATGGCGCTACCTCGTGCTGGGGGGCGGCGTCTCGCAGCCAGCGCAGCGCACCGTCGTAGTCGTACTGCTCGAGGAGCGAGCGCAGCGCGGCGGCGCTCGCCGGGGCCACCCGGGCGAGCTCGGCCACCGCGCGGCTCGCGTCGTCGAGTCGTGCCTTCTGCAGCGCGTCGGTCAACCGCCGGTGAAGGCCCGCCTCGACGAGGGCCTCGCGCGTCCCGCCGGCGTCCGGCTGGCCCTCCTCGTGGGTCGGAGGCCGCCCGCCGTCTGCCAACGCCGCGCGGACGTGGCTCAGCAGCGACCCCGCGTCGAACGGCTTGAGCAGGACGCCGGGGCCGGCGCCGTCCGCGCGGGCCTCGATGAGGCGCGTGTCCGCGCAGCTGGCGAGGAAGATCACGGCGATCTCGGGGTGCAGTCGCGTGACCCGGGTCGCGAGCTCCGGCCCATTCATGAACGGCAGCACGACGCTGGTGACGAGCAGCCCGATGGGCCGTGTGGCCGCCTCGGCGGCCGCGAGGGCCTCCGCCGACCGCGCGACCGCGGTGACCACGAGGCCGGCGCCCTCGAGGATCCGCGCCAGCACGGACCGAACCGCGGCGTCGTCCTCGACGACCAGCGCGCTCACCCCCGGCCACCGCCCCCCTCGGTCGGGCCGCGGCTGCCGCACCGTGCGCCCGGCGGTGCGGCCCCGCGGGAGGTAGATCTCGAAGTGCGTGCCCGTGTCGACCTCGCTGCGGACGGCCACGAAACCATGGCACTGCTGCACCAGCCCCTCGACCATCGAGAGGCCGAGGCCGGTCCCGAACCCCGCGGGCTTGGTCGTGAAGAACGGCTCGAAGATGTGCGCGAGCGTGTCTTGGCTCATGCCGCTGCCCGTGTCGCTCACCGTCAGGCGCACGAACTCCCCGGGTCGCGCGCCGGCGAGGCGGCCCGCCATGGTCTCGTCGAGCACGCTGTTGCAGGTCGCGATCTCGATGCGCCCGGTCCCATCGATGGCGTCGCGGGCGTTCACCACGAGGTTCACCAGCACCTGCTCGAACCGGCCGCGGTCCACCACCGTCTCCCACAGCTCCGGGAAGCGGGACACCGTCAGCGTGGTGTCCTCGGGGAGGAGGCGCCGCAACATCTGCTCGAAGTCCGAGACGACGCCGTTGAGATCCACTGTGGTCAGCTCGAGCACCTGCCGGCGGCTGAACGCGAGCATCTGACGGACCAGCGTCGCGGCGCGGTCACCGGCGAGCCGGATCTCGCGCAGATCCTCGATCAGGTCCCCGCGGGGAGGGCTCGAGTGGGGGTCCTCGAGCGCGGCGAGGCTGAAGTCCGCGCGGTTGAGGATCACCGAGAGGAGGTTGTTGAAGTCGTGGGCCATGCCCCCCGCGAGGCGCCCGACGGCCTCCGTCTTCTGGGACTGCCGGAGCTGCTCGGCGGTCGCGCGCTGCGCCGCCTCGACCTCGAGGCGGCTCAGGACGCGCCAGAGCCCGTCCATGAGCAGCGACAGCTGCAGCACGTCCGTCTGCGTGTACGGCGCGGCCTTGTTGGCGACGCCGATGACGGCGACGATCCGCCCCGCGTCGAACACCGGCACGGAAAGGAAGCGCTCGAGCGCGACGTGGCCCTCCGGGTGGCCCCGCTTGAGGGGGTTCGGCATGGCGAAGGCGTTGACCATGATCGGGCGCCGCTGCCGCACCACCTCGCCCCACAGCCCCGTTTCAGCCAGGTCGTAGGTCGTCTGGGGGGCCAGGACGCGGCACAGGTCCATGGCCCCGCGCGACCAGGCGTGCAGCTCGAGCTGCTGCTCCGCCTCGCGGTACTTGAAGATGTAGCCGAGCTGCGAGGCCGTCAGCGCGATCGCCGCGGCGAGGCCCTCGTCGAGGAGCTCCTGGGTGTCGCCGCGGGGGGCGTTCAGGAGGTCGAGCTGGAGCTGCAGCCGGCGGTCGTTCAGGGAGAGCGCCTCGACCATCGCGTGCTCGGCCGTGACGTCGGACACGAGCGTGTACGCGGGGTGGGCGCCCGCGCCGCGGCCGCGAGGGGTGCAATGCAGCGCCAGCCAGCGCGCGGTGGTCGGCGCGCCGGCCCCGCCGCCGGCGAGGCCCACGACCGCCTCCGTCGCCTCGGGCCCCCGC
>PHBI01000142.1 GCA_002841945.1 Deltaproteobacteria bacterium HGW-Deltaproteobacteria-14
GGTGCGCCGCCTCCGCGGTCACGAGCGCCGAGCACGCCGCGACCAGGGGCTCGGACGCCAGGATGGTCCGCGGTCCGCGCGGGTCGGGCACGGCCACGGCGACGCCGCGCGCCACCAACTCCGCCGCCTCCGGGCCGAGCAGCGCGAGGGGGACCGCACCGCGTGCGCGGGCCAGCGTCCCGGCCGCCGTCCGCAGCGCCTCGGGGAGCCCCTTGACCGCTCGGGCGGCCGCCTCGGCCCGCGACGCCGGCGCGACCTTTCGCACCGCAGCCGGATCATGGAGCTGAACCGTTGTGGCATCGACGGTGATGATGTTGCGCCGCAGCAGCTCGGCGAGGGTGTCGAGGCAGAGCCCGACGTTGCCGCGCGAGGCTTCGCGGATGGGCGCCGCGACGCGGGCCCCGATCCGCCGCTCGGGGAAGACGAGGGCGGTGGCTCGCTCGACCTCCTCCGCGCTCCAGGGTTGGAGGACGAGGTCCGGCGCTCCGCGGCCCACGGTCGCGACGAGCAGGGGCCCGAAGCGCTCCGGGAGCGCGCGGAGGCTTCGCGCCAGGGCGTCGAAGCCCTCGCGCGCCGCGGGCGTGGTCGCGTCCAGGTCGTCGACGATGAGCGCGACGGCCCGGTGGTGGCTCTTCACCGCGCGGCCGACGGCCTGCACGAGGCCGGCGGCGCTGACGTCGTCCTGGGCCGGGGTGCCGAGGGCCACGAGGATGCGCTCGAGCCCGTCGGTCGGTCCGTCGGTGAGCCGGGCGCGGTCGTGGATGGCGGGGATGCCGCTCGCGGCGAGGCGGTTCGCGAGCTCGGCTAGGAGCCGCGTGCGCCCCCCGCCCGGGGCGCCGCCGATGTCGACGGTCATGGGCTTTTGAGCGTCGGCCGCGCTCCGCATGCGCTGGGTCAGGTGGTCGAGCTGGGCCCCGACGTCGAGGTAGGGCGCGTCGTTGAGGACCGCCGCGCGCTCGGCGCCGTCGACGAGGGCCAGGGTCCGTCCGGTGGCGGCCTCGAGCGCCGCGAGGGCAGCGCCGGCGTGGGGGAAACGATCCTCGGGGCGGTGGGCGAGGAGACGCTCGAGGACCGGATCGATGGGGGAGGGCGCCAGGCCGTCGCGATCGATCGGGGCGTCGCCGCCGCTGCGGGCCGGGTAGCCGGGCCAGGGGTGGCGTCCGTGGAGGAGGTGAAAGATGACGCAGCCGAGCGACCAGAGATCGCCGCTCGGGGCCAGGGGTTCGCCCGCGAGGCGCTCCGGAGCGGCGAAGGGCAAGACCCCGGAGGTCGTCCCCCGGCGTGACCCGCGCTGACCGCCGGCTCCGAGGTCGAGCACCTTGACGCTCGAGCTCGGGCCGTCGTGGAGCACGACGTTGACCGGGGCCAGGTCCCCGTGGACGAGGTCGAGGCGGTGGAGGTGGTCGAGCGCGCGCAAGAGGTCGGCGGCGATGGTGACGACCCGCTCTTGCGCGACGGCGCCGAGGGTCGAGAGCGGCGGGCCGTCGCAGCGCTCGAGCACGGCGTAGGGCTCGCGGGTCGCGCGGTCGACACCGAGGCGGTGGGCCGTGACGAAGCCCGGGTGGGCGAGCCGCCGCAGCAGGTTGAACTCCGCCACGAAGTCCGCGCGCAGCTCGGGGTGCTCGAGGACCTTGCAGGCGAGTGGCACAGGGCTTGCTAGGGTGTCCACCACCCCCACCACGCGGCCCATCGCGCCGCGACCGAGTTCGGCCTGGATAACGTAGCGCGCGTCGATCATGGGGAGGGGCTGAGACATTTGGGATTGCTCCAGTTTCTCTACAGAGTGTGAAATGTTTTCCCATCCGCGACAAGCACAACACACTGAGGAAATGGCTCCACGGCGCAGCGTCGCGGATCGGAGCCCGCCGTCCGCGCCCGCGCGCTGGCGTTGGCTCTGGAGCGTGCTCCTGGCGTGGTCCTGGCTGGCGTTCGCGGGGGCGGGTTGCCTGTCGAACCCGACGCCGCACCCGGGTCAGCCGGACTCTGGGCGCCTCGACGACGGCCCAGACGTCGCCACGGGGACCCCGGACGATCCGGACGAGTACAACGGAGGGGGGGATGGGGATGGGGCGGACGTCCTGACCGAGGTCCCGACTCAGTCCGATAACGGTGACGTCGTCGCGGGCGACGTCGATCCGAGCGGCTCCATCGGAGACGCGGACCCGCCGGGCGGCGACGCGCTCGCCGGTGACGGGGGGGAGTCGGCTGGCGACGCCGCTGACGACGACGACAACGCGACCACCGCGGACCCCGGCGGCGACTACACCGGCTGCCCCAACGACGGCTCGCCGCCCATCAACACACCGTGAGGTGAGGGTGGCCGTGCGTGTTGTCACGGCCGGCGCGCTCATCTGGGAGACAGCGGGGAGATGGCTACGAAGCGCCATTTCCCCGCGGTCGACTTCGCCGCGCAGCGGTGGGTGGAGGCGGCGGAGCCGCCGGATCAGTCATTCTAGCAGCGCGGGGAGAAGCACGCGTGCGTGCTTTTCCCCGCAGTCTGCTAGCCTGCTGCCCGATGAGCGCGGAGCGACCGGTGGTGTTCGAGCTGGGCGCGGTCTTCGATCTGGAGGCGGCTCACGCCTGCGTCGTGGCGCGCACGGTCGCGGGCTATGCCGCGATCGGCGGAGCTCCACCAACGGCGGCCGAGGCGCGCGCGGTCGTGTCGCTTGAGGCGACCCCGGCGGGGCGCGCGGCCTGTCTCCTGGCCGCTCGGGTCGGAGGCGTGGTGGCGGCCGTCTCTCGCGACCGGGTCGAGCGGCTCGCCCTCGAGCACCTCCTCGGCGGGGCGCTCCACGAGGCGGTGACCGGCCGACCGGCGCTCGACGCGCCACCCGAGGGGGGGCTGGCGCTCGTGATCCCACGTCCCTCGGCCTCCGCCTACCTCGGAGGGCCGTGCGCGCTCGTCGCCCGCCTCCCGGCGCCGGCGGTCCTGTACCTGCTGGCTCGCCACGGCCTCACCGAGGCCTTCACCCAGGTCGTCGCGAACGGGGTGAGCGCCGCGCTGCCCGCGCTCGTGTGCGACGCCGCCAGGCGCCTCGGTGGGCCGGTCGACGTGGTGGTGGCCCACGCCGAGGACGCGCGCGCCCTGCGCGCGGTGGGGCCTCCGGTCGCTGGTGTCAATGTGGTTGACGATCGCTGAGAGGAGCCCCGCCGGCGGCCGTCCGCCCGTTCCCGGGCGGTCGGCGTCCCGCCGTCTCCTCAGGGCGGCATCATGTTCTCGGCGAGGTTGTCGAAGCGCGTGTGGGCGTGCCAGAACTTCAGCCTCACGGTGCCCGTGGGCCCGTTCCGGTGCTTTCCGACGATCAGCTCGGCGATGCCGCGCTCGGACTCCTCAAGGTCCTTCTTGTAGACCTCTTCGCGGTAGATGAAGCAGATGATGTCGGCGTCCTGCTCGATGGCGCCGGACTCGCGCAGGTCGCTGAGCATGGGTCGCTTGTCGGTCCGCGACTCGAGCCCGCGGTTGAGCTGGCTGAGCGCGACGACGGGCGCGCCGAGCTCTTTGGCGAGGCCCTTGAGCGAGCGCGAGATGTAGCTGATCTCCTGCTCGCGGCTGCCCTGGTGGCGGGTGCCGCCGCTCATGAGCTGGAGGTAGTCGATGATGACCAGGTCGAGGCCGTGCTGGCGCTTGAGGCGTCGGCACTTGGCGCGGACCATCGTGGGCGACGCCGCCGGGGTGTCGTCGAGGAACATCCGCGCGTTCGAGACCCGGTCGGCGGCCTCCATCAGGCGCGGCCACTCGTCCTCGTAGATGTGTCCGCCGCGCATCCGCCCGAGGTCGATCCGCCCCTCGGCGGAGAGCAGGCGCTGGACGAGCTGCTCGCTCGGCATCTCGAGCGAGAACACCGCCACCGTCGCGTTGAAGCGCAGCGCCGCGTTGGCCGCCATGTTCAGCACGAAGGAGGTCTTGCCCATGGCCGGCCGGGCCGCCAGGATCACCAGGTCGCCGGGCTGGAACCCGTGGGTCATTCGGTCGAGATCGCGGAACCCGGTGCCGGTCCCGGTGACGTCGTCGCCGGCGTCGACGATGTTCTGGATCTGATCGATCGCCGTGCTGACGACGTCGCGCACGTGGCGCAGGTTCGAGGTCGCCCGATCCTCGAGGACGCCGAAGACGCCCTTCTCCGCCTCGTCGAGGAACTCGTCGACGTCGGCGATGTCCTGCAGCCCGTCCGTCTCGATCTTCCGGGCCGCCTCGATCATCCGGCGGACCATCGCCTTGCGGGAGACGATCTCGCAGTAGTGCTCGAGGTTCGCCAGAGACCCCATGCGATCGAGCAGCTCGCCGAGCGTACGGGCGCCGCCGGCCTTGTCCCACCAGCCGCGGTCCTTGAGCTGCTGCGCCACCGTGACGGGGTCGACCCCGGCGCCTCCCTCGTGCAGCTCCTGCATCGCCTGGAACACGAGGTTGTGGCGCTCGAAGTAGAAGTCCTCGGCCTTCACCGACTCGCCGATCGTGTCGAGGGAGTTGGCGTCCACGAAGACCGCGGCGAGGACCTCGCGCTCGGCGTCAGGCGAGTGTGGCAGCGAGAGCCCGTCCCGCATCACGGGGGCGATCGCGCGCGCTATCGGCGCCATCGGCGGGGCGAGGGCGAGCTCGTCCGGCTCCGCGACGCCTTCGAACAGGTCGGGGGGCGGCTCGTCTGGGGGCGGTGGCTGGTCGTCGTGAGGGCTCACGGCGTCGATACTTGCCCCGACGGCTGCGCGTTGTCTACGTTGGTCGTGGAGGGTGGCGCGCTCGTCGCGGGCGAGCGGCGGCAGCGCCTCATCGTGCGGACATCTCGACAGGAGCGGACCCAATGCAACGGTTGACGGGTGTTGTCGTGAGCGACGCGACGCTGTTGGCGTCCTTCGCCAAGCTGCATCCGGACGCGGTCGACGTGTCCGACGTCGGCGCGCGCGGCACCTGGGGTCTCGGGTTTCACGGCAACGGTGAGATGCTCGTCAAGAAGGCGCCGCTCGGCGGGGCATCCGGGCCGGCGAGCGTGCTCGCCACCGTCCCCGCGCGTCAGCTCCTGCTCGCCGCTGACGGTGCGCCAGCCGCCCGTCGCACCCTCGAAGACTCCCAGCCGTTCCGCTATCGCGACTGGCTCTGCGCGTCGAGCGGCACCGCCGGGCTCGGGGCCGACTTCGTCGCGCGCGTGCAGGCGACCACGACGTCGAGCTCGTTCGCCGCCAAACGCGGCGCGACCCCCGAGGAGGCCATCATGATGGTCTTCATCGACGCCCTCTACCGCGGCCACGCGCGCGACACCCGCAAGCTCTCCCTCGCCACCCTGCACGAGGCGCTGGTCGAGGGCAGCGCTCGTCTGCGCGAGCACGTCGGCCAGACCCGGCTCGCCGCCGCCGTCCTCCTCCTCGGCCACGATCACCTCTTCGCCATCCCGCTCGGCAGGCCGCTGTTGGCCGCTCGTTTCTCCGGTGAGAGCCGCGGTCGCGCGGAGCGGAACTCGGCGTCGCGTCGCCTGGCCCACCTGCGCGCGGTCGTCCTGAGCGACCGGCAGGCCGGCGACCTGAAGTGGGAGCTCCTCGACGCCCCGGCGTCCGTCGGCGTCGACTGCGAGCTGGTGGCGTTCTAGCAGCTTGCGGGGAAAAGCACGCACGCGTGCTTCTCCCCGTGCTGCCAGAGTGACTAAGGGCCCGTGCCGAAACGGCTTTGTCGTCTTGCCGGCGGATCCGCCGCCATCTGCGCGTCCCCGAAAGCTCGGAAGACGCCCGGTCTGCCTTCGCTCCCGGGGACACGCACCTGACGACGCCTCCTTGGTCATCCGATCAAGATTATTCCGGCACGGCCCTACTCCGGTGGCTCCGCCGCCTCCACCCGCCGCTGCGCGTCGAAGTCGACTGCAGCTAGGCTCGGCCACTTGAGCGCACGGGTCTCGCCAGGAAACCAGGAACGCAGCAAGGTCGGGTACCTCCTGGTGTCCTGGCCTCGTAAGCAGATCTCCTGGGTAGTGCGGTCGCGCCTCCGTGAAGGGAGCGCCCCGTTGGGCAGAAATGATGTTTGTGAACCGGTGGTTACGCCAAAGTAACCGGCGCTGGTTCCGGACCACCAAGACAAACGCCCCGGAACCGATGGTCCGAGGCGTTGTCTGGGCGGAGGTCGCCCCCCCGGGGGATGACGGGGGGCCGGAGGTCAAACGGTCAGGAGTCGAGGTGGTGTGTCGTCGTCGTCGCGGCGTCGGCGCGGGCCCCGGGCGGGTGGGACGTCACGTCGGTCAGGTGTTCAGCTCAGGGCAGCGCCCGCTTGAGCGCCGTGGCGGCCTCGCCGCTGATGTCGTAGCCGCGGTCGCGCAGCGCCGTGACCGGGTCGGAGGCCAGCCTGCCGGAGAAGGTCAGGTCTCGACTGAACGCGCTCAGAATCGCCGTCCAGGCCCTGCGAAGCTCACTCAGTGTCTCGATGTGAATCATCGTGTTCCCCTTCTCTCGATCTACACAAAGGGAAGACGTGCGGTTACCCGCAAAGTTCAAATCGGAAAGCGCGGTCGGCCCCACTTTTCTCTCGCGACCGCGCGACGAGCGGCCCTGGAGGCGGCCCTCGGCGCCGTCCTACGCTTCGCTTCGCCGGCGCCATCCGTGAGGCTCGACTGATCGGCAGCGCGGCGCGCGGCAACCGACGTCTTGGTTGACCCTCCGTTCGCGGCGTCGCTATAAGCGAGCAGCCTTCGCGGGGCGAGGGCGCCACTGAACGCCGACCGGGAGCCCGGTGATGATGAACGTTGCGGTGATCGGTACAGGGTACGTCGGCCTCGTCGCCGGGACCTGCTTCGCAGAGCTCGGCCATCGCGTCGTGTGCATCGACAACGACCAGAAGAAGCTGGCGGTGCTTCGCGAGGGGGGCATCCCCATCTATGAGCCCGGCCTCGAGGAGATGGTGCCGCGCAACGTCGCGCAGGGGCGGCTGAGCTTCTCGGACGACCTCGCGACCGCCGTCAAGCGCGCGGACGTCGTCTTCATCGCCGTCGGCACCCCGCCGGGGGAGGACGGATCGGCGGACCTCCGCTACGTGGTCGCCGTCGCCGAGGCCGTCGCAGACGCCATCGAGGGCTTCAAGGTCATCGTCAACAAGTCCACCGTCCCCATCGGCACCGGCGACCGCCTGCGCGAGGTCATCGCCGCCCGCACCGAGCACCCGTTCGCCATCGTCTCGAACCCCGAGTTCCTGCGCGAGGGGGTTGCGGTCGACGACTTCATGCGGCCCGACCGCATCCTCATCGGCGCCTCCGACGAGCGCGCCATCGACGTCATGCGCAAGCTCTACCGGCCGCTGACGCGCGAGGGCGCCAAGATGCTGGTCATGGACGTGCGCTCGGCCGAGATGACCAAGTACGCCTCGAACTCGATGCTCGCGACGCGCATCTCGTTCATGAACGAGATCGCCAACCTGTGCGACATCCTCGGCGCCGACGTCGACAACGTGCGGCGCGCCATGGGCGCCGACACGCGCATCGGGCCGCATTTCCTGCGCGCCGGCGTCGGCTTCGGCGGCAGCTGCTTCCCCAAGGACGTGCGCGCCATCCTGCAGACCGCCAAGGACAGCGGCGCGAACCTCGACATCCTCGACGCGGTGATGGGCGCGAACGCGCGCCAGAAGGTCCGCCTCGTCGAGATGGTCAAGGAGGACTTCGACGCCTCGCTCCCCGGGCGCCGCATCGCGCTGTGGGGCCTCGCGTTCAAGCCGCGCACCGACGACATGCGCGAGGCGCCGTCCATCGACATCGTGAACGGGCTGCTCGACGCCGGCGCCGAGATCATCGCCTACGACCCCGAGGCGACCGAGACCTCGCGGGTCTTCTTCGGCGACCGCATCACCTACGCGTCCGACCCGTACGCCTGCCTCGAGGGGGCCGACGCGCTGCTGCTCGTCACCGAGTGGGCGGAGTTCACCTCCCCCGACTGGGAGCGCGTGTGGGCGCTGATGAAGGGCCACCGCCTCTACGACGGGCGCAACCTCTGGGACCCGCGCGACATGACCGCCAACGGCTTCCAGTACCGCGGCATCGGCCGCCGCTGAACCCAATCGCGCCCGTGGGCCACCGTGCTGCAGTGCAGCACCATGGGGCTCACGAATTCGCGGAGAGCAGCGCCAAAGCCGAAATTCCGACCGCTGCGATGCACAGCGCCGCGGTCGCGATCCGGCGCTCTGGGAGGGCGCCGAGGGCCGCGCCCGCGACGAAGCCGCCGACGTGCGCCGCGTGATCCACCGCCCCGGCGGTCAGCGGGAAGAACAGCAGCGCTGCGGTCGCAGCGCCGAGGCTCGCCAGCAGGCGCCAGCGGACGTCCGGGGCGAGCCGTTCGCGGCGCCGCCACACGACCGCGAGCAGCGTCCCCGCCAGGGCGAAGACCGCACCCGAGGCGCCGACGCTCGGCCCCATGGAGACGGCGAAGGACAAGAGCTGCCCCGCGACCCCGCCGAGCAACCCGGTCGCGACCGCGCGCGCCGGGCCGATGAGCGCCGCCGCCCCCGCGGTGAACAGGGCGAGCCAGATCGCGTTGAGCGCCAGGTGCATGCCGCCCGCGTGGAGGAACACCGAGGTGACCAGACGCCACCACTGCCCGGCCGCGACCTCGGGATCGACCTTGGCGCCGAGCGCGACCAAGGCGTCGGCGTCGAGCGCCCCGCCGGCGCGCGACACGGTTACGAGATACACCGCCGCCAGAGCCAGGGCGGTCAGCGCGCCGGTGATCGCCGGCGCGAGCCAGAGGCGGCGCCCGTTGGCATCCGACGGCGACGGGGTTACCATCGGCTCCGACTTCCGGGGGGCGTGCCGCAGCACCCCTCCCGCGCGCCGCACTGGACGCTCACAGCGCGTCGACTAAACTGGTCTCTCATGACCTTCGTCCACCCTGGTCCCCGGCTCGTTCCATGTCCGATGATCCGTCCACCGAGCCTCCGACGCCTCCCCTCGACCGCGCCACGCTGGTCAAGGAGCACATGCGGCTGGTCAAGCAGGTCGCCAGCAAGATTGCCGCGCGTCTTCCGCCGAACGTCGAGCTCGACGACCTGATCGGCTCGGGGATGATCGGGCTGCTCGACGCCGTCGACAAATTCGATCAGGCGAAGTCGTCGAACTTCAAGAAGTACGCTGAGATACGCATCAAGGGCGCGATCCTCGACGAGCTCCGCGCGATGGATCACGTCAGCCGGACGGTGCGGCGCCAGTCCTCGCAGCTCAACCAGGAGGTGCGCAAGCTCCAGGACACGCTCGGCCGCAAGGCCAGCGCCGAGGAGACCGCCGAGCACCTCGGGATGGACCTGCGCGGCTACCATGAGCTCATGAACAAGCTCAAGCCGGTGCTGGTCGTCAGCTTCGACGACCTCACCGAGGACAAGTCGCGCGATCCGTTCCAATTCCTGGCTGACCCCAACGCTCGCGATCCGCAGGCCGTTCTCCACGTGAAGAAGGTCCGCGAGCTCGTCAACAGCACGCTCGACAGCCTCAAGGACCGGCAGCGCCTCGTCGTGCGCTTCTACTACTACGACGGCATGACGCTCAAGGAGATCGGCAAGATCCTCGGCGTCTCCGAGAGCCGCATCAGCCAGATGCTCACCCAGGCGACCAACACCATCGGGCGGCGGCTGAAGGCGCAGCTCCGCAGCGAAGGGCTGGCCCTGAGCCAGCTCGAGTGAACGCGGTCGCGCGGTTCGCGGTCGTCTCCGCGCTGGCGCTGTTCGCCTGGGTCGGACCGGCCCGGGCCGAGCGCGGGTTGCCGGTGCCGGACGTCCTCGACGCCGACGACCCGACGGTGTCGGACGACCTCGGCCTCGGCGCGGTGGACCTGACCGCGGTCGGCCCCTCGGACGAGGACCTCGTGCTCGCCGCGCAGAAGCGCCGGACGACCGTCCAGGAGGCGCCGTCCATCATCTACGTGCTCACCCGCCGCCAGATCCAGGAGCGCGGCTACCGCACCCTCAACGAGGTGCTGCGCACCGTCCCGGGCTTCGAGGGTGACCGCTGGGAGGGCAACGGCTGGCAGAAGGAGAGCTTCGCCCGCGGCATCCCGCGCGGCGTCCTGGTGCTGCTCAACGGCGTCAACATCAACGAGCCGCTGCGCAACTACGTGTCCCTCGATCGCAAGATCCCGCTCGAGATCGTCGACCGCGTCGAGGTCACCAGCGGACCGGGCGGCGTGCTGTGGGGCTCGAACGCGCTGCTGGGCATCGTGAACATCGTCACCCGGCGCCCCGAGGGGCACGGCGTGCACTTCCTCGCCGGCGCCGGCGACGGGCCCGGGGACAGGCTCGCGACCAAGGTCGCCCTCGGCATCGACGAGCGCATCAGCGACGCCGTCGGTCTCTTCGCCCACGTGAGCTTCTTCAGCTCGAACGGCCCGGAGCTCACCCTCGACGCCCAGAAGGTCCTCGGCTCGCTCCCGGAGCCCGCGAACGACACGCCGACCTTCTATATCCCCGAGACGAAGACGTTCTCGAGCGGCGAGCGCGACTGGTTCTTCAACTTCGCCGGCCGCCTCGAGCTCGGCCCCGTCGCCCTCGACTGGATGATCCCCTTCACCACGACGCACCGCGCTCTCGCCACCGGCGGCGCCCCGCTCGTCACGGACTTCCTCGACCCGTCCCGCGAGGGGACCGCCAGCACCAGCACCGACTCGGTCCGCATGGTGCAGCTCAGCTGGGCGGACCGGTTCGCGGGCGGCGACCTCGGCGTCCTCGTCCGGGCGCACGTCACCCAGTGGGAGATCGACGACGACCCGTTCGGCGTCTACCCTGCGAGCCCCATCATCTTGGCCAACCTCGGCTACTCCGAGGACCTCCGGCTGACGCTCAAGTCCGACGTCCTGCTCCGCCCCGGCGCCTCGATCGACGTCGACATCCACCCGACCGACGAGCTGACCCTGCTCGCGGGCCTCGACCTGGCCTTCGACATCAGCTCGGGCATCAAACAGCGGAGCTGGACCACCGACACCCTCGAGACCTGCCCCGCCGGCTTCGTCTACGACGCCACCGACACCCACCTGCCGTGCCACATCGACGACCCCCTGGTCGAGGACGTCACGCGCAGCATCGGCGGCGGCTTCGTCCAGGCCGACTGGAGGGTGCTCCCCGACCTCGCGCTCAGCGCGGGCCTGCGGCTGCAGGCCTCGAGCCAGTTCGACCCCGCGCTGCTGTGGAGCGGCGGCGTCGTCTGGGGCTTCGCCGAGTCGAGCCACCTCAAGCTCTTCGCCGCCACCGGCCTCCGACCACCGGGCATCCTCTCGACCCACGTCCTCGACACGACCTCGGCCATCAGCTTCAACGCCAACCCGAACCTCGTCGCCGAGACGTCGCGCTCCTTCGAGGTCGAGGCGAACACGACGCTGCTGCGCGACGAAGGGGTCATCCGGGACCTGTACCTGCGGGCGAACGGCTCGCTGACGCTGATGGACAACGTCATCGTGAACTCGGGCGGGCGCTTCGCGAACTCGGGCGCGCAGCGCATCTGGGCGGCGGAGGGCTTCGCGCGCCTGCGCTTTCAGGCCGGCCACGAGCTGTGGGCGAACTACAGCTTCACCAAGGTCCTCGACGACGCGGCCGCCGGGGGCGAGCTCCGCAACTTCGCCCAACACATGGTCAACGTCGGAGGGAAGGTGGGCTTTCTCGACGACCACATCGAGCTCACCGGGCTCATGACCTGGAAGGGCGCCATGGTCGACCCGAACCGCCCGCCGCTCGTCGATCCGGCGCGCTCCGACTACTCCCAGAGCTGCGCCGCGATCCTCGCCGCCGGCACCCCCTCCAATGATCCCCTCGCCGCCGTGTGCAGCTTCCCCACCCTGCAAGGCGGCGTCTGGGTGATGTCCGGCACGACGGTCCGCGAGACCATCGAGCCGGTGCTGCTCCTCGACCTCGGCGTCCGCTTCAAGAACATCTGGCGCGACCTCACGATCGCCGTCTTCGTCCACAACGTGCTCGACGCGCGCTACCACGAGCCGGACCTCTTCAACGACGCCCGCGTCCTGAGCCGCCCGCAGCCCAAGCCGGGGATGAGCTTCTTTGGGCAGGTGTCCTTCGGGCTGTGACCGGGACCACGCCCGGCGAGTCCAAAAACCCCTTGTAAAACAGCCACTTAGGGCAACAATCCGCGGTTGACACCCGGGGGTCCGCGCGATATGTTCCGGGCCCCTCGGGCGCCGGTCTCCGCACGGCGCCCCGAACCCCTCGGGACGCCCATGGACACGACTTCGCCGCCTTCGGACGGCCGCCGGATTCCGGTAAACATCGAAGAGGAGATGCGCGGGTCCTACCTGGCCTACGCGATGAGCGTCATCATCGGACGCGCGCTCCCCGATGTCCGCGACGGGCTCAAGCCCGTCCACCGTCGCGTGCTCTACGCGATGTACGAGCAGCGGAACACCTGGAACTCCTCCTACAAGAAGTCCGCGCGCATCGTCGGCGACGTCATCGGCAAGTATCACCCGCACGGCGACTCCGCGGTCTACGACACCATGGTGCGGATGGCGCAGCCGTTCGCGATGCGCTACCTGCTCGTCGACGGCCAGGGGAACTTCGGCTCGGTCGACGGCGACCCCGCCGCCGCCATGCGCTACACCGAGGTGCGCATGACGCGCCTCGCTGGCGAGCTCCTCAACGACATCGAGAAGGAGACCGTCGACTACCAGGAGAACTACGACGGCTCGGAGCAGGAGCCGACGGTCCTGCCGGCGTCCTACCCCAACCTCCTCGTCAACGGCTCGGGCGGGATCGCGGTCGGCATGGCCACCAACATGCCGCCGCACAACCTCCGCGAGGTCGTTCAGGCGACGATCGCGCTCATCCGCGACCCGGACATCGGCGTCGACGAGCTGATGCGCATCATCCCGGGCCCGGACTTCCCAACCGCGGGCTACATCTTCGGGCGCCAGGGGATCATCGACGCGTACACGACCGGGCGCGGCAAGATCAAGGTGCGCGCCAAGGCCGACATCGAGCTCGACGACAAGGGCGACGAGCGCGCGATCATCGTGACCGAGCTCCCCTACCAGGTGAACAAGGCGAAGCTGCTCGAGGCCATCGCCGGCCTCGTGCGCGACAAGAAGATCGACGGCATCCGGGATCTGCGCGACGAGAGCGACCGCACCGGGATGCGCATGTTCATCGAGCTCAAGCGCGGCGCCATCGGGCAGATCGTGCTCAACAAGCTCTTCGCCATGACGGCGATGCAGACGACCTTCGGCATCATCAACCTCGCCATCGTCCGCGCGCAGCCGCAGGTGCTGCCGCTCAAGGACCTGCTCAGCCACTTCGTGAACCACCGGCGGGACGTCGTCACGCGCCGCTGCCGCTTCGATCTGCGCAAGGCCGAGGAGCGCGCCCACATCCTCGAGGGCTACCTCATCGCCCTCGACAACATCGACGAGATGATCCGCATCATCAAGGCGAGCCCGACCCCGGCCGAGGCGCGCGTCGCCTTGATGTCGCGCTTCTCGCTGTCCGAGATCCAGGCCCAGAGCATCCTGGACATGCGCCTGCAGCGCCTGACGGGCCTCGAGCGCGAGAAGATCCAGACCGAGTACGCCGAGGTGATGGCGCGCATCGGCGAGCTGAAGGCCATCCTCGCCGACGACGGCTTGCTGATGCAGCTCATCGTCACCGAGCTCGAGGGGATCGAGGAGCGCTACGGCGACGCCCGCCGCACCCAGATCCTCGACGCATCGGGCGACCTCGACATGGAGGACCTGATCGCCGACGAGGAGATGGTCGTGACCGTCACGACCACGGGCTACATCAAGCGGACCCCGCTCAGCGAGTACCGCACCCAGCGCCGCGGCGGCAAGGGCCGCGCCGGGATGAACACCAAGGCCACCGACGACGTGTCGAACCTGTTCGTCGCCTCGGCGCACACCCTGCTGCTCATCTTCACGAACACCGGGCAGGTCTACCCGCTCAAGGTGTGGGAGCTCCCGCAGGGCGGCATCGCGTCGTCGGGCAAGGCCATCGTCAACCTCATCCCCCTCGAGGAGGGCGAGCAGATCCGCTCCATCGTGCCGGTCGAGAGCCTCGACGACCCGAACCTCTTCTTGGTGTTCGCGACCCACCAAGGGGTCATCAAGCGCACCGCCCTCGATCAGTACCGGAACGTCCGCCAGAAGGGCATCCGGGCCATCAACCTGTCCGAAGACGACGACCTGATCGGCGTCCGCCTCGCCGGCGAGGACGGGTTCATCATGCTCGTCACCGCCAAGGGGCAGTCGATCATCTTCCAGGTGAGCGACGTGCGCTCGGTGGGGCGCGCCTCCATCGGCGTCCGCGGCATCCGCCTGCGCAAGGGGGACGAGGTGGTGGCGATGGACGTCGTCATCCTCGAGAAGCCCGAGACCGACGATGTCGACGCGGACGACGCGGACGACGCGGACGACGCGATCGTCGACGCCGCGGACGCGGACGACGGCGATGACGGCGACGACGGCGATGACGGCGATGACGGCGAGGACGGTGAGGCCACCGTCGACGACTGGACCGCGACCATCGTGCTGGTGACCGAGAACGGCTACGGCAAGCGCACGCCGCTCGACCAGTTCCGCGTCCAGAGGCGCGGCGGGCTCGGGCTCCGGGCGCTGCCCTACACCCCGCGCAACGGCCCGCTCGTGGCGATGAGCCAGGTCAAGAGCGAGGACGACCTCATGCTCGTGACCGACGGTGGCACCATCATCCGCCTCGCGGTCAACGACATCCGCGCGTACAGCCGCGCGGCCAAGGGCGTCCGCATCATCCACCTGAGCGACGAGAAGGTCGTCTCCATCCACAGCGTCCCCGCGTCCGACGACGACGACGACGTGGAGCTCGAGGAGGGTGGGGACGAGGAGAACATGGAGCTCGAAGACGACCAGGCGACCTCGGTCGTGGCGTCCGCGAGCGAGGGCGGAGACGACGCGCCGCCGGCCGTCGTTGCGACCGAGGACACTGAGGACAACTCTTGACCCGTCACCCCATCACCGTCGAGCTCGCTCGCGGTAAGTCGAAGCCGTTCTGGCTCGGACACCCCTGGATCTTCAGCGGCGCCATCAAGCAGGTGAAGGGCGAGGTCGGCGACACCGGCGGCGCCTGCCTGGTGGTCGACGAGCGCGGCAACGCGCTCGGCAGCGGCTTCTACAACCCGCACGGGCGCATCGCCGTGCGCATGACCGAGCACCGGCGCTCGACGGACCTCGTCTACGAGGCGCAGCCGTTCCCCAAGCTCCTCCGAGAGCGCCTCGAGGCCGCGATGTCGCGCCGCGTGATGATGGGGCTGCCCGGCGAGGGGACCGACGCCTTCCGGCTCGTGAACGCCGAGGGGGATCTCCTCCCCGGGCTCGTCGTGGACATGCTCGGGCCGGTCGCGAGCGTCCAGCTCAACGCGCGGGCGATGTACGAGCAGCGCGACCTGGTCGCGCGCGAGGTGCGCGCCGTCACCGGGGCGGAGACCATCGCCCTGACCGTGACCGAGACCGCGTCGCGGCTCGAGGTCATCCCGGTGATGAACGAGGTCTACGGGCCGGACGGCAAGCCCACCAAGGACATGCAGGTGGACGTCGTCGAGAACGGCGTCCGCTACCGGCTGCACCTCGAGACCTCGCAGAAGACCGGCTTCTACGTCGATCAGCGCGAGAACCGACGGCGCTTCGCCGAGCTCTGTGGCGGTCAGCGGGTGCTCGACGCCTACTGCTACGTCGGGGGGTTCGGCATTGCAGCGGCGCGCGCCGGTGCGACGCGGGTAACCCAGGTGGACAGCTCTCGAGCGGCCATCTCGCAGGCGCAAGAGAACGCCGCCCTCAACGGGGTCGGCGAGCGCGTCGAGGCGCACGCCGTCGACGCCGTCAACTTCCTCAAGGAGGCCCAGGCCAAGGGCCAGCAGTGGGACCGCATCGTCTGCGATCCGCCGAAGCTGGCCCAGGGGCGGGGGCACGTCGACGAGGCGCTCAAGAAGTACGCGCGCATCAACACCCTCGCGATGGGGGCCCTGGCCCCCGGCGGGTTGATGTTGACGTGCTCGTGCAGCCGCCACGTCTCCGAGGACGCGTTCGCCCGGATGCTGACCGAGTCCGGCCACCGCCTGCGCAAGACGGTCCAGGTCTTCGCCCAGTGGAGCCAGCCCGAGGATCACCCGATCCTCTCGGTCGCCCCCGAGGGCCGCTACCTCAAGGCCTTCCTCATCGGCGTCAGCTGACCTGAAACTTGGTACGCGCGGTCTGGTTTTGTGGCGCTTCGTCAACGCTGTTGACGGTGCGCTGGCGCCCCAGCGCGACCAAGTTTCAGGCCCCGAAAGGGCCGCACGAAGGGCGGTGGCCCTACTAGATGTGCGCGCCTCGTACTGCTCGGGGCTCTCCAACTTGTCCCTTGAGGTCAGCCAGTACTCCCGTGTGGCCGTGAGGCGCGGGAAGCGCTCGAACGTCTCGCGGATGAGCGGTACGAACGGGTCGAGGGCGCTCGCGCGGACCGTCCCGCGAGAAGCGAACCGCTCGCTCTGCAACGCGTCGCGTACCGTCTCGTGATGCACACCGAGCTGCGTGGCGATGGTCCCGACCTTCCAGTGTTCGGCGTAGTACAGCCGGCGGCTCTCGGCCCGCATGGCGTCGGAGATCACCGCGCCACCTCGCGGACGAGGAGGGCGTGGAGGTCGCGGAAGCTGCCGAGTCCGGGGAGGCCGCGGCGTCTACGTATCGACGACAGCAGGGTCAGGTCGAGGCTGTAGAGTGGGGTGTCGCCGTGGCCGTCGAGATCGGTCCACGGGTTCGGTCCGAACAAAGGAAGCCTGTCGTCCGCAGCGAGCACAGCATGGACCTTGCGGCCCTCCCACAGGGCCAGCGTCTCCAGCAGGGTCGGAAGCGCCCGCGGGTGGTGAATGCGCCCCAACAAGCGCGCCGTCAGAAGCGGGTCCCCCGAGCCCGCCGTCGCTAGGATCCGCGTCTCCCGGCGCGACGGGGCGATAGCCATCCAGAGTGTTACCGCCCCAGGTGGCTGATGGCGTGGGGGTCAGATCCGATCGAGCTGGGTGATGGACAGCGCCGGCGGGCCCATCACGGCGTGACGAGCGCCTCTTTACGGCGAATGAGGTAGCAGCCTCCCCCGGAGGGGAGGCTTCGGCACGTCGCCGGCCCCGAGTAGGGTGGCGGGAGGGCTCGGTTTTTGGCGGCCAGAACCCTCCCACCGTGCTTCGTCAGCTGTGGCAAACAGAAGCAGGCGTCACGTCCTACACGCGGCGGTCGTGTGATGGGGCGGGGTATTGGATCCACATCGGGGTGGCGAAACGGATCCACCCCGGCGCAGCGAAACGGATCCACCTG
>PHBI01000143.1 GCA_002841945.1 Deltaproteobacteria bacterium HGW-Deltaproteobacteria-14
CGCTCCTCGGCGCCGCCGCCGCGCTCCTCGGCGAGCCGTGGCTCGCCCGCGCCGCGGGCGGCGCGCTCGCGGCGGCCGCGCTCGTCCTCGGCGTGTCCCTCGTCCTCGCCCTGCGCCGTGGGAGAGCGGGCGCGGGCGCGTGAGCCGAGCAACGGCAGGTCGAGGACCGGAGTCCGCACCTGGTGGGCGTATGGGCGACGCCGATACGATGGGAGCTGGGTCCAGCTTCGAAAAAAATCCACGAGCTCTCAGCGGAGGTCCGCGCATTACGTGAACGATGTTCACATGCACTAGCAACGGCCCCCCCCGCCGAGGTATGCTGGGGGGGTGAGGCCGGTCCCCCCTAGAAGACAGGGGAACGTTCGTGACTGCCACCACGCAAGAACGTCACCAGCCTCTCACCACGACGACGACCACTTCACAGGCGCCGGCCGGGACCTCGTCGCGCTCACGCCGGGAGACCACGACGAAGGCGCTGCGGACGCTCGGCTTCGCCGCAGCCGAGGAGCTGCTCAACCCGAACCGGCAGGAGACGACGACCGCGGACGGTGACGCCGACGGCGTCGGCCAAGCGACCGAGCGCCAGGGCCCGGGCGACGCCGACGCGATCACGGAGCGCGACGACGCCGGCGGCGACGTCGCAGGAGGGGGCGACAAGGGCCCGGGCTTGAAGGAGCAGGTCGAGCTCCTCCTCCAGAAGCCGCAGCTCACGGCGGACGAGATCCTGTTCTGTCGCCAGTACGCCGAGACCCTCCCCGACGGCGAGGAGCGCCAGCAGCTCTATCTCGAGCTCCAGCGCAAGGCGCCGTACGCGAACCAGCGCAACAACCAGATGCTGGGCCAGAGCTCGACCAGCGGCGGCCTCGACAAGAATCGGGAGCAGGTCGCGATCGGGGACGTGATGTGCAACGTCACGGCCCTCGCGATGGACCTGCAGTCGCTCGGCGTCAGCAAGTCCCGCCTCGTCGCCGCCCTGCCGGACCCGCAGGCCGACCCCGCCTTCAAGGCGTTCTTCGACACCCAGGTGCGAAGCTACAACGCCTCGCACGAGCCCGACATCACGAAGTGGCAGTACGAAGACCTGATCGAGCTCGCGCGGCGCTGGTACTTCCCGACGATGGCGCGCACGACCCTCGCCGTGCTCTCGGCGCTGGCCCGCCTGGTCGGAGTCGAGATGAGCGCCTACGCCTCCGCCGCCAACATGAAGTCGCCGGCCCACTGGAAGCTCCTGCACCAGCAGGCGATCCTGCAGGGCAAGACCGTCTACCTCGGCGTGCATGGCGACGGGCCGCAGAAGACATACGAGTTCGGCCACATCATCCGCATGCAGGAGGTCACCGAGCAGGGCGTCGTCGTCGACGACCCCTACAGCGGGTTCCACGTCAAGCAGAACGCGTCCGGCAACGCCGAGGTGACCTCGATGCAGAAGAACGCCAGCACGGCCGAGAGCGGCAGCGGCGAGGACCACACCTTCACCTGGGCTGATCTCAACACCTCGCTCATCAACTGGATCATGGTCCTGGCGACGTTGCCCGAGCGCGAGCCCGAGGTTGAGACCCAGGGCGCGGGCGGCACCGGCGGCGGCGCCGACCAGATCGCCGACGAGCCGCTCGGCGCCCCGATCGCGCGCATGGTCGTCGTCAACCGCGAGGCCCTCATGCGCAAGGGCCCGCCCGCCTTCGCCGAGATGGGCACGAAGCTCGCCCTCGGCGCGCAGGTCGACCTCTACAAGCGGGAGGGCAACTACGCCCTCGTGAAGGATCGAAACGAGGCGAAGGTCGCGTGGACGTGGGCCACGAACCTCAAGCTGTTGGCGCAGGGCGACGCCCAACGAACCTACGAGGCCGACGTCCACCAGCGCATGGGCCTCGATCAGGACGCGCAGGAGACGCAGGACGCCCGGGTCGACGGGGAGTAGCGACGGAGCGACGGGGCGCCCACGCCGCGGTGGTCGCCTCGTCGCCGCCCGAGCTACAGCGGGCCGCCCCAGGTGACGCGGTCGCGACCGGCGTCCTTGGACTCGTACAGGGCCTCGTCGCAGCAGCGGAGCGCGTCGTCGCCCGGGACGCGCCGGGTGAGGGTCACCCCGCCGACGGAGACCGTCACGGCGACCTCCCTACCGTCACGGCAGCGCATGGGTTTGCCCCCGATGCCGTCGCGGATCCGCTCGGCGACCATCTGCCCGTCGGTCTCGCCGCACTCGGGCAGCAGCACGCCGAACTCCTCGCCGCCGAGCCGCGCCACCACGTCCGTCGCCCGGGTCGCCCGCCTGAGGCGCTCGCCCACCTCGACCAGCACGTCGTCGCCGCCGGCGTGGCCGAACCCGTCGTTCACCTGCTTGAAGTGGTCGAGGTCGAGGCTCAGGATCGTCAGCGGCCGCCCGCTCCGCGCCAGCTCGTCGAGCACCCGATCGAGGGACTCCGTGAAGGAGCGTCGGTTGCCCACCCCGGTCAGCGGGTCGATCGTCGCCAACCGGCGCAGCGCGTCGTTGCTCGCCTTGAGCTTCTTGGCGAGCTCCTCCTTCTCGGCGAGCGCCAGCTCGAGCCGCCTGGTGAGGTCCTCGTAGGACAAGGAGATGTTGAGCAACGCGGTGTTGGCCGTCTCCATCAGCGCGTCGTAGGTCGGCTGCTCGGCGACCCGGATCTCGAGCTCGCTCGACTGAGCCACCATCTCGGCGGCCGCCTCGTCGATGAGGAAGTCGAGCGACAAGGGCTTGCGCGACTCGAGGCCGTCCACGATGCGCCGCGCCCGCAGCACCGTCTCGCCCATCGCGTTGGTCTGCGTCACGTCGGCGATCGCGTCCGCCGCCCGCGCCAGCTGCGCGAGGCGGGCCGTCCGCCGCTGGGTGAGCACGGGCGCGTCCTCGTGGTGGTGCCCGACCGCGTCGACCAGGTCCGCAGGCAGCCCCCAGGTCCGCGCCAGGCGCACGAACACCTCCGGGTGGGTCAGGCCGAACAGCTCCCGCTCGCGCACCAGCCGCTCGTAGCTGGGCCGCGTGCGCAGCCCCTCGAGCGCCCCCCCGTGCTCCGGGTACTGCACCGCCAGCATCAGGACGCCGAGCTCCTGGATGAGCCCGACCGTGAACACCTCGGACGGATCCTCGAACCCCGCGTGGCGCGCCAGGACGAGCCCGGCGCACGCCCGCCGCAGCGAGTCCTCCCAGAACGCGCTCAGATCGAGGCCCCCGGCGTCGGTCTTGGCGGTCATGGACCGCAGGACGTGGCTCACCGAGATGTTGCGGATCACCCGCGTCCCGAGGAACAAGGCCGCCTGGCTCACGCTCTTCACGGGCCGGCCGTTGCCGTAGGCGGGGCTGTTGGCCAGCCGCAAGAGCGCCGTCGTCAAGCCGGGCTCGGTCGAGATCAGCTTCGACAGCTCCGCGAGGGACACGTTCGGATCCCCGGCCGCCTTGATCACGAGCGCCGCGCCGACCGGTGGGGTCGGCAGCTCCCGCGACCCGCGCGGTACATCGGCCAGCGACACCGTCGCCTGGTCAGCGGGGTTGTTCTCCTGCATCGCGACACTCCCCGCGGGCTTCGAGCCAGGGGCGATAGCTCTCGTATGAGTGGATGATGAAGCCGTCGAGGCTCGCTCGGTGCAATAGGCCTTCCCGGGCTCGTTCAAGGGTGCGCTCGAGGTCCCGAGAGCGCAAGTTGGCGAACGTGATCTTGCCCGCCGGCACTCGCAGCGCGTCGCGGTAGCGCAGCAGCCGCGCGCCCGGGAGCGCCCACGCGTAGTCGCCGGCTTCCCGCCGCGCGCCCGCCGGCACCCACGTGAGCCGCGCCCGCGATCCGCCCAGCGGCTCGATCACGAGATCCCCGAACGCGTCCCAGCGGCTCCGATCACCGCCGTCGTATACCATCAGCGTCTCATCCGGCAGCGGCACCGTCTCGAGCCCGATCAGGACCCGCTTGCCGACGCGCTCGGCGTAGGCCAGCTCACCGCTCGCGTGGGCGATGACGCCGTCCGCCCCCCACGCCATCGTCCGGTAGTCCATGATGCCGACGTCGTCGACGACGTCGATGATGGCCTCGGACGCTGGCCGCCCCCCGACCACGCAGGTGAGCTCCCCCGTCACCTCGTCGCGGGCGTCGAACCAGAACGGGATGTCGACGCCGAGCGCGAGCCCCGCGGCCCGCGCCTTGACCGCGACGCGCCCGAGGAGATCGAGGTAGTCCGTCAGGACGCGCTCGCGGTGGTGCCCCTCGAACTCGGGCAAGAGGTAGGGCTCGATGTCGTAGCGCACCCCGACGAGGCGCGCGGCCGGTGGCACACTCCGGTTGTACACGACCAGCTGGTCAAGCGTCGCGAGCACCCGCTCGTGCCACTCGGGGCGGGCGTACCAGGCGGCCCCGTCGAGCGCGTGGGACCGCACGCCGACCGCGCGCAGCGCGGCGACGACGCGCGCCAGCCCGGCGGCGTCGAAGCGCCCGGCCCAGTGCTCGCCCTCGGGCGCCTCGAACGGCACCTGCAGGAACAGATCCGTGAAGCCGTGCGCCACCACGAACGCCACCAGCTCGTCCACCGCCCCCGGGGTGGCGGCGAGGCGCCGGGTCTCCCACAGCCACATCGCCTTGCGCAGCGGCCGCTCCACGCCCCCCTCACCCAGCGCCGAGGGCGCAGGCGCCTCGCGCTCGGTCGTGAACGCCACCTCGCGGACGCGGAGGGTCCCCGCCGTGCGCGCCGCGCCGTCGGGATCGGCCAAGAAGACGAGGCTCGCCAGGCGCTCGCGATCGAGCGCCGGCGGCAGCGCCGAGAGGGGCACCCACGCACGCTGCCAGCGGGTCGTGACGCGCCCCGCCGGCAAGAAGTCCGCGAGCCACCCGACCGCCAGCGAGTCCTGGCGCCGCTCCTGATCGCGGTCGGCGACCTGCAGCCGCACCGCCTCTCCCCCCGCGTCCCCGCGCACCTCGAAGGTCACCCACCCGAGCGCCCGAGCGTCGAACCAGACCCGCTCCGCCGGCGTCCGGTGGGTCTCGAAGAGGTGGATCCAGAACCCGGCGAAGGTCCCGGCGACCCGCTCCCACGTGAAGGTGAGCGCCCGGTCGTCCTGCGCGCCGTCGATCGCCGCGACCGCGCGCGCCGGCGCACGCGCGAAGCCGTTGAAGTGCCCGCCGAGGCGGTTCTCGTTCTCGGCCCGGTAGGCCGCGAGCACGAACGCCCCACCGTCGAGCGGGGGCGCCACGCTAGCGCTCGCGACGGTGAGCCCCGCCTCCGGGTCCGCGCTCGCGAGGTGGTAGACGACCAGCGCGGGCGGGGCGCCGTGGACGACCCCGACCCGAGCGTACCGCAACGCAGCGAGGCTCGGCACGTCCCACGCCGCGAGGTCCACCAGGCGCGAGGGGAAGGCCGCCCGCGCCGCGGCGCCCGCATCTACGATGGACGATGCGCCCGCCGGCGCCTCAGCTTCGAGGACCGGCGGGCGCGATCGCGGGACGCTCGACGAGGTCCCGCATGCTGCGCTGCAACATGCCCAGGTGACCAGCCCCGCGGTCGCGAGACCGCGGAGCGTGAGATCACCGGGGTGCGTCACAGCGCCTCCCCGACCACCGCGCGTCGCACCTCGAAGAGGCGCACATCGTTCGTCGCCGCGCAGGAGAAGCGGAAGCGCAGGCGAACCTTGTTGCCGGACCAGGCGGCCAGCGAGAGCGTGGTGGTGCTCGCGCCCTGGGTGCTGTCGGCGCGGATGAAGGTGCGGACCTTGGTCCAGCCGCTCTGCCCCTCGGGCTGGACCTCGACGTAGGCGCGGTCGTTGGAGTGGGTGAGGGTGAGGGCGTAGTCCATCGCGAGCACGGGGATGGAGGCGCCGGAGAGGTCGACGTAGTCGTCCTGGGTCGCCGTCTGCTCGATCCCGAAGCCGCTCTGGGGGACCTGGTTCGGGTTCGAGGAGAGCCAGCCGTCGGAGGTGAAGCCCCAGGCGCCGTTCAGGCTCCAGGTGGAGGCGGCCTCGGCGGAGCCGAAGTCGACGGCGTAGGGGAAGGGCTGCACGGCGCCGGCGTAGGCGCCGATCCAGACGTTGTCCACGGCGACGACGCGCGCCGCCTTGGTGGCCCCGAGGATCTCGCGGAAGCGGACGCGGACGGAGGCGCCGGCCCAGCCGTCGAGGGGGAGGACGAGGCGGGCGTAGGTGCCGCGGGCGTGCTCGGCGCGCAGGCTCACCAGCGTGGTCCACGCGCTGTCGTCGGAGGTCTGGATCTGCGCCTCGAGGCGGTCACCGGCGTCGACCGCGTCGAAGCGGTAGTTGAAGCCGAGGGACGCGGCGGCGCCGGTCGGCAGCGTCACGAAGCCGTTCATGGTCGCGACCTGCTGGGTGGCGAGCCCGCCGAGGAGCGCGTCGCCGGGGTTGCCGTCGAGGAAGACCGCGCCGACGGCGGGGGCGGCCGCGCCGTGCGCGCCCGACCAACCCCAGCTGCCCCAGAGGTTCCACTCGCCGCGCGCGGCCTCGCTCTCGAAGCTGTTCGCGTAGGGGTAGCCGTAGCTGTCGAGGACGAGCGGGCCGAAGGTGACGTCGTCGAGCTGGACGGCGCGCGGGTCGCTGCCGGCGCCGAAGTCATAGCGCACGCGCATCCGCACCGCCTCACCGGCCCACGGAGCGAGCGGGATCTCGTCCCAGCCCAGGGTCGGGTGGTCGAGGCTGTAGTCGTAGGTGCGGACGCGATCCCAGGCGCCGCCGCTGGCGCTCTGGAGCTCGACGTAGACGCGGTCGGCGGCATCGGTGAAGTCGGCGCGGATGGCGTAGGACAGGGTGGCGGTGCCGGTCGCGGGGACCTGGACGTAGCCGCGCATCATCGCGACGTGCCCGGCGGCCTGATCCTGCTGGGCCTGGTAGGTCGGGTTGGCGTCGATGAGCGGGCCGTAGGTCGGGTCGTCGACCGGGGCCCAGCTGCCGGTGAAGGCCCACCGCTCGAGCCCGTCGCCGTCGAAGGTCGCGCGGAACGGCCACGCGTAGCGCGCCTCGGGGAGGCCGCCGACGCGCACGTCGTCGACCACGAAGGTCCGGACGTCGTCGGTGTGGGCGTAGCTGACGCGGAAGCGGAGGCGCACGGACTGGCCGGCCCAGGCGTCGAGGCGGGCCTCCTGCTCGCTCCAGTCGCCGCGGCTGTGCTCGGGCTTAAAGGTGATGATGTTGCGCCAGACCCCGTCGTCCTTGCTCTGCAGGTCGACGTAGGCGCGATCGGCCGGGTCGACGAGGGCGACCCGGTAGCGGAAGCTCGCGGTGATCGGCTCGCCGATGGGCAGCGTGACGAAGCCGCGCATGGTGACGTCCTGGCCGGCGCCGTAGCCGCTCTGGGCCACGCCGTCGGGGTTGGCGTCGAGGGCGCCCTCACCGCTGAAGGCGTCGCTCGAGGCCTCCCAGGCGCCGCCGAGGGACCACGCGGACAGCTCGACGCTGCTCTCGAAGGCGGCGCCGAAGGGGAAGCCGAGCTCGGGGCCGTCGAGGTCGCCGAGGCGCACGTCGTCGATCACGAAGGTGCGCGGCGCGTCGGAGTCACCGAAGGCCTGGGCGATGCGGACGCGGACGCGCTTGCCGGCGTAGGTCTTGAGGGAGGTCTCGTCGAAGGTCCAGCCGTCGTGGTCGGTGATCGGCGTGAAGCGGGTCAGGTCGTGCCAGCTGGTCTCGCCCTCGACCTGCACGTCGATGTCGACCTTGTCGTTGGGGTGGGTCAGGTCCGCCCGGTAGCGGAAGCTCAGCGTCGGCACGCCCTCGCTCGGGACCGGCAGGAAGGCCAGCATCGTCGCGGTCGAGCCGTGCCAGCCGGCCTGGGAGGCGCCGTCCGGGTTGACCGAGAGGGCCTGGTCGCTGCCTTTGGCGCCGGGGACGAAGCGCCAGCCGCCCTCGAGGGCCCAGCGGGCGCGGTCGCCGCTGGACTCGAAGCTCGTCTCGAAGGGCCAGCTCAGGGTCGGCGCGGTGAGCGAGCCGAGGCGGACGTCGTCGACGACGAAGCGGCGGGCGCCGGTGGCCGCGCCGAGGCGCTGGCGGAAGCGCACCCGCACGGCCTGGCCGGCGTAGTTGGCGAGCGGGATCTGGGCGAAGGCCATGTCGTCGCGGGCGTACTCCGCGGTGAAGGTCCGCTTGACGTCCCACTTGGCGGTCGCCGGGTTCTCGACCTCGACGTAGAAGGCGTCGTTGGGGTGGACGAGGTCTCCCATCACGTACCAGAACTCGAGGGTCGGGGAGCCGGCGCTCGGCACCACCATCGGCACGTCGAGCATCGCGATGTTGTTGGTCGCGTGGTTGTACTGGTCGGCGAGGTTCGGGTTGTTGTCGATGAAGACGCTGCCGCTCATCGAGGTGCGGTTGCCGTCGTTGACGCCGAAGCCCCAGTCGCCGGAGAACACCCAGCCGGCCTGCCCGGTCGGGAACTCGAAGTCGGTGACGTAGGGGTAGCCGGTGGGCGGCTCGACCGGGACGTTGTTCGGCGCGACCCGCACGATCTGCAGGCCGCCCTTGCCGGTGGCCACGAAGAGGAAGCCGTCGCGGTAGGCGATGTGGTTGGCCGAGGAGTAGTCGCCGAGGGCGAGGCGGCCGGCGACGCCGAAGCTGGGGGCGGCGCCCGCGATGGGCTTGGAGAGGTCGT
Source organism: Deltaproteobacteria bacterium HGW-Deltaproteobacteria-14 (assembly GCA_002841945.1). Classification (GTDB taxonomy): domain Bacteria; phylum Myxococcota_A; class UBA9042; order PHBI01; family PHBI01; genus PHBI01. The sequence goes on from PHBI01000143.1 coordinate 8,580, forward strand.
CGGAGGCCTGCACGAGGTAGACCCCCGCGGCGCCGTTGGACACGAACATCAGGCTGCCGTCGACGCTGACCGCGTTGGTGACGACCTCGGTGGCCGGCAGCGGGAGCCCCGCCGGCACCGGGATGTGGCCGACGACGGCGCCGCTGGCGATGTCGATCACGAAGGCGCCGCCCGGCCCACCGGCGACGAAGGCCTTGCCGCCGAGGACCTCGACGGTGGACTTCGACTCGGCGATGGCGGCGCCGTCGAAGGGGTGCTCGGCGGTCTCGAACAGCTCGGCGGCGGTCAGCACCGCGAGGCGACCGGGGGTGCCCTGCACGACGACGACCTCGTCCGACCCGGCCCCCGCGACCCAGCGGGCGTCGTCGAGGGCGGCGCCGGCGACCGGCTCGTAGGTGAGGCGGTCGAAGGCGTAGACGCCGCCGGTGTTGCCGGAGGTCGCGTAGACGCGGTCGCCCGAGACGCAGACGCTGGTCGCCACGTAGCTCGACAGCGCCATCCGGTGGTTGCCCTCGAGGGAGAGCTGGCCGTCGGCGCTCAGGCCCAGCGCCTCCAGGACGGCCGGCGTCGCGAAGGTCTCGTCGGCGGTGGCGGTGGCGAGCCACACCTGGGTGTCACCGGCGGCGACGGCGCTGACGTCGGTGTCGGCGAAGACGGCCCGGGAGGTCAGGTTGGGGTTGTTCTCGGCGTCGAAGGTGAAGACGTCGACCGCGCCCTGACGCTCCTCGCCGGCCATGTTGTAGGAGACGATGGCCTTGTTGCCGTGGAACGCCACCGAGGTGGCCTGCAGGGCGACGCCGTCGACCGCGGGGGGAGCGACCTCGGCCACCAACGTCAAGGTGTAGTCGACCTGCGGGGCGAGCACGAGGGCGTTCGCGGCGCTGGCCGGCTCGACCTCGACGGGATCGTTGCGGCGGGTGAGCTGCGTCGACAGATCGCCCTGGTCGTTCGTGATGGTGACCCGGTCTTTGTCGCCGCCGGTCCCGTCGCTGCAAGCGGGCGCGACGGCCAGGGCCAGGAGAGTGAGAGAGCTGATGAGTCTTGGGCGCATGCGAGTTCCCCTGGGCCGAGGGGCCAACCTGGTTCTAGGACGAACGAGTCCCTCCGCTCGAAGTCGACGGCAGGGCGATCGACCGAGCGGTGAAGTCACGTGGCGGGACGCCAGGGTGAACGGCTGGATCGCGGGTCGGCTTTAGCGACAATCGCGGTGTTGCGTCGCTTTTGCGCGGTTCCGCCGGGGCTCGGTTTTGCCCTCAAGAACCACGCGCAGAGTGTCGTGATCTCCTCTGGATGCTCTCCACGGAGCCCGGTCGGCGGTCGCGCCTCCCAGCGCGGACCGCCGACCGGCCCCGCCCGCCGACCGCCCCGGGGAACCACCAGATGAGCTGTGCCATCCACCTCTACCACCACGGAGATCGGCTCCGCGCCTCGCTCGCCCGCGAGCTCGGGCGCGCCGGGCTCGCGGTGGAGACGTTCGCGAGCCCGGAGGCGCTGCTCACCGCCGCGCGCGCCACGCGCCCGGACGCCATCCTGTGGGACGTCGACGCGGCGCCGGTGGACCGCGTCCGCGAGGTCGGCGCGCCGGTCGTGCTGCTGACGCGCTCCCGCGAGGTCGGCGCCGCCCACCCCGAGAGTCACACCCTGGTGCTGCCCTTCGAGCGGTGGCGCCTCACCCCGGTCACGGCCGCCGTCGCTGGCGGGATCGGGCCCGCGGCGGCGAGCCCGCGCGTGGAGCGGTCGTCCGTCCCCCGCGTCCAGCACGACACGGTCCGCCAGGCGCAGCCGTCGGCGTGGCTCGCCGAGCAGGTCGACGACCTCGACGCGCTCGCGGCGACGCGCCCGAGCGAACCGACGCCCCTGCCCGCGGGGATCGCGCCCCGCCGGGTGCTCATCGCCGACGACGACGACGTCCTGCAGCACATCCTCGCCTACCAGCTCGCCGAGGCGGGCTGGCACGTCTTCCGCGCCAGCGACGGTGTCGCCGCCCAGGTCGCCCTCGAGACCGAGCGCTTCGACCTGGTGCTGCTCGACCTCAACCTGCCCCACGTCAACGGCTTCGAGCTGCTCGAGCTCCTCGACCTGCGCAACACGACCGCCCGCGCCGAGCAGGTGGTCGTCATGAGCGAGCAGGCCCAGGACGACAAGGTCATCCGCGCCTTCGCCCTCGGCGCCCACGACTTCCTTCAGAAGCCGCTCAACCCGCAGGTCGCGCTGTCGCGCTTCCGCCGCCTGCTCGAGCGGGTCTGAGGCGCCGTGGGAGACGCCACCCTATGGGATCGCTTGGGTGACGAGCCCCTCCTCGGGGCGCTCGCCGTCATCATCGCCGGGCTGGTGGTGGTCATCGGCGGCATCCTGACCTGGCTCGTCCTGCGCTCGCTGTGGGACGCCCGGCTGACCCGCGCCCGGGACGCGTTCTGGCGCGGCCTCGGCCGCGAGCTGGTCGGGGCCATGGGCGACGCCGAGCGCGAGGCCGCCTGGCTGGTCCGCGCCCGGGTCCACAGCGACGACGTGCTCCGCCACTGCATCGGCGAGTACATGACGCGCACCTCGGGCGCCTACCGCGAGGGGCTCGCCCGCCTCTACCGCAGCCTCGGGCTGCTCGACGCCGACCTCGCCGAGCTCGCGTCCCGGCGCTGGCGCGTGCGAATGCGCGCGCTGCGACGCCTGGCGGGGGTCGTGACGACCGACCACCGCGACCGCATCGCGACGTTGGCGGGCGAAGGCGGGGAGATCCGGCTGCTCGTGGCGCAGATCGTGGGTCGCATCGGGCGCGCCGAGGACGTCATCACCCTGCTCAAGGGCTGGAAGGTCACGAGCCGCCTCACCGAGTACCCGGTGCACGTCATGGTCGGCGCCCTGCCCATCCCCGAGCTGCGGCGCCTGGTCGCCACCTGGGCGGAGATCGACTCCGCCGATATCCAGCGGATCGTGCTGTCAGAGGCCTCGCAGCGGGTGCCGAGCGCGTGCTGGGCGATGCTCCCGGCGGCCGCCGCCCACCCGTCCAAGGAGGTGCGCATCGCCGCCTGCCGCGCCGCGAGCCACATGACGAGCGAGATCACCCTCAACCTGCTGCTGTCGCTGGCCGAGGACGACGCCTGGGAGGTCCGGGCGCAGGCCGTCAAGGGGCTCGCCCCGCACAAGAACTCCGCCGCGGACGACGTCCTGGTCGCGGCGCTGTCGGACCGCAACTTCTGGGTGCGCCAGAACGCGGCCGCGTCCCTCGGCCGCCACGGCGCCGTCGGCGTCGCGCGCCTGCGCGAGGTCCTCGACCGCTCGACCGACCGCTACGCGCGCGACGCCGCCGAGCACGTCCTCACCGACTTCTCGACGGCGCCGACCGCCGCCGCGCTGGCCCCCGCCGCCGGCGCCGAGGCCACCGTACCCGTCGGGGTGGAGGCCGCCTGATGTCGAACTGGATCGAGGTCCTGATCATCGCGTACTTCCTGTTGATGAACGGGATGAACGCGCTGCTGCTGGTGCTGAGCGCCATCGAGCTCGGCCGCGCGCGCAGCCTCCGCTGGCCGGAGCTCGACAACATCCTGCTGTCGCAGGACTCGACCCCGCCGATCTCCATCATCGCCCCGGCCTACAACGAGGAGCCGACCATCGTCGACAGCGTGCGGGCGTTTCTGCACCTGGAGTACCCGAACTTCAGCGTCATCGTGGTCAACGACGGGTCGAAAGACGAGACCTTCGAGCGCCTCCGCGAGCGCTTCCACCTCGAGCGCGTCAAGAACGTCTACCGCCGCGAGTTCGACACCCGCGCCGTCCGCGGGGTCTACCGCTCGCGCAGCGAGCCTCGCCTCATCGTGGTCGACAAGGACAACGGCGGCAAGGCGGACGCGCTCAACGCCGGCATCAACGTCGCGCGCACCCCGCTCGTGTGCTGCGTCGACGCCGACTCGCTCATCGACCAGCGCGCGCTCTTGCGCATGGTCGAGCCCTTCATCTACGACCCGAACAACACCATCGCCGTCGGCGGCACCATCCGTCTCGCCAACGGCGCGACGGTCCACGACGGCCGCGTCACCCACGTCGACATCCCCAAGTCGTGGGTCGCCCGCTTCCAGATCGTCGAGTACCTGCGCGCCTTTTTGTTCGCGCGCCTCGGCCTCAACCGCCTCGGCGGCAACCTCATCATCTCCGGGGCGCTCGGCATCTTCCGCCGCGACGTCCTCGTCGAGCTCAAGGGCTACCGCCACGACACGGTCGGCGAGGACATGGAGCTCGTCGTGCGGATGCACCGCCACATGCGCGAGCGCAAGATCCCGTACCGCATCTACTACGTGCCGGACCCCATCTGCTACACCGAGGCCCCCGAGGAGATGCGCGTCCTCGGTCGTCAGCGCCACCGCTGGCAGCGCGGCCTCTTCGACAGCCTCCTGCGCCACCGCAAGATGTTCTTGAACCCGCGCTACGGTGCGGTCGGGATGTTCTCGTTTCCGATGTTCGTCCTGTTCGAGCTGTTCGCCCCGGTGCTCGAGCTGTTCGGCTACGTCTACTTCGCGCTCACCCTCGCCTTCGGCACCGTCGACCCGCTCTCCGGCGGGCTCTTCTTCATCCTCGCGTTCCTCGTCGGCATCCTGATGTCGTTTCAGGCGATGGCGCTCGACGACCTCGGCTTCAACTCCTACCGCGGGATCCGCGCGCGCTTCGCCCTCATCGCCGCGGCGCTCCTCGAGAACTGCGGCTACCGGCAGATCCTGCTCTTCTACCGCCTGCGCGGGATGCTCGACTTCATCCGCGGCGGGCAGGCCTGGGGCGAGATGACGCGCAAGGGCTTCACCCAACGGGACGCCAAGAAGTCGACGGCGACCAGCGCGGCGGCCGCCCAGAGCGGCGTCGAGGGCGGGTGAGGGCCATGCTGCACCGCATTACACTTGTCGCCTCGATACTGGCCATCCTGGCCTCAGGCCATGTTGCGTCGCACGCAAGCTGCCCCGACGCGCGAGACCTCCGGCGCGCGGGTCGGGCGGCGGAGGCGGAGGCGGCGGCGCGGGCGTGCATGGTCGCGGACGCGCAGGACGTCGAGGCGTGGGTCGAGCTGTCGCGGGCGGTCGGCTACCAGCAGCGCTTCGACGAGGCGCTGCACTGGGCCGAGCGCAGCCTCGAGCGCTACCCGGCCGACGCCGACATCGCGGCGTGGCGGGTGCGGCTGCTGGCCTGGTCGGGGCGCCTCCCGGCCGCCCGCGACGCGTACGCCGCGCTCGTGGCGCGCACGCCGACGGCGCGCGACGACCCGGAGACGGCGATGCTCGAGGTCGACCTGGCCTTCTGGGGCCGCGACTGGCGGGCGGCGACCGACGGCTTCACGGCGTACCTCTCGCGCTTCCCCGACGACGCCGAGGCGCTGCGCAAGCGCGGGCTCGCGTGGAGTGAGCGCGGCGAGGTCGACCGCGCCGTCACGGACCTCGAGCGCAGCTGCAGCCTCGGGGGCCAGGCGAGCTGCGTCGTGGCCGAGGACGTGCAGCGGCGCGGGGCGCGCTTCAGCGTTCGCCTCGAGCCGGGGTTCATCAGCGAGGCCCGCGCGGATCTGGTGACCACCCGCCTCGAGGCGCAGGTGCGGGTGGTGGGCGAGCTGCGCCTCGGCCTCGCGGGCGAGCTGCGGCTCAGGCGTCAGGGCGAGGAGCTGCTTCAGGACAGCGTCAGCACGTTCTTGGCGAGCTGGCGCGCCGCTGGCTTCTCGATCGAGGGGGCGGTCGGCTTCGGCCCCGACGCGGACTTCAGCCCGCGCCTGTCGGCGTGGATCGAGCCGTCGCTCGAGGTCGTTCGGGACCTCGTGTGGGCGCGCCTGCGCGTCTGGCGGCTGAGCTTCGCCGACGCCGGCGCGGCGCTCTTGAGCCCGGCGCTCGGGATCGAGCTCGGCCCGGTCCACGCAGAAGCGCGCTACTTCCTCGCGTTCCCCGACGAGGGCCCGAGCCCGACCCACTCGGGGGTCCTGCAGCTCACCTGGGAGGCCGTGGCCGGGCTCGCCTTCGCCCTCGGCGGCGGCGGCGGCGACGCCATGGACTCGCTGAGCGCGCCGACCGTGGACGGGGGCGCCCACTGGCTCGTCCTCGCCGGGGTGACCTGGGAGCCCGCGTGGCGCCACGAGGTCGGCCTGCGCTGGGTGATGCGCCGCGAGGTCGCGGGGACCCGAGCCGCCGATCGGCACGAGCTGGCGGTGAGCTGGCGCGTCCTCTTCTGAGCTCCGCTGCGTCGCCGGCGCCGATTGTGCCGATTGGTTTGCCCCCGCCTACACGCTCGCGTGTCTGACGTCGCGTTCATGGGCGCCCGCGGGAGGGGACCGGCTGCACTTGCAAGCCGCTGTGGCTTGAAATACGGTCGCGACACCCAGGGCAAATGCTCTAATTTAGGAGGGATATCATGTCTGAAGCCAAGCCGGCCGGCGCCTTGATGGCGGGGGCTATCGGTAACTTCTTGGTCGCCGCGGCGATTCTACTCATGTTCGTCATGGGCGTGAGCTTCGCGGGCGGCGCCGGAAACGCCCAAGCGGGTATCGGCGGGGTCATCCTCGTCGGCCTGCTGCTGCTCGCAGGCAGCATCACCGCCGCGGTCGGGTGGTTTGGGTTCGGCAAGCTCTTCGGGGGACTCCACTCGATCGCCGGTGTTTTCTCGATCCTCATCGCGGTGACCCTGCTGCTGTTCGTCTTCGGGTTCGTCATGACGAGCCTCGACATGATCCAGATCGGTGGCCTCGGGCTCCTGTTCGCCATCCCCCTCACCGCGCTCCTCGGCGGCCTCGGGATGATGGGCAGCGCCGGCAAGAGCGCCAACGCGGGCATCATGCAGGCCGGCGGCATCGTGCTGCTCGTGGTCGGCATCGTCGGCGTGCTGATGGGCGTGTTCGCGCTTGGCCGTATGAACGTCGGCGGCCTCGCCGAGATCCTGAGCTACGTCTACATCTTCGGCGGCACGGCGGGCTTCGCCCTGGCCGGCGTCGCGATGCTGGGAAATCGCGCCTGATCCCAGGCGATTGAGTCTAAGAGCGCCCGCCCCTCGGCGGGCGTTCGTCTTTGGGGCGCCCGTGTGGCGCCTCTCTCGTTGGGGCGCTCTCGCGCCGGGCCGGTTGCGAGTTCTGGCCGGCGTGCCATGGTGGCCGGAGCAGATCGCGTCAGCCCCCAACCCACAGGAAGGCGATATGTACGGAGTCTTGAGCAGCATCCTCGGCGGGACCGTCGCGGTCGTGGCCGGTATTGCGTGGATCGCCCTGGTCGCGTTCGTCCTCATCTACATCTTCGGAGAGCTGGACGGGCGCCGGACGGGGACTCGGGACCCGGCGCTCGGCGCCAAGGTCGCCACCGCCATGCTCGGCACGATCTCCTTTCAGATCGCGCTCCTTGGGCTCACCGCTCTGCTGACGGGCGCCTTCATCGGAGCCGGCAGCTTCACGACCAAGCCCTCCATCGGGCTGCTGCTCGGGGCGCTCGTCGCCGGCGCGCTGCCGATCTCCATCTACGTCGCGAGGTTGCGCGGACGCGACGGCTACCCGGTGGGCCGCAAAGCGGTCGGCCTGAACACCATCATCGCGGGCCTCGCCTTCACGGTGGTGACGGTCGCGTTCGTCACGATGCTCGTCAGCGGCGCGGAGGTGGACTCCGTCGTCGCCGCTTGGCTGATCTACGGCGCCGCGACCCTCGTCGGCCTCCTCTACTTGATCCCCCCGCGCCAGGCTCCCTGACCGGAGCCCGACCGAACGCCCGCCCCGCGGCGGGCGTTCGGGTCTCTGGGCGCGTCAGGTGAGCGCGGACCAGGCGCGCTGGAACACCCAGAAGGCGCCGAGGCAGCCGATGAGGTAGGCGGCCGCGAGGAAGACGGTCGGGCGCGCCGCGCGGGCGAGGCGCAGGGCGACGAAGCCGAGGCCGAGCGCGACGGCGACGACCACGAGCTGACCGAGCTCGACGCCGACGTTGAAGCCGACGAGCGCCAGGGGCACCTGAGCCGGCGGGAGCCCAGCCTCGCCCAGCGCCCCGGCGAAGCCGAGGCCGTGCAGCAGCCCGAAGGCGCCCGACAAGAGCCACGGGCGGCGGGCGACGGGGCCGGGGCGCGCGCGCGGGTCGTCCGCGGGGAACGAGGCGCGGCGCTGATCGTGGACGATCTCGAGGGCGACGAGCACGAGGCTGAGCGCGATGCCGATCTCGACCGGGGCCGACGGGACGTCGAGCACGCCGAGGACGGCGAGCGCGAGCGTCGCGCTGTGGCCGACGGTGAAGGCGGTCACGGCGACGACCAGGCGCCGGCCGCGGACCAGGAGGACCAGCCCGAGCACGAACAGGACGTGGTCGAGGCCGGTCCAGAGGTGCAGCACGCCGAGGCCCCCGTAGCGGGTCAAGGTCGCGCCGGCGGGCTGCGCGGCGGGGATGGTCCAGCTCGGGTGGCGCGCGTCGATGACGCCCGAGGCGCTCTCGCCGCTCGCGAGGAGCGCGGACACGAGGACCGGGGTGGAGGCGCGCTCGATGCCCGCGACGGTCACGGTGGCGCCGGCGAGGCCGGCCGGGCAGCGGAGCTCCGCGGTGCGCACGATGGCGCCGCGCGCCTCGTCGAGGGCGTCGCGCGCGGGCGCCGCCGCGACGCAGCC
>PHBI01000144.1 GCA_002841945.1 Deltaproteobacteria bacterium HGW-Deltaproteobacteria-14
TGTTGCAGGCCTGGGTCATCGCCGCGTCCCCCGCGCAGGCCGCCCCGCCGCAGCTCGCCGGCGGGGCGCTGCAGCTGCGCGTGCACGTCAGCGTGCCGCCGCCGCACATCGCCGAGCAGGCCCCGCAGCTCCACGCGCCCCAGCCGCCGGCGACCGGCGCGCAGGTCGAGCTGCAGTGCCCGCCCTCACACGTCGCCTCGGGGCCGCAGGTGGTGCCGTCGGGCAGCGCGTCGTGGGCGCAGCCGCCGGCCTCGCAGCGGTCGATCGAGCACGGATCGCCGTCGTCGCAGGTCGCCGCGTACACCGCGAGGTGACAGCCGGTCGCCGCGTTCCACTTGCCGTCGCCGACGTCGATGTGGGTGCAGTAGGTCTCGGCCTGGTTCACGCAGACCGGCGCCGGCGGGCGGCACCAGGCGTTGGCGGCGTCCTGGTCGAGCGCGCAGCCGGCGACGTCGTCGCAGCCGAGCCCCGCGCGCAGGCACGGCAGGGCCGGCAGCTCGAGCTCCGCCAGGCAGTCGTCCTTCGACTTGCCGCCGCTCGCCTCGCACAGCCCCGTCGTCTCCTTGCCGAGCGGGCCGCTGGCGACGCGGTCGAGGGTGCAGGTGTCCCCGGTGGTGCAGCCGTTGCCGTCGTCGCAGGCCCCCTCGACCACCGCGGTCGGCTGGCAATAGCGGACCTTCTTGGCCGGCGCGCCCGGGGCGTTCGGGTCGGGGACCCAGTGACAGCCGAGGGACGTGCAGGCGCGGCACTCGACCTCGCAGCCCGCCGGAAAGTCGCCGTCGCCGCAGACCACGTCCGCGCTCGCGTCCGGCATGCACGCCCCGGCGGCGTTGCAGCTGTGGCCGAGGCAGGTCGCGCCCGCGCTCGTCGTCCCGACCTCCGGCCAGCAGGCCGCGCCGGCCGGCTTGACCACGTCGACGCAGGCGTCGTGCCCCTCGACGCAGCGCGTCCGCGTGCAGCCAAACGGATCGAGCCCCGCGTCGGCCGTGGCGCAGGACTGGCCCAGCGCCGTCAGGGTCGCGCCGCTGGTGTTGGGGCTCCCCGCCTGGCACACGATCCCGTCGTAGCAGTCGCTGGCGACCGCGGCGCCGTCGGCCACCGCCCGCTCGACGCAGGTGTTGGTCACGGCGTCGCAGGCCGGGACGGTGCACGGGTTGCCGTCCTCCTCGGCGCACGCCGCAGGGCACGTCCCCTCGACGACGTCAGCGACATCGGTGGCGATGTCCTGGGAGGTGCCAGCGGTGTCGCCGCATGCGCCCACCGACGCGGCAACGGTGAGCAGCGCTGCGAAGATGATGCGACGCATGAAGACCTCGGGGATCAATCCATGTGGATGAGCATGACGCGCCATGCTGCACTGCAATACAGCCGACGCCTGGCGGCCTTGGACCGTGACGGACCAGCCGTGCGAGGTCCGATACCACACCCGGTCGGCGACGTCGCGGGTCCTCGACCTGCCGTTGCTTGGCCCAGAGCTCGTGTCTTTTCCGAAGCAGGCCCCAGTTCCCATCGTATCGGTCGAGGACCTGCGTCCTCCGCGGCCGTTGCTTGGCGCGACTGCGTCGCGCCGACCCCCACCAGCTGCGGACTCCGGTCCTCGACCTGCCGCTGCTTGGCTCAGCGCACGCAGCGCACGAAGTTGTCGATCTGCACCACGTCCTGCTGGTCGCCGATGCTCTCGCCCACCTTGGTCCAGATGTTTCCCATCTGGTCGTCCTTCGGATCCGAGCGCTGCGCGCCGGGGCCATGCACGTCGTGGCCGAAGCCCAGCTCCTCGACCGCCCAGCACGGGCCGAAGCAGACGTAGGCGGCGAACGACTTGTTGTCGCCGTGGGTGGTGCTGCTCCAGAAGAAGGGCGCCACCGCCGCGCCGTCCGGGGGCGAGGTCGTCGGCGGCGTCGTCAGGTCCTTGCCCGCGGGCAGGTCGAACGCGAAGACGGTGGTGTCGAGCGCCATGTGGGTACCGGTCCAGTCCGGGGGGTCGTAGTCGACGATGCTCTGGAGCTCCCTGACGTCGGGCAGGCGCCAGTCGTCGTGGCCCGCCAGCGCGAGGGCCTCGCAGTACGCGAGCGCCTCTTTCCAGCTGAACTGGAGGTCGCCGGCGCTCTGCTGGCCGTTGGCCCGCTGCCACACGAGCCCGGTGGCCGCGTCCGTGACGGTCCCGTCGCCGTTGTCTTGGAGCTCGTTGTCGAGCGCCGCGGCGTCCCCGCGCACGCACCGGTAGAAGAGCGCCGCGTTGGCGTTCTCGGCGTCCTGGCTCTTGATGTGGGCGTCGAGGAAGTTGAAGAAGTAGTGCACGTCGTGGTTGAGGTTCTCCACGTCCGGGCGCGAGGTGCTCGACCAGGTCTGCCCCATCATCTGGTTGGAGTGGGTGCCGGTGAGGTCGCTCAGGTCGGGGTAGTCGAACGCGAAGGCCGCGCTGTCGAGGTAGAACGCACCGTCCTCGTGCTGGTCGCCGTTCCAGTCGCTGATGGAGAAGAGCTCCTTGATCGACGGCATCCGCCAGTCGTCGTAGCCGCCGAGCTCGAGCCCGTCACAGTAGGCCGCCGCGACCGCGTAGCTGGCGCGCTGGTCGTGGTGCGCCCGCTCCCACAGCAGGCCGGTGTTGTCGTCGAGGACCACCGCGTCCGAGCAGACGACCGAGTAGCTCGGCGCCAGCCCGGCGTACTGCGCGTCTTGCCCGTAGAAGGGCGCGCCCGTGGCGGGGCAGGTGACCGCGTCACCCTTGTTGTCGTAGCAGGCGGCCTGGTTGGCGTCGGCGAGGCGGTAGGCGACCGGCGGAGCGCCCGTCACGCAGCCGGTCGCGCTCGCGTCCACGGCGTCGGCGACGGCGTCCACGGCGTCGGCGCTCGTGTCCGCGGTCGCGTCCACGGCGTCGGCGCTCGCGTCCACGGCGTCGGCGACGGCGTCCACGGCGTCGGCGTCGGCGTCCGCGCTCGCGTCCACGGCGTCGGCGCTCGCGTCGCCGCCGGGGTCGCTCGAGGTCCCGCCGCACCCGAGTTGGAGCAGGCACATCGTCGTCGCTGCCCAGAGGGTCTTGGTCACGTCGTCTCCTCCCGAGTCGCAGGCGCGCGGCTCAGCGCCGGCGCCGCCCAGGGTAGTGTCCGCACAGAAATACTCAACATCCTGGCCGGCGGATCCAACCCACCGGGCGGCCCGACGAAAGCTTGTAAGACGCCCGGTCTGACTGCGCTTTCGTCGAACCACCCGGCGGGCCGCCTCCTTGGCCATCCTGCTGAGCTGTTCCTGCGCGGACCCTTGGTGTCGCGTGTTGCAGCGCACAAGCGAAACGCCCCCAACCCACGAAGATGCAAAGGGGGCAGCTCGCGGCCCCACCGGCCCAGCGAGGGGGCCGATTGGAATGGGGTGCGCGCGGGCGCCGTTGACGGCGCCACCGGCGCCGCGATATGCCCATTGTGGCGCGGAACGCGCGTCGCACACCCCACAAATTCGGACGGTCTCCATGCTGAAGTCCTCGCTTCGGGCTCTCGCCCTCTCGGTCACCGCCGCGGCCCTCGCGGTCGGCGTCGGCGCAAGCGTCAACGCCGCTCCTCCGGCCCCAGCCCTCCCCACGGCGGCGGACCCGAAGCCGGCGGCCCCGAAGCCGGCGGCGGCGCCCGTCGACTACAACGGCGCGTACAAGAACTCCGGCGGCGCCACGCTGACCATCCGCAACTTCGTCGCCACCAAGGGCTTCGAGTTCCAGCTGACCATCAAGAGCGACGACGACTGCGACGGCGTCGACTACTCGGCGGCCGTGAAGTTCACCGCGCCGGACAAGGCCAGCAACGGCGACGAAGACGCCTTCATCCTCAAGCAGGGCGCCGTCAACTTCGAGCCGTCCGCCGACATGATCGGGATGGACTGCGCCCGGGTCATCGACACCGAGTTCAAGAAGAAGTAGCTCGCGCCGCGCGGCGGCCCACGCAGGGTGCCGGCGCCGAGGTCGTGGCGCGCGTCCGCGCCCGCCCGGGGGACGCCCGCCTACTGTGGGGCGGCGCCGCAGGCGCCCATCCCGTCGATGGACGCGAGCTCGGCGATGCAGTGGGCGGTGGTGGCCGGCATCGCGTCAGTGCAGCCGGCGACGAACTCCTGACCGCGCTCGGCGAAGGAGGCGCGGACCGCCCTGGCGGTGTCGGCGACCAGGCCCTCGTCGGCGCCGTTGCTGCGCATGTCGCCCTCGACCTTGCGGAGCGACACCGAGACGATGTTCTGCCAAGCCGCCTCGCACTCGTCGGCCGTGGCCTTGGCGTCGGGTTCTGCGGAGGCGACGCGGCGCGCGGCCGGGCGCTCGTCGGTGGGAGGCGCCTCGGCTCTGGTGTCGCCCGCGGTGACGGAGCAGCCCGGCGCGGTCAGGATCGTGACCGAGACAAAGGCGATCATGGCGAATACGTTCATGCCCCGGACGATATCACGACGCCCCCGAACGGGGGAGCGGTACGCGACACATCGACGCGCTCGGCGGCAATCCGAGATGTGACGGGCGGGACGCCCGCACTCCCAGTGCAGAGCGCGCACCGCGGCCACTGACTGGGGGTGTGGGCGTCCCGCCTATGAGTGGCTTCGCAGCCGCCGCTACCCGGAGTAGCTTCCCGGCGTGGCGGTTCCCGTTGGTGATGGTCGCGTCTCGCCAGCCCCTCGAAGGCCATTGCGGGTCAACACGCCAAACGCGAAGCGGGCCAAGCGGTGGCGACGCTGGCCTGGATCACACCCCAGACCGCGGGTGACGTCGTCAGCGCGCGCGATGGGGCATATGCTGACGCCGGTCTGGGAGCCCGACGCGAGGAGACGGGATGCGCGAGGACGGTCAGGGCCGGCGGGTGACCCTCGGAGACGTGGCGAAGGGCGTGCTGCGCGCGGTCCCCGAGCTGCTCCGGGTCGACAAGGGCGGGCTCCTGCGGCTCGCGACCCTGCGCCCGCGGAGCCGACAGTCCATCGGGCGCGTCCTCGAGCACTGGGCGCGACACGCCCCCGACCGCGTCGCCCTGCGCTTCGAAGACCAGGCCTGGACCTACCGCGCGCTCAACACCTGGGTAAACCGCGTCGCCGCGACGCTCACCGCCCACGGCGTCCGCTCCGGCGACACCGTCGGCGTCCTGATGGAGAACCGCCCGGAGCTCCTCGTCGCCGTCGCCGCCGCCGCCAAGCTCGGCGCCATCGCCGGCCTCCTCAACCACCACCAGCGCGAAGCCACCCTCGCCCACTCGCTCGGACTCCTGAAGACCCGCGTCCTCATCGTCAGCGCCGAGTGCCGGGACGCCCTCACGAGCGCCGACTACACCCCGGAGACCCAGGCGGAGACGACGTTCCTGTGGCACGGCGGCGACGACGCCAGCCCCGCCCCCCCGGGCTGGCGCGACCTCGCCGACGCGGCCCGCCACCGCTCCCCCACCGACCCCGCGTCGACCCGCCAGGTCCGCGCCGAGCAGCCCTGCTACTACGTCTTCACCTCGGGCACGACCGGCCTCCCGAAGGCCTCCGTCATGACCCACTACCGCTGGCTCTCGTCGCTGGCGCTCATCGGCGCCGTCACCCTGCACGTCCGCCCGGACGACGTCTTCTACTGCTGCCTGCCGCTCTATCACAACAACGCCCTGACCATCTCCTGGGGCGCGGTGCTGTCCGCCGGCGCGACCTTCGCCGTCGACCGCGGCTTCAGCGCCACCCGCTTCTGGGACCGCGTCCACCACTACGACGCCACCGCCTTCAGCTACATCGGCGAGCTGCTGCGCTACCTCCTCAACCAGCCCCCGGGCCCCGGCGACCGCGCCCACCGCGTCCGCTTCATCACCGGCAACGGCCTGCGCCCCGAGCTCTGGGCCGACTTCGAGGCGCGCTTCGGCGTCGACCGAATCTACGAGTTCTACGGCGCCTCCGAGCTGAACATCGCCTTCGTCAACGCCTTCGGCGTCCGGCAGACCGCCGGCTTCACCCCGCTGAGCTTCGCCATCGTCGCCTTCGACGAGGTGTCCCTGGGCCCCCGCCGCGACGCCCGAGGCTTGGCCCGGCGCGTGGACACCGGCGGCGTCGGGCTGCTCATCAGCGAGATCACCGCGCGGCGCCCCTTCGACGGCTACACCGACCCCGCCGCCAGCGACGGCAAGGTCCTGCGCGACGTCTTCCGCGAGGGCGACCGCTGGCTCGACAGCGGCGACCTGGTGCGCGACCAAGGGCTGCGCCACATCCAGTTCGTCGACCGCGTCGGCGACACCTTCCGCTGGAAGGGCGAGAACGTCGCCACCGGCGAGGTCGAGGGCGTCCTCGCCCGCCAGGACGGCGTCACCCACGGCGTCGTCTACGGCGTCACCGTCCCCGGCGCCGAGGGTCGCGCCGGGATGGCGGCGCTGACCCTGACCCCGGGCCACGCGCTCGACGGGCGCGCGCTCGCCGCCGGCCTCTCCCGGGCGCTGCCCCCCTACGCCGTACCGGTGTTCCTGCGCGTCCGCCAGGAGCACGACACCACCACGACCTTCAAGGCCGTCAAGGGCGCGCTGATCCGCGAGGGCTTCGACCCCGCCCGGATCGACGAGCCGCTCTACGCCCTGCTCGACCCCGCCCGCGGCTACGAGCCCCTGACCGACGCCGTCTTCGCCGCCATCGCGGCCGGCGCCCGCCGCCTCTGATCGCCCTGCGACGCTTTGCCGCAACGAATCAGTTCTCGTTGCGCCGCGGTTCGGTCGGGTACAACCTCCACCGATCCACGCGCCAGCCCGCCACAACGGAGCACGCTCATGAAACGCATCCTCGTCTGGGACCTCCCCACCCGCCTCTTCCACTGGCTGCTGGCCGGCGGCTTCATCGCGGCGTTCGTCATCGCCAACGTCGCCGGCCACCGCGACGCCCTGTTCCCGGTACACATGCTCGTCGGGCTGAGCCTCGCGTTCATGGTCGTGCTGCGCCTCGTCTGGGGCTTCGTCGGGACGCGCTACGCCCGCTTCCGCTCGTTCCTCTTCGGGCCCAAGGCGGTGCTGGGATATCTGCGCGGCGTGGCGTCGGGGACCGGCGAGCGCCACATCGGTCACAACCCGGGCTCGAGCATGGCGATCTTCGCGTTCCTGGCCCTGTTCTTGGGCCTCGCCGTGACGGGGATCCTCATGGGCGGGGGCTCGGAGGCGGCCGAGGACGTCCACGAGCTGCTCGCCTACGCGCTCCTCGTGACCGCCATCGCGCACGTGCTCGGGATCGCCCTCCACACCTGGCGCCACCGCGAGAACATCGCCAAGACCATGGTCGACGGCCACAAGGAGGGCGCGCCGGACGCCGCCATCACCGGCGCCAAGCCGGTGATCGCGCTCGTCTTCATCGCGCTGACGGGGCTCTTCGCGTGGCGCGTCGTCGCGGGCTATGACGCCACCACCAAGCAGCTGACGCTGCCGCTCATCGGGCAGACCCTGCAGCTCGGCAAGGTCGAGGGCGAAGGCGAGCACGGTGGCGGCCACCACGACGACCACGACGACGACGACGACTGACCCCTCAGCCGCGAGGTCGCGAGGTCGCGGCGTCGCCGGGCCGCCCTCGCTCAGCCACGCGCGGGCGGCCGCACCACCCCGCCGCCGACGAAGCGGCTCTTCCACTTGTCGCGCAACGCCCGCTTCAGGTCGGCGAGGTCGTACACGGCGCCGACGTGGGGCGCCAGCCCAGCGCTGATCCAGCCGTCGATGGCGGCCAGGCGCGCGGCGCGGATCGACGGATCGAGGTGGGTCGAGATGGCCGTCGGGCAGCCGAGCACGTCGAGCCCCTTCATCATGATGAGGTTCGTCGGCAGCACGTTCGCGTTCGGCGCCCCGCGGCCGCCGGCCCCCTTCGCGACCAACGGCGTCGCCGCCCAGCCGACGATGAGGTAGCGCGCCCCGAAGCGGACGCAGCGCAGGCTCTCGACCGAGATCGGCCCGCCGACCCCGTCGTACACCACGTCCACCCCGCGCCCGCCGGTGAGCGCCTTCACCTCGGCGCGAAACGGCGTCAGCTCGCCGTCCGCGTCCGACGCGGTGCGGATGACGTGATCGGCGCCGTTATCTCGCACCGCAAGAAGCTTCTCCGTTGAGCGTCCAGTCGCGATGACCGTCGCACCGAGGCGCTTCGCGATGTGCACCGCAGCAAGGCCGGTCGCCCCGGAGGCGCCGTGGATGAGGACGGTCTCACCGGCGGTCACACCGCCGCGAGCGACGAGGCAGTGGTAGGCCGTCTCGTAGCTGCCGAGGAGGCACGCGCCCTGGTCGTAGGACCAGCCGTCGGGCAGCGATCGCAGCGCGGCGGCGGGCGCGACGGCGTAGGAGGCGAAGCCGCCCCAGCGCTGATACGGCCCGAGGGAGCGCGGCCCGGTCATGAGCCCGTCGGCGATGACCCGGGCGCCGACCGGCCAGCGCGCGGCGGCGGCGGGGCCGCTCCACACGACCTCGCCGGCGTACTCGAGCCCCGGCGTGTAGGGCGGCGCGGCCATGTGCTGGTACTGCCCGCTCGCCATCAGCAGGTCGACCCAGCCGACCTGAGCGCTCTGGACGGCGACGATGACGTCGCTCGCGCCGAGCTCCGCGGGGTCCGGCGGCGCCTGCGCCTCGAGCCGCAGCTGGCGCTCCACCGCGTCGAGCGGGGTCTCGCCGAACGCCTCCACCACCGCGCGCACGCCCGTCGGTCCCACGCTCACGCCTCACCTCCCGGTCGGAGACCGCAGGGTATCACTTCACCCGTCGCCCCGGCGCGGGATCGTCGCCATGGCGGCCCTCGAGGACGCGGAGCGCGCGATCGATGTCTCCGACCTGGTGCGGGGGTTCGACGCGGTGCTGGCCCCCGCGCCGCGGTGCGGGCCCCCGCGCCGCGACGCCTCCCCGACGGCCGAGCCTCAGCTCGCGTCCCAGCCGCCGCGCTGGCGCAGGGCGTCCACCTCGACCTGGGCGCGCTCGCGCAGGGTGAGGTAGTCGAGCTTGGCCACGCGGTTGAGCGGCAGCTCGCCCTCGGCCACGAACACGACGTGCGCCGGGCGCTTGTAGGCCGCGATCTCCTTGAGCCGCTCGTCGACGGCCGCGCGGTCGACGGTCGCGCCCGCGCGCAGCTCGACGAAGGCCACGATGCCCTCGCTCCAGACGGCGTGGGGCACACCGATGATTCCGACCAGCGCGACCGCGTCGGGGAAGGCGTGGGCGATGAAGTTCTCGACCTCGCCCGGGAAGACCTGGTAGCCGCGCGGCTTGATGACGAACTTCGAGCGCCCGGCGAAGTGTACGCCGTCCTCGTCCACCCACCCGAGGTCGCCGGTGTAGAGCAAGCCGTCCTTGGAGATGGTCCGCCGCGTGGCCTCCTCGTCGTTGAGGTAGCCGAGGAAGACCTGAGGCCCGCTGAAGCAGAGCTCTCCGGTCTCGCCGGCCGGCTTCGCGGCGCCCGAGTGCCCGTCCGCGCGCATCGGCTCGCGCACGCTGACCGGGCACGTCGGCGCGTCGAACCCGACCCCGGCGGCGATCTCCGCGAACCCCCAGCCGACCGGCGTGTAGGTGCAGAAGCCGGCCGTCTCGGTCAGCCCGAGCCCGGTCCCCATCTGGTGGGCCATGACCTCGAGGCGCTCGAGGAAGGGGCGGTCGACGCTCTGACCGCCGTAGATGGCGAAGCGCAGGCTCGACAGGTCGTAGTCGTCGTAGTCCGGCAGGCGCCACTGCATCGCGTAGAGCGCCGGGATCTGCCCGAGCAGGGTCACCTTGTGCTCGGCGACCGCGGCGAGCGACTTCGCCGCGTCGAACACGTGCAGCAGCACCGAGACCCCGCCGCCGTAGATGGTGGTCATGAGCTGCTCGGTCTGCCCGCCGACGTGGCTCGGGGGCAGGTTCACGAGCATCCGGTCAGCGGCGGTCAGCTCGAAGGCCAGCGCCACCATCACGTTCTGCAGCAGGATGTTCTCGTGACACAGCAGCGCCGCCTTGGGGGCGCCGGTGGAGCCGGTCGTGAAGATGATCAGCGCGGGATCGCGGCGGTCGACGGCGCGCGAGGCGCGGCGCACGCTGCCGGTCAGCTTCGAGACCAAGAAGCGCCACTTGAGGTCCGCCGCGAACGCCTTGACGTGCTGCGCGCCGGGCAGGACGCCGTCCATGGCCTGCTGGAACTGAACCCAGTGGGAGCACCACGGGGCCCCGGCCATCACCTCCTTCACGATGGGGCGGAAGTCGACGCGCGGGGTCTCGCCGAGGAAGAAGTACGCCTTGGGGCGGATCTTCTCGAAGGCCGTCAGGATCTCGGCGGCCTTCAGGCGCAGGTCGAGGGGCGCGATGATGACCCCGACCCGAAAGCACGCGTACTGCAGAAACACGTGCTCCTTCGAGAACGGCAGCGTCGTCGCGACCACGTCACCCTTGCGCAGGCCGATGGCGAGCAGCTTGGCCGCGAACGCGTCGATGGCGCGATCGAAGTCCGCCCAGCTCACCCGGGCGCCGGTGTCGTGCTCGATCAGCGCCAGCCCGTCGGGGCGCTCGCGCTTGTGCAGCGCAACGTAGCTGTCGAGTCGGGGCTCCAGCCGTGCCGCGTCCCGAAGGCATGCCGCGCTTAGGTTCTGGTCCATCTCAACCTCCTACGGTTCCGCGACCGGCGGGACGTTCCCGCGCTCGCGGCCGCATGGCAACCCATTTATGAACACGGCTCACGCCGCGCCCGGGCGCCTCTCCCCGCCGTTCACCGGCGACGGGCCTCGGCTTCCCCCTGGCAGCCGACGCACAGCGGGGTCTCGGGGCGCGCGTCGAGGCGACCAAAGCCGATGGGATCGCCGCACCTGGCGCAGTCGCCGTAGTCCCCGGCGGCGACCCGGTCGAGCGCTGCCCGCACCTGGATGAGCCGCCCCTGCGCACGGTGGCGCGTGGCCTTCACCATCTGCTGCTGCTGGATCGCGTCCACGCGGGAGACGCGCCCGAACGCGGTGTCCAGCGCGACCGGGCGCCCGTCCCCGGTGGCGCTCCCGAGCTGCGCCTCGAGCGCCGCCTCGAGCGCGTGGAGCTTGTCCGCGAGGGCGTCGTGTTGCGCGTCGGTCAGGTCGTCGGCCATCGCTCGGAGATACCCGACCGGCGCCGCGCTGTCACCTCACCCCGACGCCGCGGGCGCACGGCCGCCGCGCCCCCCACAGGCCCGATGGTGGGCGTTTTCGCGAGGAGGAGCCACACTGGTGGGCGCTTTCACCCCTTGATTGCTGCGTCGCAACGCCCCTGATAGTGTGAAATTCGTTCACAATGTGGCGCGCGCGGGCGCACTGCGGGGTGGCCGGACGAACCCATGAACCGACTCCAACCCTCTGCTCCGGCGCTGTCGCGCGCGGACTCGAGCGATCCCGCGCAGCCGGCCCCGGCCCCCGCGGCGCCGCTGCCCGCCGACCGCTGGACGGCGGTGGCGGAGCTCGGGCACGGGGGGATGGGGACCGTCCGCCTGGTGCGCGACAACTGGCTCGAGCGGGACGTCGCCATCAAGGAGCCGCGCTCCCCCGAGGCCGAGGCGCAGCTGGCGCGCGAGGCGCGCATCACGGCGGAGCTCGAGCACCCGGGGATCGTCTCGGTCTACGACGTCCACCGCGGCGCCGACGGTCGCGCCGGCTACGTGATGCAGGTGGTCCGCGGCAGCTCGCTGGCGGACCTGCTGGGGCTCGCGGACACCCCGAAGGAGCGGCTGCGCTACCTCCGCCCGGTCCACCTCGCCTGCCAAGCGGTCGCGTTCGCCCACGCCAAGCGCGTCGTCCACCGCGACCTGAGCGCCGCGAACATCATGATCGGCGCCTTCGGCGAGGTGCAGGTCATCGACTGGGGCCTCGCCGTCAGGGCCGGGGACGACGGCGACCCGCCCCCGCCGCGCGCTGGTACGCCGGGGGCGATGAGCCCGGAGCAAGAGCGGGGCGAGCGGCTCGACGCGCGCTCGGACGTGTGGAGCCTGGGCGCGCTCCTGCGCCTCATCGCGCCGGCCGAAGACGCCGTGCCGCCGCCGCTGACCGCGATCATCGCCAAGGCCACCGCCGCGGACCCGCGAGAGCGCTACGCCGACGCCAAGGCGCTCGCCGACGACCTCGGCAACTTCCTCGAGGGGCGCCTCGTCGCCGCCCACAGCTACAGCGGGCTCGAGCTCCTCACCCGCCTCCTGGCCGCCTGGCGCCGGCCGCTGCTGGTGGCGCTCGTCGCGCTCGCCGCGCTCGTCACGGTCGTCGCGTTCGGCGTCGAGGACCTCGCGCGCGAGCGCGGCGTCGCCGAGCGGCGACTCGCCTACGTCCTGATGACCCAGGCGCGCCAAGCGGCCCACGCCGGCCGCCGCCCCGAGGCCACGGTGCTCGCGGCCCACGCCCTGGCCCGCGAGCCGCTGGCCGAGGCGCGCGGGATCCTCGCGACCGCCGCCGCCGGGACCGCCCCCGAGCGCGAGCTCCTCCAGACCGCCCCGTGCGACCCGATCGACGTCACCCCCGACGGGGACGCGCTGTGCCTCGACGGCGACGGGATCTCGCTGGCCAGCGCCGGGCGGCGCCGCTGGTCACTCGCGGGTCGGATCGAGCGCGCCGCCTTCCTCGACGGCGGGACGCTGGTCGCCGCGGTCGTCGAGGATCGCGTCCAGCGCTATCGGGCCTCGGACGGCGCACCGGTCGGCGCCGCCGACGCTGTCCCGGCGCGGGCCAGGCTGATCCAGGGGCCGGACGACGGGGCGATCCTGCTGTGGGAGGGCTCGCGGGTCGTCCGCGTCGACCGCGCCGCCACCCTGCCCCTCCCGCGACCATGCGGCGGCGGCACCGTCGACGCCGTCGCGCTGAGCCCCGGGGGGGACCGCTGGCTCATCGCGTGCCGGGACGGACAGGCCTTCGTCGGCGCCGGCGACCACGCCACCCACCGGCTCGACGTCGGCGGCGTCGCGCCGCGGGAAGGCCACGGCCTGGTTCACACCCGCGCCTTCGCCTTCCTCGGGCAGGAGCTCGTGATGACCGGCGACGACATCGGCACGCTGCGGCTCCTCGCCCTCGACGGCGCCCCGCGGACCGAGCGCGCCACCCTCACTGACGCCCCCCTGATCCAAGCCCTGATCCCGCTCGCGGGGGGCCACCGGGCGGTCGCCCTGCTCGATGGCGCGCCGCCCGTCGTGGTCTCGGTCCCGACGCTCACCCCCGTGATGCGGCTCCCGCACGTCGGCGTCCAGCGGGTCGTCGCCGCCGGCCCAGCCGGCTTCGTGACCGCCACGCCGCGGGTCACCCGGTGGTCGCTGACGACCGCGAGCGCCGAGCAGCTCCGGTTCGACGCCGGCGTCGCGGCGCTGGCCAGTGACCCGGGCGGGCGCTACCTCGCGGTCGCCGCCGGCGCGAATGTCAACATTGTTGACGCTGTGACCCACGAGGTCCGCGAGACCGTGCGCTGGCAGGACGGCTTCGTGAAGACGGTCGACATCGGCCCCGACGGGCGCGGCTTCGGCTACGGCTTCGGCGACCAGCGCGTCTTCAGCTTCGCGCCCGGCGAGGCCCCGGCGCCGCTCGCGGGGGAGCTCGACGGCACCAAGATCAAGCGCCTGGTGGCCATCGGCGGCGGCGAGGTGCTCGCGCTCCGCTACAGCGGGACGATCGTCCGCCTCGGGGTCGACCGGGCCCAGGAGCTGATCGTGGACTCGGGCGCGACCGCGCTGTCGGCGAGCGGCGATCGGCGTCGGGTGGTCATCAGCGGGGTCGGCGGGCAGCTCACCTGCGTCACGCGGGCGGGCGACGGGACGCTGACGCGCGAGGTCTGCGGGACGCTCCCGGCCGGGCTCGACGATCCCGCGGTGCACGACCAGCTGCCGCTGGTGTTCGCGGCCCGCGCGGGCACGGTCGAGGCGGTCGTGGTCAGCGGCTGGCGCGGAGCCGAGGTGCCCCCGTGGGCGGCGTTGACGTACCGCGCGCCGGGGACCGACGTGGTGGCGGTCGCGGCGGCCGGGGGCTGGCTCGCCGGTGGCGGCCGGGACGGGACGGTGATCCTGTGGCGGCTCGGCGAGGCGGCGCCCTGGGCGATCACCCGAGAGCACGAGCGCCGGGCGGCCAACGTCGTGACGCTGGCCGGAGGCCGCGGGGTGGCGGCGGGGGGCTGGGACGGGCGGCTGACCTTCCTGGCGCTCGAGGGCGCGCTGGCGACGCCGGCCGAGGTCGAGGAGCGCTGGGGCTTGACCTTGGACGAGGTCCTGGACGAAGACGGACCCAGGCCATGAACCACGAGCAGCCCAAGGTGTCCGCGCGCGTCGCGCGCGTGGTGTTCGCGACCCGCGACGGTCGCGCCGTCGCGGTGGAGCCGGGGCACTTCATCGGGCGCTCGGCGGCGGCGGCGCTGCGCCTGCGCGAGCCGGGGGTGTCGGAGGCCCACGCGCTGGTGAGCCTGCGCGGGTCGTCGCTGCGGCTGCTGGCGCTGCGCGGGCGCTTCCTGGTCGACGGCGTGTTGGAGACCGAGGTGGAGCTCGAGGAGGGGCAGGAGATCACGCTGGCGCACGGGGTCGTCCTCACCGTCGACGAGGTCTCGCTGCCGTCGCGGGTGCTCGGGCTCTGCGGCGACGACCTGCCGCGGCAGATCCTGCCGCCGATCGCGTCGCTGACGACCGCCGACGGGACGCGGGTCACGGCCGGCTTCGTCGCTGACCACGACGCGCTGATCTGGTCCGACGGCGAGCGCTTCTACCTGCGCCGCGAGGGTCTGGAGGAGCTGGAGGCCACCCCGGGGCTCGTCTTCGAGGTGGGCGCGCGGCGCTTCACCTTCGTGTCGGTGCCGCTCGAGGACTCGGCGACGCCGCTCACCGCGCAGGACGACTCGTGCGACACGCCGCTGGTCATCGTCGCGCGCTACGACTCGGTCCACGTGACCCAGGGGCACACCCAGGTGATCGTGACCGGGCTCCCGGCGCGGGTCTTGAGCGAGCTGGCCGTCATGCAGGTGCCCGCGGAGTGGGACGTCGTCGCGCGCGAGCTGTGGCCGGACGACGCCGACCCACACTCGCTACGCCAGAAGTGGGACCGGACGCTGTCGCGGCTGCGCCGCCAGCTCCGCACCGCGGGGCTGCGCCCGGACCTCCTGCGGAGCGACGGCTGCGGCCGCGTCGAGCTGATCCTGCGCACCGCCGACCAGGTCATCGACGAGACCTGAGCCGCGCGCGGCTCACCAGGAGTGCACGTAGTTGTTGAAGGTGCTGAGCTCGAGCTTCATCAGACCGCCGCTCTTGAGCACCCCGTAGACGATGTTCGGGTCGTCGGGATCGAGGACGACCGCGCCGTAGCCGATGCTGTTGCCGTTGCTCAGCATCGTCCCCGAGACGCTCCGGCTCCCGGCGTAGACCGAGCGCAGGATGGCCTGGGCGCCGTACTCGTCGTTGCCGGTGTCGGCGTAGATGCTCTCGCGGCGCCCGGTCGTCAGGTCCACGATCGAGCCGACGTAGGGGGCGGCGGTGCCGACGGCCCAGACGACCTCGCGGGTCGGGTCCCAGAACATGTTGGCGAAGCCCATGCCGCCGTAGGTGCCGTTGGTGTAGCTGGCCTTCGTGCGCTGGCCGGTCGTCAGGTCGAAGCGGTAGAGGTCGTCGTTGCTGACGCCGAAGATGGCGCCGTCGTGCAGGAGCAGCCCCTGAACCGGGAACTGCAGGGCGAAGCCGGCGCCGATCTGCGCTGGGATCTGCTGGCCGTCGTGCCCCTGCCCGCCCCAGCGCGAGCGGTAGGCGCACGCGGCGCCGTCGGCGCTGATGGACAGGATCCCGTCGCCCTCGCGCACGCCGCGCATCGACACGTAGAACGTCCCGTCGGGGCCGACCTCGAAGGCCTGGGCCTGGAGCGCGACCGACTGCGGCAGCCCGCCGCTGGTGTCGGGGCGGAAGCACTGACCGTAGGTCGCGCTGACGTCGCCGGTGGCGTCGTTCTGGGCGAGCCAGACCAGGGTGCGCGCGCCGGTGTCGGGGTCGACGCGGACGATCTCGCGCTCGCTCGCGCTGGTCTCGCCGGTGCCGCCGCCGAAGACGTAGAGCATCCCGTCGGGGCCGAAGCGCAGCACGTTCGCGCCGCTCAGCGGCTGCTCGGTGACGGTGCCGGTGTTGCCGGGCTTGGGGCTCAGGTAGCCCGAGCCGAACGCCTCCTGGCCGAGCTGCGGGTTCGGGTAGAGGCCGCTGACGACGCGCCGGTCCCCGGTGTCGAGGTCCCAGGCGACGACGGTCCCGGACTTCACGTAGTCGGCGTTGGTCCAGCGCACGATGGCGAACATCTCGCGGGTCGCCGGGTTCACGACGCCGCTGAACCACGAGGCGCCCGACGCGTTCTGCTGCAGCCAGGCGTTGAAGCTCGGACCCGCGCCGTAGGCGACCGGCCAGACGTTGGCCGCCATCGTGTTGGGCGCGCCGCAGTTGATGATGGGGCCGCCGGGGCGGCCGCCGGTCGCGACGTCGGTGTGGTTGGGGTCCGCGAAGGCGTTGCCGGTGCCGCCGGCGCCGCCCTGGCCGTCGCCCGTGGTGCGGCAGCGGCAGTCGATCTCGAGGCGGGTCGGGTGGCGCAGCCACTCGGAGAAGGTGCCGCAGCCGAAGTCGTAGTACGGCTTGCCCGCCTGGCTCGCGTCGATGGAGCGGTGGCACAGCGGCGCGCCGCCGTTGTACTCGGCCTCCTGAAAGCACACGGTCCCGAAGCCGCAGTCGGCGACGAAGTCCGCGGGATCCGGGACGGCGCTGGCGCAGCTGCGCTGCTTGGCGATGTAGGTGACCTCGTAGAGCGAGCTGATGCTCCCGCCGAGCTTGCAGGTGTTGGCGCCCGTGAGCGGGCAGGCGCAGTAGGCCTGGCCGTCGCCGCTGTTGACCTCGCACGCGAGCGCGGAGCTGCACGTGGTCTTCGGCGTCGTGGCGTTGCCGCAGGCGTCGGCCTTGTAGACCTTGTTGGGGACGCCGTCGACGCACACCGTCTGGGTGCTCGGGAGGCTGCAGTCCACCGTGTCCACGGCCGCCGTGGTGTCGGCGACGGTGTCCGCGCCGGTCGTGGTGTCCTCTGCCATCGCGGTGTCCGCGGCGGTCGCGGTGTCCTCTGCGGCCACGGTGTCGGCGGCGGTCGCGGTGTCCCACGGTGTCGGCGGCGGTCGCGGTGTCCTCTGCCGTCGCCGTGTCGCTGACGACGTCGACAGCGGCGATGGCGTCCTCGGCCGCCGTCGTGTCGGCGCCAGCGGTGTCTGCCATGACCGTGTCCCCCGCAGGCGCCGCGGGCGCCGAGTCGCAGCCTGCGAGGGCCCACACGACGCTCACGACCCCCACACAGATCCGTCCAAGCTTGCGCATGTGTCCCTCTCCGGCTGGCCAATTGGGTGCGAACGCCATAGATAGCGACGCGCGCGGATCGCTACAATGGGCTGTTAGATTGGCGACAGGTCGCACGGCGGGGCGCCGAGCGCGCGGGCGTCGACAGCGCCGCGCCCGGGTTCTACCGTGGGGCCGATGAGACCGGACGACGACGCGGCGGCGAGCGCCGAGGGCGAGGTGGGCGGCGCGCCCTCGCGCTGTGGCTCCGTCGCCGACCTCGACGGCCTCCCGCTGAGCGGCGACGCGACCTCCCCGAGCGGCGCGGGCGACGCCGCGCACCCCTTCGAGGCCGACGAGCGGACGCGCTACCGCGACCCGCAGGTGGTCGCCCGCGGCGGGATGGGGCAGGTGTCGGCGGTCACCGACCTGCGCCTGCGGCGCCAGGTCGCCCTCAAGGAGGCCTCCCCCAGCGCCCCCGGAGCCCACGGGCTCGAGCGGCGCCTGGCTCAGGAGGCGTGGATCACCGCCCAGCTCGAGCACCCCGGCATCGTCCCGGTCTACGACGCCGGCCGGGGCGAGGGGGGCCGCCCGTTCTTCACCATGCGCCTCATCCGCGGGCGCTCGCTCGCGACCGCCCTGGCCGACGGCGACCTCGACGAGAGCACGCTCCTGCGCCACTTCCTCGCGGTGTGCCAGGCCATGGGCTACGCCCACGCCATGGGGGTCGTCCACCGCGACCTCAAGCCCGCCAACCTGATGCTCGGGGAGTTCGGCGAGACGCAGATCGTGGACTGGGGCCTCGCCCGCGCGGCCGACGGCGGCGACAACGACGACGGCGACGACGACGTGGGCGGCCTCGTCCCCGACACCCACGCCGCCCGCACGCGGGTCGGCGCGCGGGTCGGCACCCCGGCCTATATGAGCCCCGAGCAGGCCCGCGCCGTTCCCCTCGGGCGCAGCTCGGACGTCTGGAGCCTCGGGGCCATCCTGTTCGAGCTCGTCACCGGGCGCGCGCTCTACGACGGCCTCGGCACCGCGGAGATCTTCGTCCGCCTCGACCGCGGCCCGGTCCCGCGCGTCTTGGACGTCGCCCCGGACGCCTCCCCCGAGCTCGCGGCGATCGTCGCCCACGCCCTGCGCCTCGACCCGGCGGGCCGCTACCCCGACGCCAAGCACCTCGCCGACGACGTCGCCGCCTACCTCGACGGCCGCCGCGTCGCCGCCTTCGCCTACTCCACCTGGGACCTCGTCAAGCGCTTCGGCCGCGCCTTCCGCGTGCCGCTGCTGGTCGCCGCCGCCGCCCTCATCGCCATCGGCGTCGTCTTCGCCGCGTCCTACACCCAGACCCGCGCCGAGCGCGACCGCTCGCAGGCCGCCGAGCGCGCCGCCACCGCCGCCCGAGACCGCGCCGTCGCCGCCGAGCGCCAGACCGCCAGCGCCCTCGCCGAGGCCGACCACAGCTTCGCCGCGCTGCTCGTGCGCGGCGCTCGCGAAGCCAGCCTCCACGACGCCCAGGCCGAGGCGGAGCTCCTCGCCGCCCACGCCCTCCTCCGCGGCCCGTCCCCCGAGGCCCGCGGGGTCCTCGCGCGCTGGGGGGCCGGCGCCCGGGTCCGGCTCGCCGGCGCGGAGCCCGCTCCCGACTGCCTCCGCGCCCGCTTGGGCCCCTCCGGGAGCACGCTGCTGTGCGTCGAAGCGGACGCGACCTCCTATTGGGACGTCGGGCCGCTGACCCTGCGCTGGCGCGTCCCGACGCAGCTCGAGCGCGTCGCCTTCGTCTCCGCGGACGTCGCGATGGTGAACGGCCCGGGCTACGAGCCCGGCGCGCTCCTCGACCTCGAGGCCGGCGCCGTGCTGCGCCCGCTGCCCGACACCGTCATCGAGCGCGTAGTCGCCGCCGCCGACGTCGCCGTGGTGGACGACGGCGAACAGCTCTTCGTGTGGCGCGCCGCGACCGGCGACCGCACGCCGCTCGCGGCCTCAGTGCGCTCTCCGCGGGCGCTCAGCGGCGACGGCCGCGTCGCGCTGGTCTACGACGACAGCGCCGCCCGCGCCTCCCTGATCGACCTCGGCGGCGGCGCGGTCGACGCGCTCCCGACGCTCCCGCTGCTCGCCGGCCAGGGCCCGATGAGCGCCGCGCTCGACCGCGCCGCCGCCCGCGTCGCGCTCGGCGGCACCAAGGGCGAGCTGCTGCTGCTGGACCTCCCGGGGACCGCGGTGCGTTGGCGCCAGCGGGTCACCGACCGGGCCCTGACCGCGGTCCTGTGGTCCCCCGACGACCGCTGGATCGCCGTCCGCGACGAGCGCGGCTGGGTGTCGGTCCATGACGCCGGCGGCGGGGGCCGGCTGGCGCTCCCGCGGCTGCGCGCCGACGACCTCGCGTGGCGCGGCGCCGGCGCCGCGACCG
>PHBI01000145.1 GCA_002841945.1 Deltaproteobacteria bacterium HGW-Deltaproteobacteria-14
CTTGGCCGGTTTTGAGGGGGCGGCCTTGGCTTCCGGCTTTGCGGCGGGCTCCTTTTTCTTCGGAGCGGGCTTTGCGGGAGCCGCTTTCGCCTTCGGCTTTTCGGCGGATTTCTTCGGCGCCGCGGTCTTGGCGCGCGCCGCCGCGCGCCCCCGGGGCGGCGGCCCCGCGGGACCACGCGCGGCCCCGCTGCGGACCGCCGAGCGCGTCGGCGCGTCGAGCTCTTCGGACAGCTTGGTCATCCGCTCGCGTGCGCTGCGCTGACGCGCCTCCCACTCGTCGGGCCCCTTGCTGTCGGCCTTCTCCGGGTAGAGCGCCTTGACGTCCTTTCGCAGCGCAGCAAACGTCCCGTCGGCCAGCGCGGTCCGGATCCGGGCCATCAGATCGGCGTAGAACGTGAGGTTGTGGATGGTGGCCAGCGTCGCGCCCAGGATCTCGCCGATCGAGAACAGGTGGTGGAGGTAGGCGCGGCTGAAGGTCCGGCAGGTGTAGCACCCGCACACGGTGTCGATCGGGTAGGCGTCGCGGCGATACTTCTGGTGGGTGATGCGCATCCGCCCCTGGAACGTGTAGAGCGCCCCGCTGCGCGCGTGGCGGGTCGGGATCACGCAGTCGAACATGTCGACGCCGACCGCGACCCCGTCGACCAGATCCTGGGGCCGACCGACCCCCATCAGGTAGCGCGGGAGCTCGGGCGGCATGTGCGGCATCGTCTCGCCGAGCACCTCGTTCATCTTCTCCGGCCCCTCGCCCACCGCCAGCCCGCCGATGGCGTAGCCGTCGAAGCCGAGCCCGGTGATCTGGTCGAGTGAGCGCTTGCGAAGGTCCGGGAACATCCCGCCCTGCACGATCCCGAACAGGGACTGGTCCTCTCTCTTGTGCGCCGCAACACAGCGCTCCGCCCAGCGGGCGGTCAGGTCCACCGAGGACTCGGTGCGGTAGCGGTTGGCGTCCGGGGCGAGGCACTCGTCGAACGCCATCGCGATGTCGCTGCCGAGGGCCTGCTGGATCTCCATCGAGCGCTCGGGCGACAGGAAGGTCTGCTTGCCGTCGAGCTCGTAGGAGAAGCCGACGCCGTCCTCGGAGACCTCCTTCTTGTCGAGGGAGAAGACCTGAAAGCCGCCGGAGTCGGTGAGGATCGGCAGGTCGACCCCCATGAAGCGGTGCAGGCCGCCGAGCTTCTCGACGATGGCTTCGCCGGGCCGCTGGTGGAGGTGGTAGGTGTTGGCGAGGATGATCTGGGAGCCGGTCTCGCGCAGGTGCGCGGGGGCCATGCCGCGGATGGCGGCCTGGGTGCCAACCGGCATGAACACCGGCGTCTGGATGACGCCGCCGCGAGCGAGCTCGATGCGCGCGACGCGGCCGCTCGTGCTCTTGCAGAGGTGCTCGACGGTGAAGCTTACGGGAGCGGTCATGGGGCGTTACTCGATCGCGAGGGTGTAGGGGAGCAGCGCCAGGGCCCCGCCGTCGCTCAGGACGCGGAGCCGGGCGAGGATCGCCTCGGCCTGGGCTGCGAGGGGGCCGACCGCCGCGGCGAGATCGCCGGCGGGATCCGCGGTGAGATCGGGCAGGACGGCGCCGCTCGGCGGGTCGCCGAGCGCGAGGGCGCCACCGAGGAGCCGCTGCAGCGACGAGAACGCGCCGAGCGTCCCGATGTAGTCGAGCCCCACGGGCTCGTCGGCGCCGACGCCGGCCTCGGCGCGCACCCGCTCGATGGCGTCCCAGAGGCCCCCGTAGGCGTCGACCAGGTCGTGCGCCAGGGCGTCGGTGCCGAGCCAGACCCGCCCGCGGGCGAGCTCGTAGGCGCGCTCGAGGGGGAGCTCGCGGCCCTCCGAGACGACGCTCACGAAGCGGTCATAGTACGCCTTGAGCGCGACCTTCGCGAGCTCGCGCTCGTGGTCGGTCCAGGGGCGGTGGGACTGCATCATGTCCGCGCGCTCGTTGGTCCGCTCGGTGCTCGTCGTCAGCCCGAGGAGCGCGTAGAGGCCGCTGATGTCGGCCTTGCCCGAGAAGATCCCGATGCTGCCGGTGATGGTCACCGGCGCGCACAGGATCCGCGGGGCGCCCGCGGCGAGGTAGTAGCCGCCGCTCGCGGCGATGTCGCCGAAGCTGACGACCAGCGGCTTCTTCTCCGCGGCCTTCGCGAGCGCGCGGTGCATCTTGTCGCTGGCGATGGCCGAGCCGCCCCCGGAGTTGACCCGGACGACGATGCCGATCACCGAGGAGTCGGCGGCGGCCGCCTGCAGCGCGGGGACGAAGGACGCGTCGCCGGTGGTCTCGCCGCCGATCACCGGCAGCGGCAGCGCGCCGCCGCTCGGGCCGTCCACGATGGACCCGACGACGGGGAGGATCGCGATCCGGCGCTGTCCGCCCCAGCGGCGCCAGGCGCGGGGCGCGGGCTGGTAGCTGTCGACGAGGGTGGCGCCGGGCATGTCCTCGGAGATCGCGTCGGCGATGGCGTCGTCGTCGACGAGGTCGTCGACGAGCCGCTCGGCCACGGCGACGTGCATCGTCTGGGGACCGCCCTCGAGCAGCCGGTCGACGTCCGCCGCGGCGAGGTCGCGCCCGGTCTCGACGGCGTCGCGCCAGACGCGCCAGATGCCGTCGAGGATGGCGCGGTCGGCCTCGCGGGCGGGCTCGCTGGGGCCCGTCCGGGTGAGCGCCTCGGGGGAGGACTTGTAGTCTTCGTAGCGCACGATCTCGGCGCGCACGCCGAGCTGCTCCATCAGCCCGAAGTAGTACGTGCGGGTCATCGCGAGGCCGGTCAGGAACAGGCCGCCCGCGCGGTGGAGGTGGATCTTGTCGGCCACCGAGGCGAGGTACATGGCGCGCATGTCCCCGATGGTCAGGACGGCGTGGACGCGCTTGCCGGCCGCCTTGAAGCGCTCGAGGGCGCGGCGCAGCTCCCACATCTGGGCCCAGCTCGGCGCGGCCTCGATCTGCAGCACGACGCCGCGCACGTCGGGATCCTTGGTGACGACGTCGAGGTACTGGAGCCACTGGGCGAAGCCCGACGGCGCCGGGCCGAACAGGCTCTTGGGCGGGCGCTCGGGGATCGGGCCGCGGATCGGGAGCTTCACCACCACGTCGGTGCGGTGGGACAGCGACGGATCGGCCTCGCTGCGCGCGGCGAGCAGCAGCGAGAGGCTCGCGTCACCGCCCGCGCCGTCGGTGTCGCCGATGTCGACGCTGGACTCGAGGGAGACGCCGCTCTGGTAGAGGCCGAGGAAGGCGCCGGCTTCGATCCGATCGGGCCGGTCGGCGCCGGCCCCGGACTCGGCGGTGACGAAGCGCCCGTAGCCGCCGATGACGAGCCCGGGGATCAGCATGAAGCGGAGCGAGCCGCCTGCGGTCCAGATCGCGTCGTCGCCGAGGGTGCGGGCGGCCTCGAGGCCGATGGTGATGCGCTCGGTGGCGGGGCGGAGGCCGATGGCGACGCGGGCGACGGCGTCCTGGGCGGTGTCACCGAGGAGCGGCGTGTCGAAGCGATCGACGGCGAGGGCCACCGCGAGGGCGCGCAGCGGGCGCAGGTCGAGCGACAGCGACCAGGCGCCGTAGGCGTCGAGGGCGGGGTCGACGTCGCTCGAGAGGCCGTGCCAGGCGAGCCCGAGCGCGGCGCTCTGGCCGAGGCGCAGGCCGAAGCCGAGGTCGACGCGGGTGGTCGAGGAGTCGGTGTCGGGGCCGTCGCCGATGGAGGCGACGCCGAGGCCGAGGCCGAGCGGGCCGAGGCGGCCGCCGACGAGGCCGACGACGCTGTTGACCTGAGCGGCGCCGTCGAGGCGGGTGGTGACGCCGAGGGCGACCTCGAGCTTGCTCATGTAGCCGAGGCCGGCCGCGTGGTGCAGCAGCGACTCGACGCCGTGCTGCTCGGGCGCGAAGGTCCACGGCGCGACGACCGGCCGCGGATCGCCGGTGGGCGGTCCGGCGTGCGCGGCGGGGGCGGCGCAAGCGAGGGCGCAGGCGGCGGCGGCGAGGAACAGGCGCATTCCGTGGGCTCCGACGGCTCGGGGTTGCTCGGTGGGGGCGCGTCTGCTAGCTCTTGGCCGCCCCCGCGGGGGCCCTACTCTGGGGCATTTCCACGCGCATTCCCAGCGTGGAAAGCGCGCACAAGCCGACTCGAGGAGCGCAGAACGTGGCGTCGTCATCCCCACACGAGCCCTATGTGATTGAGGTCAACGAGCAGAACTTCGCGGCCGAGGTCGTCGAGGCGAGCGATCGGGTCCCCGTCATCATCGACTTCTGGGCGACCTGGTGCGGGCCGTGCAAGACGCTCGGGCCGATGTTGGAGAAGCTCGCCGAGCAGTACGGCGGGGCCTTCAAGCTGTGCAAGGTCGACGTCGACCAGAATCAGCAGCTCGCCGGCTACTTCCAGGTCCAGTCCATCCCGATGGTGATGGCGATCTACAAGCGCGCGCCGGTCAACGAGTTCACCGGCGCCCTGCCCCGGCAGGAGGTCGAGCGCTGGATCGAGTCCGTGTTCGAGGCGGCCGGGCTGCCGGCGACCCCGAAGGCCGCCGAGCAGGCGCCGACGGACCCGGCGGCCGCCGAGGCGTGGTACCGCCAGAAGCTCGGGCAGAACGCCGAGGACAGCGCGGCGCGGCTCGGCCTGGCGCGGATCCTCATGACCCGGGGCGAGGCCGAGGACGCCGAGGCGCTGCTGCACGCGATCCCGGGCGCGGCGCCGGAGTACGGCGCCGCGCTCGCGACGCTGGCGCTCAAGGAGCTGGTCGTCGAGGTCGGGCAGGCCGGAGGCGACGCGGCGGTGCGGGAGCGCCACTCGGCGAACCCCGAGGATGTAGACGCGGCCTACCTCGCCGCCCTCGCGGACGGGACCGCCGGGCGCTACTCGGTGGCGCTCGAGGTGCTGCTCTCGCAGATCCAGACCGGCAAGGCCCCGGTGCGCGAGCGGGCCAAAAAGAGCGCCCAGATCCTCTTTCAGGCGGCCGGGCGCGGCGACGCTGAGATCGAGCGCCTGCGGCGCAAGCTCGCGACGCTCCTGTACTGAGGTCGGGGCTCGCTCGGGGTGGCCCGAGCGAGCGCCCCACGCGCGCCGCGCCCGGGCGTTCACCCCGGCTGGGACTACATCCGCGAGACGCGGGGGATGTTGAGGCAGGTCAGCGCGACCTCAAGGGCCTGCCACGTCGCGCGGGTCAGGGTCATGCGCGAGGCGAGGAGCTCCTCTGCCTTCAAGATCGGGCACTTGGCGTAGAAGGCGTTGAAGCGCCGCGCCAGGTTGTAGGCGTACTCGCACAGAAAGTGCGGGCGCAGGGAGTCGCCGACCCGCATCACGACGTCGCCGAGGCGGACGAGCTCGTAGGCGAGGTCCTTCTCCTCGTCGGTCGTGAGCGTCACCGTGGCGCGCTCGGGCGCGAACGGCGCGCCGACGCGGGACTCGTACTCGCGCACGACCGACAGCGTCCGTACCAGCGTGTACTGCAGGTACGGACCGGTGTTGCCGTCGGCGGCGAGGAGCTTGTCCCACTCGAACTTGTAGTCGGTGCCGAGGTTCTGGGCGAGGTCGGCGTACTTGACCGCGCCCATGCCGACCTTGGCGGCGATCTTGCGCTGGTCCTCCTCGCTGGCGTCCGGCCACTTCTCCTGCACGAGCGGCAGGATGCGCTCCTCGGCCTCGTCGAGCAGGGACTCGAGCAGCACCGTGCCGCCGTCGCGGGTCTTGAACGGCCGCCCGTCGGCCCCGAGCATCATGCCGAAGCCCACGTGCTCGAAGGTCACGTGGCCGTAGCCGATCTTGCGGCAGGTCGCGAAGAGCTGTCGGAAGTGGTCGGACTGCCGCACGTCGACGACGTAGATGATGCGCTCGGCCCCGAGCACGTCGACCCGCTCGTGGATGGTCGCGATGTCGGTCGTCGCGTACAGATACGCTCCGTCCGACTTGCGGATCAGATAGGGCGTGTCGGGGAGATCGGGCTCGTCGAAGAAGATCCCGACGGCCCCCTGGGTCTCGACCGCGAGCCCGCGCGCGAGCAGGTCGTCGACGATGCCCGGCAGCGCGTCGTTGTAGTGGCTCTCGCCGTTCCAACTGTCGAACTCGACCTCGAGCCGGCGGTAGACGTCTTCGGCCTCGGCGCGCGAGATGACGACGAAGCGCTCCCAGAGCGCGGTGTTCTCGGGGTCCCCGGACTGCAGCTTGGCGAGCTCGAGGCGGGCGGCCTCGGCGACCGCGGGATCGGCCTTGCCGGCCGCCTGCCCGAGCTTGTAGAGGCGCTCGAGCTCGCCGATGGCGTCGCGCTCGAGCGCGGCCTCGTCGCGGTGGTTCTTCCACGCCCACAGGATGATGCCGAACT
This sequence comes from Deltaproteobacteria bacterium HGW-Deltaproteobacteria-14, assembly GCA_002841945.1. Taxonomy (GTDB): domain Bacteria; phylum Myxococcota_A; class UBA9042; order PHBI01; family PHBI01; genus PHBI01. The sequence goes on from PHBI01000145.1 coordinate 6,304, forward strand.
GCGTGCCCCAGTCGCCGACGTGGTTGTCGCCGGTGACCTTGTGCCCGAGGAACTTGAGCGTCCGGACGATGGCGTCACCGATGGCGGTGGAGCGCAGGTGGCCGACGTGCATCCGCTTGGCGACGTTGGGGCTCGAGAAGTCGACGATGATGGTCTGCGGCGTGGCGACGGGGGCGACGCCGAGGCGCGGGTCGAACGCCCGGGCGGCGACGTCGGCGGCGACCCAGGCCGGGTCGAGGCGCAGGTTGATGAAGCCGGGGCCGGCGATCTCCGGGGCGAGGCAGACGCCCTCGGTGTCCAGCGCCGCGACGACCTTCTCGGCGAGCTGTCGCGGGTTGGCCTTCAGCGACTTGGCGTAGGGCAGCACGCCGTTGATCTGGTAATCGCCGAAGCGCGGGTTGGTGGCCGCGCGCACGTCGGCGTTCGGGGCCTCGATCCCGAGGGCGTCGCGCATGGCGGCCTCGGCGTAGGCGGACAGGCGCTCCAAGAGATGTCCCGTGCTGACGCTGCTCACGCTGGTCCTCCGGTCGGCGAGGGGCTGGCACCGTAACCGCCCCCGGCGGGATTGGGAATCCCTTTCGGTTCCGCGCCGGATGCCCTACAAATCCACGCCGTGAAGGTACGCAAGACCACCCGCGACGCCGCCTGGCTCGAGGTCGCCCTGTCGGACACGGCGGCGCTGCTGTCGGACCACGCCCACTGCGAGAAGAAGGCCGCGTCGAGCGCCATCTCGCTCATCGCGCGCTACCCGGAGGCGTCGTCGATGGTGACCGCGCTGGCGGCCCTCGCCCACGAGGAGCTCGAGCACTTCGCCGAGGTGCACGCCGCGCTCCTGACGCGCGGGGGCGTGCTCGGCGTCGATGTCGGCGACCCGTACGTGCAGCGCCTCGTGAAGCTCGCCAAGGGGGAGACGCGGGCCGAGCGCATCGCCGACCGCCTGCTCATCTCGGCGCTGGTGGAGGCGCGCAGCTTCGAGCGCCTGGCGCTCCTCGGCGAGCGCCACCCCGACCCCGCGCTCGCCGAGATGTTCGCCCGCTTCGCGCGCACCGAGGCCCAGCACGGCGCGCTGTTCGTCGGCCTGGCCCGCGAGCACGGCCCGAGCCGCGAGCACGTCGACGCGCGCCTCGCCGAGCTGCTCGACCGCGAGCACGCGATCATCGAGTCCCACCCGCTGCGCTGCGCCATCCACTGAGGCGCTCAGCGCGCGGGGTACTCGTAGCGCTCGCCCTTGTAGTTGCGGAAGACGATGCGCTCGTCGTCCTGGTGCTCGATATACTCGGGGATGAGCGGGATCTTACCGCCACCGCCCGGGGCGTCGATCACGTAGTGCGGGACGGCCATGCCCGAGGTGTGGCCGCGCAGCGCGCGCACGATGTCGAGCCCCGCGGCGACCGAGGTCCGGAAGTGGCTCGTGCCGACGGCGAGGTCTGCCTGCAGCAGGTAGTAGGGGCGCGCGCGCTGCCTCAGCAGCCAGTGGTTCACCTGGCGGACGAGCTCGGCGTCGTCGTTGACGCCCTTGAGCAGCACCATCTGGTTGCCCACGTTGAAGCCGTGGTCGGCGAGCATGCGCAGACAACGCGCGGCCTCGGGCGTGCACTCGCGCGGGTGGTTGAAGTGGGTGTGCACGAAGACGGGGTGGTGGCGACCGAGGCGCCGCAGCAGCTCCGGGGTGAAGCGCTGCGGCAGGGTCACCGGGTTGCGCGTGCAGAGCCGGATGACCTCGACGTGGGGGATGGCGCGCAGCGCGGCGAACAGCGCGTCGAGGCGATCGTCCGACAGCGTCATCGGGTCGCCACCGCTCACGAGCACGTCGCGCACCTCGGGGTGACTCGCGATGTAGTCGAGGCCGCCGGCGAGCTGGTCGTGGGCGGCGGCCGACTGCGGGTCGCTGACCTTGCGTTTCCGGGTGCAGTGTCGGCAGTACACCGGGCAGTTGTGGGTGACGTAGAACAGCACGCGGTCGGGGTAGCGGTGGGTGATGCCCGGCACCGGCATCGACGCGCCCTCCTCGCCGAGGGGGTCGTCGAGGTCGTGCTCGCCGCGGCGCAGCTCGTCGATCCGCGGGACCCCCTGGGCGCGGATGGGGCAGTCGGGGTCCTCGGGGTCCATCAGCGCCGCGTAGTAGGGCGTGATGGCCATCCGGAACTCGCCGGCCGTGGCCGCGATGGCGTCACGCTCACCGGGGCTCAGCCGGATCACGGCGGCGAGGGCGTCGGCGCTGCGCACGCGGTTGCGCTGCTGCCAGCGCCAATCGTTCCAGTCGGCGTCCGCGACGTCCGACCAAGGGCCGCGCGGCGAGCGCCCGGCTATGTCGCGCGTGACCGCGCTCGGTGGCATGCCTCCCATGGCGGGGGGTTGTCCCAGCCCCGACCGCGCGCGTCAATCCCGGGGGCGCTCGGAGCCCGGCGACCCGCGGCCCGACGGCCCCAGCGTGCCCAGCGCTGGACTGACCAGTGCGAGCGCCTATGGTGAGACAATGGGCTGGTCGATGAACATTGGGCGCCTCTTCGGCATCCCCGTGAAGGTGCACTTCACGCTGCTGATCCTGCTCGGGTTCTTGCTGCTGGCGTCGTCGTCCACCGGCGGCGGGCTGTACGGGGTGCTCATCGCCGTGCTGCTGTTCGCGAGCGTCGTCGCCCATGAGCTCGGCCACGCGCTCGTCGCCCGCCGCTACGGCGTCGCCACCAAGGAGATCGTGTTGCTGCCCATCGGGGGCGCCGCGCTGCTCAGCCAGAGCCCGAAGGAGCCGCGCCACGAGCTGCTCATCGCCATCGCCGGCCCCGTCGTCAGCCTCGCGCTCTCCGGCGTGGCGTGGGTGCTGTGGCAGGCGATCGCGTTCACGGTCCTGGCTGATCTGTTCGTCGTGAACCTGATGCTCGGCCTCTTCAACCTCCTCCCGGCCTTCCCGATGGACGGGGGCCGCATCCTGCGCGCGGGCCTCGCCCGCTGGATGGGGAACCTCCGCGCCACGCGGGTCGCGGCGAAGCTCGGCCGGCTGGTCGCCGTCGCCTTCGTGGTCATCGCCGCCGTCTACGGCCAGCTCTTCCTCGGGCTCATCGGGGCCTTCATCTTCTTCGCCGCCACCGCCGAGGAGCGCGCGGCCATCATCCAGAACATCGTCGGCCCGCGGCGCATCCGCGACATGATGCAGGCGACCCCCGACGTCCTCGGGGCCGGCGCCACCGTCGCCGAGGCGATCGCCGGGTTCTCGCTCAGCCCCGGGCTCACCGCCCTGCCCGTCGCCTTCGGCACGCGCGTCATGGGGGTGGTCTATCGGTCGGACGCGGTCGGCATCCCGTCTCCCGACGAGCACCTCATCCACGAGCTCGTCGACCGCAACGTCATCACCCACCGGGGAGACGCCCCGCTGATGGAGCTCCTGACCCAGATGGGCCAGAGCCGGAGCCGCGCCGCCGTCGTGACGACCGATGACGAGGTCGTCGGGGTCGTCACCCTCGAGCGCGTCCTCGAGGAGATCCGCTCCGCCCGCAGCGCCGAGTTCTGACGGCCACTCAGCCGCCGAGCGGATTGCGCACCGCGAGGTCCGGGAAGCGTCCGAGGTCGCGATCAGCGGACCGCGCGCCCCGTCGGCGACGCCGACATACGTCCCCCGCGCCAGCGGGGGCGCCGAAGGCGGTGGGGGAGAGCGAGCGCAGGGGCGCCTGGAACGGCTCACCCCGAGGGTTCCCGCCGCGGGGCGAGGTCGCGAGCCCCACGGTGCTCGGGGGTGAGGCGTTCCACCGAGGCGCCCCGGAGCGGGCGCGTTCGATCGATCAGTGCCGGACGCCGAGGAGGCCGAAGAGCTCTTGGCTGAAGGTGGTCGCGTGGGCGTCGGGCGCGAGCAGGACCTCGGCCTCCTCGAGGCCGCGCGCGCCGAACCGAAACGGCATCATGACGCACACCTCGTCGCCGCCGATGCGCTCGCCCCAGCACGCCAGCAGCGCGCTCTGTACGCCAGAGGCGCCGCCGCCGCGGACCGTCAGCAGCACGTAGACCTCGCTCGCCCCGAGGGTCGCGAGGCGCGTGGTGACGCTGTCGCGGAGGCTCTCCTGGGTGCGCACGGGCGGCTCGGCCAGCGGCATCAGCACCAGCGGATCGTCTCGGCCATCGACCACCGCGACGAGCAGCGTCGGGGTGCGGCGCTCCTCGCGCACGATGGCGCGGCCGAGCTCGAGGGTCAGCCGCGCCCGCTCCGCCGGCTCGGCGGAGAACATCGCGTCGCGCCACAGCGGCAGGAACTGGGCGTGGCCCAGGCCGTCGCTCGTCAACATCAGATCACCCTCCCCTTCCAGGCCTTGTGCACGCGGCTCGGTAGCGGGTGCGCCAGGTGCCGGGCGAGCCCCTCCGCGGCCGCGACCACGGTGTCGATGTCAATCCCCGTCTCGTAGCCGAGGTGATCGAGGAGATAGAGCAGGTCCTCGGTCGCGACGTTGCCGGTCGCGCTGCGGGCGTACGGGCAGCCGCCGAGGCCCCCGGCGCTCGAGTCGAAACGGCGCAGACCCAGCTCCACGCTCTGCGCGACGTTCGCGACCGCCATCCCCCAGGTGTCGTGGAAGTGCATCACGAGCCTGTCGAGCGGGAAGCGCGCGCCGAGCACGTCGACCACCCGGCGCACCTCGGAGGGGGTCGCCACGCCGATGGTGTCGCCGAGGCTGACCTCGTAGCAGCCGAGGTCGAACAGCCGCTCGACGACGTCGATCACCGCCTCCGGCGCGATCGCTCCGGCGAAGGGGCACGCGTACACGGTCGAGACGTAGCCGCGCACGGCCACCCCGTCGGCGTGCGCCCGCTTCGCCACCGCCGCGAAGGTCTCGAGGCTCTCGTCGATGGTCGCGTTGATGTTCATCTTGGTGAACGCCTCGCTCGCCGCGGTGAACAGCGCCACCGCGTCGCAGCCGGCCGCGCGCGCCCGCTCGTAGCCTCTCACGTTCGGCACCAGCGCCAAGTAGCGCACCCCGGGCCGCCGCTCGAGCCCCGCGAAGACCTCCTCGGCGTCCGCCATCATCGGGACCCAGCGCGGGTGAACGAAGCTCGTGATCTCGATCTGACGCACGCCCGCGTCCACCAGCCCGTGGATGAACGCGAGCTTCGCGTGGGTCGGGATGACCACGTTCTCGTTCTGCAGGCCGTCGCGCGGGCCGACCTCGGTCACGTGGATGGCTCGCTCGGCCGGTGCTGGCGGGCCGCTCACGGGGTCGGTTCCTTCGCGACGACGGGACTCGGGTGGTCCGGGAGATCCGGCTCGGTCAGGACGATGAGCGGCTCTCCAGTGCCGACGAGGACCCCCTCTTTGCACCGCACCTCCGCCACGACGCCGTCCCGCGGCGCCTTCACGGCGTGCTCCATCTTCATCGCCTCGACGATGACCAGGGTCTGGCCCTTGGTGACCGCCTCGCCCGGCGCACAGGTGATGCGCAGGACCTTGCCGGGCATGGGCGCCTCGAGCCCGCCGCCGTCCGCCGAGGACCCGCCGCCGCGCCCGCCGACCGCCTCGCGCACGCGCGCCGTGCCGCCGCCAGCGGTGATCCACAGCGCGGTCCCGTCGCGGCTCACCGAGGCCGCGAAGGTCCGACCGTCGTCGCGCGTGACGAGCAGCGAGCCATCCCCCGCGACGCGCACCGTCACGTGCAGGTGCCGCTCGCCGAGGCTCACCGTGTACTCACCCGGGCGCGCCGACGCCCGCGCCGCCAGCGCGACCGCCTCGTCGCCCACCTGGACCGTGCGGCTCATGCGCACCCCCGCCACGGGCCGAGGAGGTGCCACGGGGCGCTCGGGTCGCCGCCAGCGCCCCGCTCCGCCCCGGTCGGGGCGCCCGCGCCGGCGCCAAGGCCCATGGCGTCGGCCAAGGCCGCCGCGATGAGGGCGTCCTCACCCGGGATCGGCTCTGGGAGCCCGTCGGGGAAGTGCTCGGGGATGAAGCCGGTGTGGAGGTTGCCGGCCCGGTACTCCGGGTGGCGCGCCACCGCGAGCAGGAACGGCAGGTTGGTGATCACGCCGTGGACCTCCCAGTCGTCGAGCGCCCGCACCAAACGCCCGATGGCGTGCTGCCGATCCTCGCCCCACGCGATGAGCTTGGCGAGCATCGGGTCGTAGTGGACGGCCACCGCGTCGCCCTCGATGTAGCCGCCGTCGTGGCGGATCCCCGGGGCGCGGGAGGGGCGGTAGCGCAGCAGCGTGCCCGTCGCGGGGAGGAAGCCCTTGGCGGGGTCCTCGGCGTAGAGGCGGACCTCGATGGCGTGCCCGCGCGGCGCGATGTCCGCCTGGGTCATCGGGAGCGGCGCGCCCATCGCGACGGCGAGCTGAAGGCCGACGAGGTCGACGCCGTAGACCGCCTCGGTGACCGGGTGCTCGACCTGGAGGCGGGTGTTCATCTCGAGAAAGAAGAACTCCCCCGAGGCGTCGAGCATGAACTCGACCGTGCCCGCGCCGACGTAGTCGACCGCCTTCGCGGCGGCGACCGCGGCCGCGCCCATGCGCGCGCGCAGCGCGGCGTCGACCCCCGGAGACGGGGCCTCCTCCACGACCTTCTGGTGGCGCCGCTGAATCGAGCACTCGCGCTCGCCGAAGTGGACGACGTTGCCGTGCCGATCCCCGAAGACCTGGACCTCGATGTGGCGTGGCTTCAGGAGCAGCCGCTCGAGGTACAGCGCGCCGTCGCCGAAGGCCCCGAGCGCCTCGCGCCGCGCCGCCTCGAGGGCGGGCCGGAGCTCGGCCTCGCCGTGGACGGCCCGCATCCCCTTGCCCCCGCCGCCGGCGGAGGCCTTGACGAGCAGCGGGAAGCCGACCTCGGCGGCGGCCGCCGCGAGGGCGTCGAGGTCCTGCCCGGCCGCGTGGGTGCCGGGGACGACCGGGACGCCGGCGGCCATCATGCGCTCGCGCGCCGCGATCTTGGTGCCCATGGCGCGGATGGCGAAGGCGTCGGGGCCGATCCAGGTCATCCCGGCGGCGCTCACCGCTTCCGCGAACTCCGCGTTCTCACTCAGGAACCCGTATCCGGGGTGGATCGCGTCGGCGCCGGTGCGGCGCGCGGCGTCGAGGACCCGGGCGGTGACGAGGTAGCTCTCGTTCGCGGCCGCCGGACCGATGAGCACGGCCTCGTCGGCGGCCCGCACGTGCGCGGCCGTCGCGTCGGCCTCGCTGTACACGGCGACGGTGGCGATGCCGCGCGCGGCGCAGGCCTCGATGACGCGGATGGCGATCTCACCGCGGTTGGCGACGAGGACCTTGGCGATCGGGCGGACGGGCACCCCGGTCACGCATCGCCTCCATCGCTCCGCAGCGTCCATGCGGGCGGCGTGCGGGTGAGAAACGCCCGCATCCCCTCCTGACCCTCGACGCCAGCGCGGAGGCCGGCGATGAGCGCCGCGGTCTCGGCGGCGGCGGTCTCCCGATCGAGCTCGCCGACGGTCATCGCCAGCTGCTTACACGCGGCCACGGCGCCGGGCGGCCCGGCGAGGATCGACGCGGCGAGCGCGGCGACCTTGGCGTCGAGGGCGGCGACGTCGGCGACGACGTGGTTCACGAGGCCGATCGCCAAGGCGCGCGCTGCGTCCACGCGGTCGCCGGTGACGAAGAGCTCGCGGGCGGCGCCGACGCCGATCTTGCGGAGGACGAAGGGCGAGATCACCGCCGGGGCCATGCCGAGGCGCACCTCGCTGAAGGCGAAGAAGGTGTCCGCGGTGGCGACGGGGATGTCGCAGCAGGCGACGAGCCCCACGCCGCCCCCCATGGCCGCGCCGTGGATGCGGCCGATCACCGGCTTGGGGCAGCGGTCGACGGCCTCGAAGAGCCCGGCGAGCCGGCGCGCGTCGGCGGCGTTCTCGGCCTCGCCGAAGCTCGCCGTGGACTTCATCCAGGCGAGATCGGCGCCGGTGCAGAACATCTTGCCGGCGCCCCCGAGCACGACGCAGCGGACGGCAGCGTCGCCGGCGGCGGCGTCGAAGGCCGCGGCGAGGTCGCTGATCAGCGCCTCGTTGAAGGCGTTGCGCACGTCCGGCCGGTTCAGCGTCAGGTGGAGGACGCCGCCGCGGTTGTCGACGAGGAGGTGGTCGGCCATGGTGGTCACATCCTGAAGACGCCCGGCTGCCAGTCCGGGATGGGCGCGGCGAGGCTGGCCGACAGCGACAGCCCCAGCACCGTGCGGGTGTCCGCCGGATCGATGACCCCGTCGTCCCACAGGCGCGCCGTCGCGTAGTAGGGGCTGCCCTCGGTCTCGTACTTCTCGAGGATCGGCGCGCGGAAGGCCGCGCGCTCCTCGGGCGTCCACGGGGTCCCGCGACGCTCGAGCTGCTCCTCTTTGACCGTGGCGAGCACGTCGGCCGCCTGCTCGCCCCCCATGACGGAGATGCGCGAGTTCGGCCACGAGTACATGAACCGCGGCTGGTAGGCGCGGCCGCACATGCCGTAGTTGCCGGCGCCGAAGCTGCCGCCGATGACGACGGTGATCTTGGGGACGTTCGCGGTCGCGACGGCGTGGACCATCTTGGCGCCGTCCTTGGCGATGCCCCGGCGCTCGTACTCGCGGCCGACCATGAAGCCGGTGATGTTCTGGAGGAAGACCAGCGGGATCTTGCGGAGGCCGCAGAGCTCGATGAAGTGGGCCGCCTTGAGCGCAGACTCGCTGAAGAGCACGCCGTTGTTGGCGACGATCCCGACCGGGAAGCCGAAGATGCGGGCGAAGCCGGTCACGATGGTGGTCGCGTAGAGCTTCTTGAACTCCGCGAAGCGGCTGCCGTCGACGACCCGCGCGATCACCTCGCGGACGTCGTAGGGGATGCGGGTGTCGCGGGGGACGATCCCGTAGATCTCCTCGGGGTCGTAGATGGGCTCGTCGGAGGCGCCGAGGGTGACGCTGACGGTCTTCTTGCGGTTGAGGGTCTCGACGATGCCGCGGGCCTGGGCGAGGGCGTCGCGGTCGTCGAGCGCGTAGTGGTCGGCGACCCCGGAGTGGCGGGCGTGGACGTCGGCGCCGCCGAGCTCCTCGGCGGTCACGACCTCGCCGGTGGCGGCCTTCACGAGCGGCGGCCCCCCGAGGAAGATGGTGCCCTGCCCCTTGACGATGATCGTCTCGTCGCTCATCGCCGGGACGTAGGCGCCGCCCGCGGTGCACGACCCGAGGACCACGGCGATCTGCGGGATGTTCAGGGCCGACAGCCGCGCCTGGTTGTAGAAGATGCGGCCGAAGTGGTCGCGGTCGGGGAAGACCTGGTCCTGCATCGGCAGGAACGCGCCGCCGGAGTCGACGAGGTAGATGCACGGCAGGTGGTTCTCGAGGGCGACCTCTTGGGCGCGGAGGTGCTTCTTCACCGTCAGCGGGAAGTAGGTCCCGCCCTTAACCGAGGCGTCGTTGGCGACGACCACGCACTCGGTGCCGTGGACGAGGCCGACGCCGGTGATGATGCCGGCGGCCGGTGCCTGGCCGTTGTACATGCCGTCCGCCGCGAGCCCGCCGAGCTCGAGGAACGGCGTGCCCGGATCGAGCAGCAGCTCGACGCGCTCGCGCGCGAGGAGCTTGCCGAGCTCGTGCTGACGCGCGACCCCGCGGCCGCCGGCGCGGGCCTCGCGGGTCTTGTCACGCAGGGTGCCCACCAACACACGCATCGCGGCGTCGTTGGCGGTGAACTCCGGATCGGCCGGATCGATGTGGGTCGGGAGGCGCTCCATGGACCGCGCGTCATAGCAGGGGGGCCTGTGAGGCGCAACCGAGGCCCCCGCGGTGCGCCCTGCGACGGAGTCCCCTCCGGGTGCGCTTCGGACCACCCAGGCCGCGCCCGGATCGGCATGTCGCAGCGCAGCATGCGCTCCGCCGGTCGGCTTTTTTGACGGCGGGTCGCTCTCGACCGATGGATCGAACGATGCGCGGAGAGCTACAGGGACTCGGTCCGTTTCGAATCGCGGGCGTCCTCGGTGAAGGCGAGCGAGCCATCGTGTACGACGCCGAGCGCGAAGGCGTGACCGGCACCCGCGGCGCGCTCAAGGTGCTGCGCGAGGCGCTCGCCGCCGACCCGGACGAGCGCGCGGCGTTCGAGACCCGGGCGGGCGTTGGCGCGACCCTCACCCACCCCCGCCTGGTCGCCGTGCGCGATCAGGGGTCGATCGATGACACCCCGTGGGTGATGCTCGAGGCGGTCGACGGGGTCTCGCTCGGCGAGCTCTTCCCCAAGCGCGGTCGACCTCGCTTCTCCGAGCCCGCGGCGGCGACCGTGCTGGCGGCGACCCTCGAGGCGCTGGAGGCCGCGGCCGGGGCGGGGCTCGTCCACGGGCGCCTCGACGCCACCAACGTGCTCGTCGAGATCGACGGCGACGTGCGGCTGACGGGCTTCGGGACCGAGGGCGATCCCCGCTCGGATTTTCTGGACCTGGCGCGGCTGGCGCAGACGCTGACCCCCGACTGGTCGCCGGCCATGGACTCGTGGCTCGACGGCCTGCAGGACGGCGACGATCGCTTCGCCGGCCCGGGGGACGCCCTGGCGGCCCTCCCCGTCGGCGCGACCGCCGACGGTCGCGCGGCCCTGGGGCGCGCGGTCAAGCGGGCCCGCCGACGCCGTGAGCGCGAGCTTGCGGCCGAGCAGGAGCCGCAGAGCCCGAGCGCCGCCACGGCGTCCGCCGCCGCACCCTCCGGCGCCGCCGCGTCGCGCCCCGC
>PHBI01000146.1 GCA_002841945.1 Deltaproteobacteria bacterium HGW-Deltaproteobacteria-14
CGATTGCTGCGCTGCAGCACGGATGAGCGCGAGCCCCTCAGCCGCCCGCCGCCGCTCGGCCGCCCGCGACCGCGCCCGCTCGCCGTCCGACCGCCGCGACTCCGCGTGCTCCGACGCCCGCGCCGCCGCCTCCTCCGCCGCGAACGCCTGCGCCTCCGCCTCCTCGGGGGTAGCCGCGAAGCCCTCGGGCACCACCGCTCCGGCGTCCCGCGCCCGCCGCCGCTCTGCCGCGAGGCCCTCGCGCGCCTGCCGCTCCCGCGCCGTCAGCTCGCCGAGCGCGAACTGCGCCGCCTCGTGCACCCGCGACGCCTCGTCGAGCCGCGCCTCGACCTCCCCCGCGTCGTCGAGCCCGCGCAGCGCCGCCATGACCGTCGCCTCGTCGAGCCCGGGAGCCCCCTTGCCCCGCCGCCCCGACGCGAGCCGCGCGGTGAACCGCCGCCGCTCCTCCTTCGCCAGCCCCTCCGCCTCGCGCCGCAGCCGCACGAGCCCGTCCTCGTCCACCCGCTCCTCGTAGCCCGCCTTGAGCGCCTTGTAGGCCTCCCGCAGCGCGTCGACCGACGGCGCATCGCCGCCGCCCTCGCCGCGCGCCGCCGCGTGCAGGTGCCCCCCGCCGGTCACGTACTCGACCGTCGACAGCTCCTGCTCCACCGCCCGCGCTTCCTCACCGAGCTGCCGCATCGCGTCCGCGAGCTCCGTCGCCCGCCCATCCACCGTCGCCTCGACCTCGGCCCAGCGCTCCTCCTCGGCCCGCGCCGCCTCCCGCGCCGCCCGCGCGTCCGACAGCGCCGCCCGGTGCGCCTCGAGCCGCGCCTCGTGCTGCCGCACGAACTGCGCCACGAGCGCCCGCAGCGTCCGCCGCCGGGCCTGCTCCTTGCCGACCCGCTCGACCTCCGCCGCCGCCTCGCGCGTCCCGGACTCGACCGCCCGCGCCGCCTCCAGCGCCTCCGCGGCCCGCTCGGCGTGCCCGCCGGCCACGACCTCGAGCTCCGCGACCCGCGCCTGCTGCTCGCCGAACCAGCCCCGCGGGAAGCGCCGCCGCAGCTCGCGGATGCGGCCGACCAGCCCCTCGATCTCCGAGCGCCGCGCCTCCTCCTCGACGATCTGCCCGGCGTACGCGTCGAGCCGCGCCTGCCGCCGCCCGAGCTCGACCTCCGCCGCCGCCCGGTCGAACCACGCGTCGCTCGCCGGGCCGACGACCCGCACGCCCCCGACGGCCCCGTCCGCCCCGAGCCCGCCCTCGCCGACGAGCGCCACGACGCCGTCGAGCTCGAGCCCGCCGCGCGCCACCAGCGCCACCGCCTCGTCGAGCGCCGCGTCGGGCACGACCACCGCGACCGCCAGGTGGGGCGCGCGCGCCAGCCGGCCACGGGGCCCCTCGCCGCCCTGCCCCTGGGCCTCGAGCCACGCCCAGCCCGACCGCGCCCCCGCGACGCGCCCGCTCAGGGCCTCGAGCACCCGCTCGGCGTCGGGACCGGGCGGCAGGAGCCCGCGCTCCTCGAGGTGCACCACCGCGCGCACGTCCCCGGCGCGCTCGATCTTGAGCCGCACGACCTGGTCGAGCGAGCGCCGCGCCACCTCCCCGAGCTGCGACAGCGTCGCCTCCGGCAGCCGCTCGAGGTCCAGCGACTCGACCTCGAGCAGGGCCCGCAGCCGCGGGTGCTCCTCGAGCTCCCGCCGCAGCGCCGTCGCCTCCGCCAGGCGCTTCGTCTCGGCCCGCGCCCGCGCCCGCGTCGCCGCCTCCTCGCTCGACGCCTCGCGCCGCCGCTCGGTCAGCGCCGCGATCTTCTCCCGCGCCGCCAGGAGCTCCGCCTTGAGCCCCTCGACCCGCGCCTCGTCCCGCGCGATCTCGCCGTCGAGGCGGGCCAGCGCCACCTCCCCCGGCTCCTCGACCGCGAGCGCCCCCTCCACCTCGAGGTGGCGCCGCTCGCGCCCGTGCTCCTCGACCAGCCCCTCGAGCCGCCGGATCTCGCTCTCGACCCGCGCCAGGGTCGCATGCGCCGCGCCGATCTTGCGCCGCAGCTCCCGGACCTCGCCGCGCGCCGCCTCCTCGAGCCGCAGACGCCGCGCGCGCCCCGCCAGCGCCCCGGCGTAGGCCACCGCGCCCGCCTCCAGCGCGGCCAGCGCCGGCGCGTTCTGCGACTGCTTCTGCTCGAGGTCCTTGCGGTGCCGCTCGGCCTGGCGCTCGAAGCGCAGCGCATTGCGAAGCGGGATCGCCGAGTCCCACAGCGTTTTCAATCTGTCGGCGTCGGCGATGCGATGCTGCGTTGCAGCAAGCTCCACCTCGGTCTCGGCGTGGCGGGCCTGAGCGGCGGCCAGCCTGAGCCCCGCCGCGCGGCGGGTCGCCTCGGTCCGGGCGGCGCGGGCGACCTCGACGTCGCGATCGGCGGCCTTGCTCGCCTCGGCGGCCTCGGCGGCTTCGGCGGTGAGGCGCCCCACCTCCGCTTCGGACCAGGCCCGCAGCCCGCCGACGGTCGCGGCGACCTCGCCCACGCGCGCGGCCAGCGTCGTGCGCTCGCGCGCCAACCCGACGAGCGGGGACAGCCGCGTCGCGAGGCCCTCGAGCAGGACGCGCTCGGGGACGAGGCGGTCGCGGCGCTCCTTGAGCTCGGTCTTGAAGGTCGCGATGTTGCGGCCGACGCGCTCGCCCAGCGACGGGTCGAGGGCGAGCTCGAGCAGGAAGTCGACGAAGGCCTCGTCGCTGTCGAAGCGGAAGAGCTCGTCGACGCCGCCCTCGCGCTGGTTCATGCGGATCTGATAGGCGAACAGCTCGGTGTCGATGCCCGCCTGGTCGAGGAGCTCGTGCCACTCGCGCTGGTGCTCGGTGGTGACGACCTCGCCAGCGCCCCGCTCGGCCGCGAGCGCCTGCCACTCGCTCTTGAAGCTCGCCATCGTGCGGCGGCGCAGCTCGCCGTCGTCGCCGCGCAAGGTCAGCGGCAGACCCTCGAGGGACAGCCGCGGCTCGGCGTCGTCGGCCGGCGCGGCGAAGAACATGCGCCGCAGGGACGGCGCGCCGCCGACGTGGCGCCACTCGTAGAAGACGCCGGTCAGGAGGCGCTCGGGGCCGGTCGAGCCGGGGCCGAGGTCGAGCGCGCCGGTCGGCGGGTCGAGCTCCCACTCGGCGGCGAGCACCGCGCGGTCCTCGGCCAGGACGTAGTCCTCGATCTTGCGGCGCTTCGCCTCGGCCCGCCCGCCCAGGAACTCGCGCCGGTCGGGGCGCAGGAGCGCGAAGAAGAGGTTCAGGATCGAGGACTTACCGCCGCCATTGCGAAGCCACAGGGTCGAGTCGGTGGCGCGGCCCGCGCCGTCGCGGAGGTCGAGGGTCAGGTCCTCGAGGCGCGCGTTGGGGTGACCTATCGAGACGTAGCGGAGGCGGGCGAGACGGGGCATCGCGGGGCTCCTGGGGCCGGTGTGACTGACCTGAGGCGGCGCTCGGCGACGCCCGGGCGCGGGTTTCTATCACGCCCCGGGGATCTGGGAAGGCCCGATCGCGACCGGGGTGTCCCGGGCACACCTGCAGATGCTGCGTGTGGTGCAGTGCAAGAGTTGCACGCCTGCACGGTGGCGCCCGGATCTGCGCGCGCCCGGATGGCCGTGAAGGCAACGAAATCAGGCGCCTTGCCTGTCGCCTTGAAATGGTACGGATGGTGCATTCGCATCCTGGCGTACCCGGACTCACCACCCCCCAAAGGGAGCTCATCATGCGGCTGTTCACCCTCTTCACCGCAGCGCTCATCGCCTCGATCCCCGCGTGCGACCAGGCGGGCCTCGACACCCCGACGACCACGGCCCTCGCAGCGACGGCGAGCGGCGCTTTGACGAGCGACAACGTCTCGAGCCTCGTCCGACTGCGCGAGGAGGAGAAGCTGGCGCGAGACGTCTACCGGACGCTCGGCGACCGCTGGGAGCTGACCCTCTTCGACAACATCACCCTGTCCGAGCAGCGCCACATGGACCGCGTCGGTGAGCTGCTCGTGGCCTACGGCATCGAGGATCCGGTCGTCGACGACAGCACCGGCGCCTTCACGAGTACGGAGATGCAGGCGCTCTACGCGGCCCTGGTCAGCCAGGGCTCGGAGTCGGTCGGGGCGGCGCTGGGCGTCGGAGCGGCGATCGAGGAGCTCGACATCTTCGACCTGGAGGAGGCGCTGGCCGACGAGGTCCCCGCGGACGTCGCGCGCGTCTACGAGAACCTGATGAAGGGCTCGCGCAACCACCTGCGCGCCTTCGCCCGCCAGCTCGCAGCAAACGACGTGCCCTACACGCCCACCTCGCTGACCGCCGAGGAGGTCGAGGCCATCGTGTCGACCCCAGCCGAGCGCGGCCCGGCCAACGGCGGCGGCATGGGCCAGGGCGGCGGCCAGGGCCAGGGCGGCGGCTTCGGCGGCCAGGGCCAGGGCCAGGGTAGAGGCTTCGGCGGCCTGGGTGACGGCTCCTGCGACCAGCCCACCGCCATGTGACCGGGCGAGTGGCGAGCGGCGCTCCGGTTCGGAGCCCGCGGTGAGGGCCGACGCGACCGCGTGCGGCCCTCGCTGCGTTTGGAGGCGGCTCGGGGGTGGCGGCGAGCGCGCCTGGTGGGGGCGAGGAGCGCGGCCGACGCCGCCTCATTAGTTGACTTAGTCTAGATGGTTAGTCAACCTGGGGCCATGAAGTCGGTCAACGTTCACGAGGCCAAGACGCACCTGTCCAAGCTGCTCGAGCGCGCGCATCGTGGGGAGGAGATCATCATCGCCAAGAACGGCAAGCCGTTCGCCCGCATCGTTCCGCTCGCGGCGCGGGAACCCCGCCGGCCCGGCATCGCGCAGTGCACGATCGACGACGCGTTCTTCGAGCCGCTGCCGCCGGAGGAGCTCGACGCGTGGGAGCGGTGACCTACCTCCTCGACACCCACGCGGTGCTGTGGTGGCTGACCAACGCGCCCGGGTTGTCGTCGATGGCGGCCGGGCTGATCGCCGATCCCGACTCGCGGCTGCTCGTGTCGAGCGCGAGCGCGTGGGAGGTCGCCACCAAGTTCCGCCTCGGGAAGCTCCCGTCGGCCGCGCTGATCGCGAACGATTTCGGCGGCTGGGTCGATGAGATGGGCGCTCACGAGCTGCCGATCACGATCGCGCACGCCGACCGCGCGGGGCGTTTCCCCCAGCCTCATCGTGACCCCTTCGACCGGGTCCTCGCGGCCCAGAGCCTCCTCGAAGGCGTCCCGATCATCAGCTGCGATGCAGCGCTCGACGCGTTCGGTGTCACGCGCCTGTGGTGAGGCCGAGCGCCGGGGTCACGCGCGGGGCAGCGCCGCCTGGAAGGCCTCGAAGGCGGGGGTGGCGGCCAGCTCGCGGACGAGGATCTGATAGCGCCAGGTCGCCTGGTACTGCGGCTCCGCTCCCTCGGCCCCGGCGCGGGTGAAGCAGCCGAACTCGCGCAGGCGCTCGAGGCCGTACTCGATGATGCGGCGCGTGGTGCGCTGCCCCCGGCGGTCGTCCTTGGTCTCCATCGCCGCGACGCGGTTCTTGTAGACGCGCCAGGCCTCGTAGAGCCCGTCGACCTCGTCGGCGACCGGATCGGGGGCGTCCTTGTGGGTCGCGGCGAGGCGGTCCGCGAGGCCCCGCAGCGTGGCCTCCACGTCCTCGACCGTCACCGGGGGGCGGGCGAAGGTCGGGTCCTCGACGAGGTCGCGCGATCGCGGGAACAGCGTCGCCGCGATGGCGAGCTGGACGAGGCCGTCGAGGAGGCGATCGTCGGCGGCGCTGCTGGTCGGGCGGAAGTCCGCCGGCCGGTAGGCGAAGGGCGAGGCCTCGGCGGGGCCGATGACCAGGCCGTGGGCCGACGCGTCGAGCAGGCGCAGCCCGAGCCCGCGCGCGACGGCGGCGACCAGGTCGCGAAAGCCCGGGTCATCGAGGAAGCGCTCGACGAGCCGCCCGTACTCGAGCTCCTGAGCGGGCCGCGCCCGCCCGTCGAGCCCCCACGCGACGAGGCGCCCCGCGTCCTCCACGTCTTCGGTGGCGTAGCTGTTCACGCGCTGTCTCCTGTGGCGTTCGGGGCGTCGGCCGGCGGCTCGGCGGCGACCGCGCGCCTCGAGCGTGGGGCGATCTCCAGGTCGTCGCCGCTGAAGCCGTGGGCGGCGAGCTGGCGGCCCGGGGCGCGGCGCACGACGAGGGGCAGCTGGGCGTCGTCCTCCGGCGCGTAGTGCTGGAGCGCGACGAGGGTCATCAGCTCGAGCGGGGCCCGGGCGCCGGCGCCGGACACGAGCTCGAGCAGCTCCGACAGCGGGGTCGGCCGCGACACCGTCGCCAGCGCGCGCTCGACGGCGCGCACCGCGGCGGCGTCGAAGTGTACCCCGTCGAGGCTCTCGGGCGCCGGGGTCGTCAGCTCGGGGGCGGTCACGGCGACGTCGGTCCGCACGACGTCGCGGCGCGGCCGCAGGCACCAGCCGACCAGCTCCGCGAGGGACGCGACGGCCGGGGCGCGGGCGCCGAAGAAGTCCGGAAAGAGCGCGTCGAGGTGCTCGGTCGCGAGGCGCTGATCGGCGCGCATGGCCGGCTCGAGGGCCTCGCCGAGGAGGTTCGGCCAGGCGGCGGGGACGGACCACGCGAAGGTCTGGCGGGCCTGCTCGTCGAGGAAGATGTTGCGCGAGCGCATCAGCCTGTCGTGCAGGTCGAGGTGGCGCAGGCGGCAGTCGGAGATGAGGGTCGAGACCTCGACCAGGGCGCGGGCGCCGGGCTCTCCCGGGGCCATGAGGGTCAGGCGCTCCTCGGCGGTCGAGAGGATGTTGCGCTCGACCGCGAGGCGCAGCTCGATGTGGCCGAGGGCGTCGGCGAGCAGGCGCGGGATCTCGGCGCGCCAGTCGACGCTGTCCACGTCGCGCCGGGTGTCGCGCAGGATGGTCACGACCTTCTCGCCGTAGCGGAGCGACTGCCAGCGGGCGTTGCGGGCGGCCTGCGCGGCGTCGTCGAGGCGGCCGCGGGCGAGCTGCGACTCGACGACCGCCTCGGCGGCGGCCTGGGCGTCCTCGATGTCGAGGTCGAGGGCGTTGAGGTAGAGGTTCAGCGCCTCGTTCGACAGGCGCAGGACCGTGCCGCCGGCAGGGTGGAGGTGGTCCATCACCAGGCGGAACTCGAGGCGGCGGCGGACGGCGCGGCCGTCGGCGTCGAGGTCGGTGTAGGTGACCTCGAAGGGGCGGCGGCGTTCGCCGTCGTTGCGCAGGCCCGCGAGGACGCGGTCGACCATCGCGCTGTGGCGCGGGCGCTCGGGGATGACGCCGGCGGCCTCGTCCATGGCGGCCAGGAGCGGCCCGAGCGCCTGCTCGACGACGTCGCGGTCGACCTCCTTGTCGAGGCCGGCGGAGTCGACGATGAGGTCCATGACCTTCATCGCCAGGGCGAGGGCGTCGTAGTGGCGCAGCTCGGGATCGCGACGGGCGTCGCTCTGGCGCAGCTCGTGGAGCGGGGCCATGTGGAGGAGCACCCGCAGGCGGTGGGTCAGGCCGCGGTGCCACGGCTCGGGCGGCGCCGCCGCGACCCTGCGGGGCGGCTCCGAGAGGGGCGGATCGGCCCCCGCCCCCCCCGGAAAGAGGCTCCCCTGGACCGGCGGGAACATCGACGCCGACTGGGTCTCCGTGTGTTCTGCTGCCATCGCCTACGCGCGTCTCCGCCTGCCGCTTGGGGGGCGGTTTCTATCACGACCGGACGTCGGGGAAAGTGTTTTTCAGGCCGCGGCGGCGCCCGGAGGTCAGCGCTTGCCGGGCAGGCCGGGGAGGCAGACGTCGTCTTCCGTCTTCGGCAGGTTGTCGCGGCCCCGAGAGCACAGCAAGTAGGCCTGCGATGCGCGCCGGGTGTAGTCGACGCGGTGGCCCCACGGGTCGTCGAAGTCGGCGGGCTTGGCGAGGTCGTCGCGGATGAGGACCTCGAGCAGGTCGGGGTACTCCATGTGGATCTTCAGGTAGGCGTCGAGGGCGTCGGCGAGCTTGCCGAGGCGCGCCTCGGCGACAGCCGGCCGACCCGCCGGGGCGACGGCTCCGACCGGCGCGGACGCGGGCGCGGCGGCGGGCGGTGGGGCGTCCGAGCCCTTGCAGGCGACGAGCGCGGCACACAGGGCGGCGATGGTGAAGAGACGTGCCATGCCTCGGTTGTAGCCCTGCTGGCCCCAACGGGAAAGCCCACCACGTCAGCGCTCACCCCGCTCTCGGGGGGCCTCGCGGCACCACCGCGACGCAGCGAGGGACACACGGACCGCACCGCAACCGCACCTTGAGAAAGCCCCTTCAGACTGCTAGATTTCGTGCTGCACTGCAGCGCGAGCGCCCGGTCGGGGCTCGCCGGGCCGGCTGCTCCTCACCCACAGCGCGCCACCGTCCGCCATCGACCTCCGGAGGTCTCGATGCGCTCATTCCAGTCTCTGGCCTTGGCGGCGATCGTCGCGCTGCCCGGCTGCGTGGCCGCCGAGCCCGCCGGCGATCGCGGCTTCGCGGGGCCGGGCGTGGAGATCGCCGCCGCCGCCCTGAACCTCGCGGGGGTGGGCGACGTCGTGTGGGATCTCGAGGTCGTCAACGGCTCGGCCGAGACGGTGTGGCAGCGCCGCGTCACCTCGAGCGGCTACGGCGACAGCGCCGGCTCGGCCAGCTACGTCGGCCCCTGCGACGCCGAGGACAGCGCCAACACGGTGCGCGTCTGGGTCGTCGGCGTGTACGACGGCGACGTCTCCGCCGCCGACGCCGGCGCCTTCGCGTCGGGCGCCGACAGCGCGGTCGTCGGCGCCTCCGTACCCTTCCAGAGCCCGACCTCCCCGGGCGCCGCCGGGGCGCTCACCCGCCCCTTCACGTGCGTCGAGGGCCAGGACGTCGCCGTGCGCTTCGACGTCGCGCTGATGCGCCCGGCCCAGCAGGGCTTCTTCGACATCGCCGTGAACTTCAACAGCGTCTTCTGCGCCGCGAAGTTCGACTGCTGCGAGGACGCCGACCACGACGGCTGCGAGGCCGGCGAGGACATCGCGCTGCTGTTCACCGCCGGCGCCGGCCGCGGCCGCACCATGGTCCTCGGCTTCGCCTGCACCGCCGGGACCGACGCCGACGTCGCGACGACCCTCTACATGGACGACCTCGCCTTCGACTGCAGCCCCGGCGTGGCGGGCTTTCAGACGGCCTTCTCCGTCTCCACCGGCGCGGCCCCCCCCGGCAACCTCTGCGCCGCGGGCGACATGGCCGGCTGCGCGGCGGTGACCGACCCGGCCCCCGCCGAGGCCGACACCTACCTCTTCCAGGCCGCCGTCTATCGCGGCGACGAGCTGCTCCAGAGCGGCGGTGGCGCGGCCCACAAGGTCTATTGGAACGTCGCGCTCGGGGTGAAGGGGACGATCGGCGCCTGCACGCTGCGCACCGCGGCCACCGCCGACGACGACGACGACGACCGCGACGGCCTCGTGGGCGGGGTCGTCGCCGACGGCGCCGTCTACCCCTTCGTGTCCTGGGACGTGCCCCTCGGCAGCTGTGGCTCGGAGCCCCTGACCTTCGACGGCACGGGTCCGGTCCGGACCCGCTACACCGAGACGAACCCCGCCGAGCCGACGAGCTTCGACTTCGGCTTCGCGCCCGGGCTGCCCCCGGCGCCGGTCTGCGCGGCGCCGTGCCTCAACGGCGGCGCCTGCGCCGGGCCGGGCCAGTGCGCCTGCGCGGCGGGCTACGAGGGGGCGACCTGCGCCGTGAACACCGACGACTGCGCGCCGAACCCGTGCCTCAACGGCGGCACCTGCAGCGACGGCGTCGCGAGCTTCAGCTGCGCGTGTACGGCGGGCTGGACCGGCGCGACCTGCGCCGAGCCGACCACGGGCGCGACCTGCCTCGCCTTGCGCCAGGGGGGCGTGACGACGAGCGGCGTCTACACCATCGACCCCGACGGGGCCGGCGGCGCCCCGGCCTTCGACGCCTACTGCGACATGACGACCGACGGCGGCGGCTGGACGCAGATCAGCTACCTCAAGGCCGGCGACGGCGACGCCAACGCCTACGCCGCCGTCCTCAGCGCGACGGCGCTCGGCGACCTCGACGCCGGGACCTACAAGGTCAACGCGACCGCGCTGCTCGCCGGGGCGGCGGAGTTCCGCTACTCCGAGCCGGCGTCGGCGCCGACCACCGGCAAGGTCGACAGCTGGAGCTACGACTTCGCGTGCGCGATCACCGCGACGGTCCGGAGCAAGTGGCAGAACCCCGGCTCATCCAACCAGGTCCCCGCCGCCATCAGCTGCGCCCCCATCGCGACCGGCGTGGCCTCGACCCGGGCGATCCTGACCAACTACCAGGCGTGGACCGGCGGCTGGGACGGCCCCCGCCTGTGGGTCGGCAGCGCGGCGGACAGCCCGAACTACCACGGGGACTACGTCGTGGACGGCTTCGTGACGTGGCGCCAGTACACCAACCACACCGGGGTCTACTCGACCATCACGGCCGCCACCTACAACGGCGGCACCATGGCCTTCTGGCTCCGGTAGCGAGCCTACGGTGACCTCCGCGGCCGCCCGCGGCGTCGGCCGTGAGCCTGGCGCCCTCACCGCTCGTGGTTCTTTGCCGAAGCTGGACCCAGTTCCCATCGTATCGGTCGCGGACCTGCGTCCTCCGCGTCCGGGGGCGGGCGCGACGGCGTCGCCCCTACCCCCACCAGCTGCGGACTCCGGTCCGCGACCTGCCGTCGCTCGGCTCAGCGCTCGGGAGGCGCGGCGCAGCGGAAGCCGGTGAGCTCGTCGGTCGAGCCAGGCAGGTAGCCGCGCCGCCGGAAGGTCGCGGAGAGCGAGGCGCCATCGCGGTTGTTGAGGGAGCCGCCGCGACAGATCCGGAGCGTCCCGACCCGCGGCCCGGTGGGGTTGGAGGCGTCACCCTCGGGGTAGCGGTCGGCGAAGAAGTCGGCGACGAGCTCGCAGACGTTGCCGCTCATGTCGAGCGCCCCCCACGGGCTCGCGCCCTTTGGCAGGCTGCCGACGGGCGCCGTCTCGGTCAGCCAGCGCCCGCCGGTCGACGCGTGGACGCGCGCCTTGGTCGGCCCGCCGTTGCCCCACGGGAAGCGGCGCCCGTCCTTGCCCCGCGCGGCCAGCTCCCACTCGGCCTCGGTCGGCAGGCGCTTGCCCGCCCAGCGGCAGAAGGCGTCGGCGTTGTCCCAGGTGACGCAGTTGGCGGGGTGGTCGTCGCGGTCGGCGTGGAGCGGGTTGCAGGACTCCTGATTGTAGGTCGGCGCCTCGCAGGCTCCCGCCGCCACGCAGGCCCGGAAGGCCTTGTTCGTCACCTCGGTGCGGTCGATGCAGTACTGGCTCAGCGAGACCTTGTGGGCCGGGCCCTGGTCGTCCTTGGCGCCCTTCTTGCCCATCGTGAAGGTGGTCTCGGGGATGGGGATCATGCCGTCGGGGCAGCCGAACATCCCGACGCAGCGCCCGCTCTCGTCGACCATCTGGTCATAGGGGCACTTCTTCCTCGGCGCCGCGCTCGCCGGGGCCGTGGCGAGCAGCCCGACGGCGGCGGACAGCGAGATGGCCAGGGTGCGCAGGGTGGCAGCAGACATCGCCCCTCCGGGGGTTCGTTGGGTCACCCGAGGGCAACGCCGGTCGTTCGGGCGATGTTCCGGCGCCCGCCGCCCGAGCGCAAGCTCAGCCGGCGACGAGCGGTGGGCCCCTACCCACGCCGGCGCAGCACGGTGGCGTAGAACCCGTCCATCCCGTGCAGGTGCGGCAGCGGCGCCAGCGCCAGGCCGTCCGGGGTCGCGAGGTCGGCGGCGCGGGCCTTGCCCAGGATCTCCTTGACCGGCACCCGCTCGAAGCTCGGCTCGGCCTCGAGGATGCGCCTCACCACGGCCTCGTTCTCGGCCTCGAACACCGTGCAGGTGGCGTAGATGAGCCGGCCGCCGGGCGCCACCAGCGGCGCGGCGCGCAGCGCTATCGCGAGCTGCGTCTCGGGCAGCCCGTCGATGAAGTCCGGCGCCATCCGCCAGCGCGCCTCGGGGTTGCGGCGCATCGACCCGACGCCGCTGCAGGGCGCGTCGACCAGCACCCGGTCGGCCTTCCCCGTCAGCCGCTTCATCCCCGAGGGCAGCGCGCCCTCGGCGTCGACCACGTGCCAGCGGTGGTTCGAGAGCCCGGCGCGCCGCGCCCGCCGCCCGAGCTCCTCGAGCTTGCGCGGCGACACGTCCATCGCCACGAGGCGCCCCTTGGACCCCATCAGCGCCCCGAGCGCCAGCGTCTTGCCGCCGGCGCCGGCGCAGGCGTCCACCACGAGCCCGCGCTTGGCCGGCGCCACCAGCTCGGTCGCGAGCTGCGACGCCTCGTCCTGCACCTCGAAGAGCCCGTCGCGGAACGCCCCGAGGCCGAACGCGTTGACCCGCGTCAGCAGGTGCAGCCCGTCGCTCGACCAG
The DNA here is from genome assembly GCA_002841945.1 of Deltaproteobacteria bacterium HGW-Deltaproteobacteria-14. Classification (GTDB taxonomy): domain Bacteria; phylum Myxococcota_A; class UBA9042; order PHBI01; family PHBI01; genus PHBI01. The sequence goes on from PHBI01000146.1 coordinate 12,372, forward strand.
CGCGTCGGCTCGGTCTCCACCCCCTCGAGGCGCAGCCGCGTCGCCAGCATCTCGCGCGTCGTCTTGAGGCGGTTGGCGCGCACCGTCAGGGGCGCCCGCTCGTTGAGGGCCGCCGCGAGCGCCCCGGCGTCGTCCGGCCGCTCGGCCAGCAGGCGCGCGACGATCCAGTCGGGAAACGAGCGCTCGAGGCCGAAGCGCGTGACCGGATCCGGCTCGCTCGCGATCGCCGTGAACGCCGCCTGGACGCGCTCCCAGGGGACGTCCGGGCGCTCCGCGGCGGCCTCCCGGGGATCGAGGCCGTCGAACAGCACGCGATAGGCCAGCAGATCCACGTAGGCCCGAGCTGCGCTGCGGCGCACACCATCCGGGATCGCTTCCAAGCCGGCGACTTCCAACACGTGGTCGGTCGTTCTTGTGCGCCGCACCATGCCGTAGAGGGTCTCCGCCACCTCGCGCCGCTCGTTCGAGTGCAGCTGCCGCGCCTCGCGGAACGCCTGGGCGAGGCGCGACGTGACGAAGCTCCAGTCGGTGCGGCAGTCCCGCCACAGGTTGATCAGGGCGTCGCGTGTGCGGGAGACGCTGGCGTCGGACCGCACGACGCGCGGACGGGATCGGTTCTTGGAACGGGGGCCGCTCATGGGAGCGCCTTATAGCACGACGTCCGCTCCGTATCGTTTGTGTATCGGTCCGGGGCGCCGCCGAATATCGCCGTCGGTCGCGGGGTCTGGGCAGCCGTGGGCCTGGTCGGCGGGCCCTGCAACACGAGACAAAGGCGGACCACGATGAAGACGCTCATGATTTCCCTTTCAGCCCTGATGACCCTCGGCCTCTTCGCCGGGACCGCCTCCGCCCGCCCGGGCGATCGCGGCCCCAGCTACGGCTACCAGCACGACCGCGCCAACGACGGCCGCGACAACGACGGCGACGGCTGGGTCGACGAGTACGACGAGAACACCAGCTACGCCGTGCCGGACTTCGACCGCCAGGTGCGCAGCGGTCGCATGGAGTTTCGGCAGGTCAAGCGCTTCATGCGGGCGCGGATGCGGATGCGCATCGCCGAGAAGACCCGGATGATCCACGCGCGCTTCGGCTACAGCCGCCGCGCCTACCGCGTCATCGCGCGCATGGAGTCGAACGAGCGCGCCCGGTTCCAGAACCGCCTCGCCTTCATGCAGCAGCGCTTCGACCACATGCGCCGCGAGGCGCGGCGCGACCGCTATGACCGCCGCGCGCCCCGCACGCGCACCGGCTACGTGTACAACAGCGGGCAGACCTACGTGAACTGGTAGTGCCGGGGCCGCGAGGCGCGCCTCGATGGGACGGGGAGTCGGACGCAGTCCGGCTCCCCGTTCGTGCGTCTGGGGTAGGACGACACGGGCGGCCGCGGTGCGCGCGCGAGCGCCGGACCGAGCGGCGCCGAGACATCGGTCGGCCTGCGCGCCTGCGGGGCATCGCGGCGGAGGGTTGCGAGAGTCCGCGGGGCCTGCTACTGCCTCGTCCGCAAACGCCAAACGGAGGCTCGTTTCAATGCTCTGGAGAGGTCTCGTCGTGGTCGTGGCAAGCGCTCTGGTCGCCTGTCTTCCCAAGGACCCGAGGAAGCCGGCGCAGCCGCCGATGCCGGAGGTCGCCGCAGCGAACGTGGCCGAGCCGGAGCCGGAGCCGGCCCCCGAGCCGCCGGCGCCGACGACCCCGGACGTCGCGGCCCCCGCCCCGGCGCGGGAGCTCCTCGACGGCGCCGAGGACGCGCGCCTGATGCTCGAGGTGCCGCAGTGGGACGACGCGACGCGCTTCGCCACCTACTGCGCGGACTCGATCGCCCGCGCCGCCCAGGTCCGCGCCCGCCTCCAGCTGGCGCAGGGTGACCAGGCGCAGATCGTGGCCGACTTCGACCAGCTGTCCCGCGAGCTCGACACGGCCGGCGGCCTCGCCAGCCTGATGTTCAACGTGAACCCGAACGAGGACTACCGGAACGCGGCCGAGAAGTGCGAGCAGGACATCTCGAAGTTCACGACCGAGGTCAGCCTCGACCGTGGGCTCTACGACGCCCTCGCCAAGGTCGACCCGAGCACCCTCGAGGGCTTCGGCAAGCGCTTCGTCGAGCACGGCCTGCGCGACTTCCGACGCGCCGGCGTCGACAAGGACGACGCCGCCCGCAAGCGCATCGGCGAGATCAACGCGCGCCTCGTGGAGCTCGAGCAGTCCTACATCAAGAACATCAGCGAGGACACGCGCTCCATCGCCGTCACCGACGCGAGCAAGCTCGCCGGGCTGCCCCAGGACTGGCTCGACAACCACAAGCCCGACGCCGACGGCAAGATCGTCATCACGACCGACTACCCGGACTTCTTCCCGTTCGAGACCTACGTCACCGACGAGGCGCTGCGAAAGGAGCTCTACATCCAGTTCCTGACCCGCGCCTACCCGAAGAACAAGGACATCCTGCAGGAGGTCCTCGCGCTGCGCCACGAGAAGGCCACCCTGCTCGGGTTCACGGACTGGGCCCACTACGCCATCGAGGACAAGATGGCGGGCTCGGCGGAGATCGTCGACGCCTTCCTCGGCGACATCACGAAGATCATCCGGCCGCGCGCGGTGGCGGACCTCGAGGTCCTGCTCGCGCGCAAGCAGCAGGACTACCCGGACGCCAAGGCGATCCAGACCTACGACCGCTTCTACTACGTGTCGGTGGTGCAGAAGGAGAAGTTCGACTTCGACCCGCAGTCGGTGCGCCCGTACTTCAGCTTCCCCGCGGTCAAGGCCGGGATCCTGTCGCTCTACGGCGAGCTCTTCGGGCTCGAGTTCAAGCGCCTCGAGGGCGCCAAGACCTGGCACCCGGCGGTCGAGGCGTACGAGCTGCTGGCCAACGGCGAGCGCGTCGGGCGCTTCTACCTCGACATGCACGCCCGCGCCGGCAAGTACAAGCACGCCGCGGCCTTCGAGATCCAGTCCGGTAGCCCCGACCGCGTGCCCTACGCGAGCCTCGTGTGCAACTTCCCGAACCCCGCGGACGGCGACGGCAAGGCGCTGATGGAGCACGACGACGTCGTCACCTTCTTCCACGAGTTCGGCCACCTCATCCACCACCTGCTCGCGCGCAAGAGCCGCTACATCGACCTCAACGGCTTCAACGTCGATTGGGACTTCGTCGAGGCGCCGTCGCAGCTGCTCGAGGAGTGGGCCTGGTCGCCGGAGGTCCTGCAGCGCTTCGCCAAGCACGTCGAGACGGGTGAGCCGATCCCGACCGAGCTGGTCAAGAAGATGAAGGCGGCGAGCGAGTTCGGTAAGGGCCTCAGCCTGATGCGCCAGGTCTTCTACACCGCGATGAGCCTCTACCTACACGAGGCCGACCCGGCAAAGCTCGACCTCGACGCCTTCGTGGGCGACCTCTACAAGCGCTTCAGCCCGTTCCCGCTGGTCGAGGGCACGTATGTCTACGCCAACTTCGGGCACCTGATGGGCTACACGGCGCTCTACTACACCTACCAGTGGTCGCTCTCGATCTCGAAGGACCTGTTCACCCGCTTCAAGCAGGAGGGGATCATGAACGGCGAGGTCGCCAAGGCCTACCGGAGCGCCGTCCTCGAGCCGGGGGGCACCGAGGACGCCAAGGACCTCGTCGAGCACTTCCTCGGCCGGCCACGCAACCTCGAGGCCTACGAGAAGTGGATCCAGGAGGAGTAGACGGCAGGAACGCGCGCGTTGTCCCGAGGGGCCGCCTTCGGGTAGGACTCTCGCGATGACGCGCGCCTCCGCCACCCTCGCCCTGCTCTCCGCCCTCGCGGCCGCGTGCGGCGAGCCGACGCCGGCCCCGACGACCACCGTCGACGAGCCCGGCGACGCCCCCTTCCCGGCGGGCGACGGGGCGTGCGACGGGCTGCGCGTCTTGCGGGTCGCGCCGTGGACCGGCGGGGGCCTGCAGCTGACCGTCGCCTTCGACAGCCCACCGGCGGACGCGGGCGCGCTGACGCTCTCCGGGTTGCCGAACCAGACCCCGGCGCTGGCCCTGGCGACCCCGCCGGCGGCGGGCGGCCGGCACCAGCGCCCACGGATTCTGGCAGAAGACGATCTGCTTCACCTCCGGCGGCAGGTGCGCAGCGATGCCGCTGGGCGTGAAATACAGCGTGGTGCCGTGGTTGCGCGCGAGACGGGCCAGATGAGCGCGCTCCCACGTGGCGCGCGGCAGCCAGCGCCGAGTGAAGGCCGGTGCGAAGACCCAGTCCGCGCGATTGCCCAAGCCCGACCGCAAGCCGTCCATGTCCTCGCGGCAGAGCACGACCAACCGGACGCTGCCGGCCAGGGCCTCGGCGACCTGATCCATGTGCCCGAGCAACACGTGCAGGCCGCTCGGATTCGTGACCGACAGGGCGTTGACGAGGATTTTATTCATCCGTGGACAGGGATACTTCCGATTCGACGATGTCCCAGCGGATCACCCGGAGGGGCGTGTCCCGCAGCAACTGTCGCAGCTGGACCAGGCCCGCTTCG
>PHBI01000147.1:0-16821 GCA_002841945.1 Deltaproteobacteria bacterium HGW-Deltaproteobacteria-14
GGGCCAGCCCCGTGCAGCGCAAGCTGACCGTCGGTACGGACGTGTTCGACAAGCCCCACGCGAAGTCGTTCGCCGACCTGCGCGGCGCGCTCGAGCGCGACCACGGGGCAGCCGGCTGGAAGCGGGGCTGGATCGGGGCGCTCCAGAAGATGGTCGGCGAGGGAGACCACGCCTTCACCGACGTCGCCACGCTGGCGACCCAGCTCGAGGCCGCCTTCCCAGCGCGCGACGCGAGCGAGACGAGCCCGGCGGCCGAGCTCCTGCGCGCGGCCTTCGAGGTGTCGGCGATGAGCCTGGTCGGCTTCATCTGGAAGGCTTGCTCGACGGGGATCCCGATGCCGGACGGGTCGATCTACACCCGCGATCAGCTCATCGAGGCGTTCAACACCAAGGCCGGGCGTGAGTTCATCGACGCCCGCTGGCGGGACACGTCGGGAGCGACGAAGGTCGGTCAGACGATCTCGGGCCAGCACGAGTGGATCCTCACCTCGGACGTCGGCTACGTCATCGCCAACGCGAAGTCCGTCGACGACATCGCGCTGTGGTTCATGGCGGCCGAGATCCTGCGCACCCCGACGACCCACGTCATCTTCGACTTCCAGCTGAGCGGCCCCCAGATCGCGGCGCTGAAGTCGGGCCAGGCCAAGACGCTCGCGGAGCTCCAGGCGGTCAACGCCCACGCCGGCGGGCTCTACGCCGAGCGCGATGGCACCGACGAGAAGAAGCAGGACCCGCGCAAGTTCAACGTGCAGGTCGCGGGGGACTCGCCAGGCTTCCACAAGCAGCTCCAGACCCTGCTGCGCCAGTTCCTCACCGACACGACCAGCGACCTCGACGGCTACCTCACGGCGCTCGAGGACTTCCAGCGGCAGCAGGTCTGGGACGGCGCCGTGACCGGGCTCGAGGATTCGACCGCGACGTCGGTCGAGACGGGCTTCTACAAGGGGGCGGCGAGCGGCTCACAGCCGGTCGCCGCGTCCGTCGCCGCCTGGATGAAGCTGCAGGCCGAGCGCTACGATCTCGATCGCAAGATCATGCTCAACCGGATGAAAGCGCTGCGCAGCGAGGTCGAGCACACCAAGGCGCCGCGGGTCACGCGAATGGCGGTGGACATCGACGCGCTCGACGCCGTCGATCCGGTCGTCAAGGGCGAGGTCATCGCCAAGTTCACCGAGATGGACGAGGTCATCCGGGCAAAGAGCGCCGAGCTGCGCGAACACTTCAAGGCCCTCGACCCGGGCGAGGGCGAGCTGCGCTACCGGGCGGCGTTCCAGCCGCTCTACGACAGCTACATCGCCGAGAAGCAGGCGCTCATCCGCCACGTCACCGGCCAGTAGCGCCCAACGCGTAGCGAGCCTGCACCAGGCCAGTCGGCCACGAGCGGCTCTCGACGAGGCGCAGCGGGGTCTCGGCGAGGAGCGCCCCGAAGAGCGGGATCCCGGCCCCGAGCACGGTCGGGATCCACGAGATCGTCAGGTCGTCGAGGAGCCCCGCGGCGAGCCACTGCCGGATGACGTCCCCGCCGTCGACGTAGACGTGACCTACGCCTTCGGCCCCGAGGCGCGCCGCCAGCTCCGCGACCGGCCCCGTGAAGAACGTCTCGTCCGCGCACGGCCGCTCGGGCGGCCGATGGGTCAGCACCACGCAGCGCTTGCCGGCGTACGGCCACGTCTCGAGCCCGGCGACGACGTCGTACGTCCCGCGCCCCATGACCAGCGCGTCCACCGACGCCATGAACGCCGCGTAGCCGTAGTCCTCACCCTCGGCCTGCACCACCTCGAGCCAGTCGAGGCCGCCGTCGGGCCGCGCGATGAACCCGTCCACGCTCGCCGCGATATACACCGAGCAGCGCGGTCGCCCGCTCACGACCGTCCACCCCACTCGCCGCGCGCCTTGTCGACGCTCCAGATCCCCGCCCCCCGCGCCGCGACGAACAGAAACAGGAACGCGTAGAGCAGCGCCAGCTCGCCCTTGTTCACGCCGGGCAGGATCCCGGCCCCGAGGTCGAACTTCCAATGGAACTGCGCGTACGCCACCGCCATCGTCCCGCTCGCCAAGAACGCCAGCAGCGGCACGAACAGGCCGATCGCGATCGCCGCCCCCGCCGCGAGCTCGATCACGCCGCCGATCCAGATCTGCGACCCGACCTCCGGCGCGTGGTCGGTCAGCACGACGAAGACCTTCTGCACCCCGTGGAACGCGAACATCAGCCCCGCGACGATGCGCAGGAGCGCGTAGCTCACCTCCACCCGCTGATCCCAGACCCGCTTCCCTACCGACATCCCCGACCTCCGCGCGTACCCATCCCGAGTGAAGGCTGACCTTATCGATGGAGGCTGCGCACGACGCAAGCGGTTCGCGGCCCGGGTCGCCGCGACCGGCTCGACCCTCGCGCCCCCTGGTTTGCCACGGACCTTCCAATCCCCTACCCTCGCGGTCGAGGTGGGGGGCACCTCTCGACGGCCGCTTCGCACGGGGGGACTTGCGATGCAACGCGTGCGCGCAACGGGGTCGGACTCGGTCCGGGCGTCAGGCCCGTGGGTCGCCCTCGCGCTGCTGGCCATCGCCGGGAGCCGCTGCACCGACGCGGGCTTTCAGCCCATCGCGCCGCCGGACCTCGTCAGCTACGACGCGCTGCTGCGCGTTCAGGGCCGCTTCTGCACCGAGCCGCCCGAGGACGTCGTGTTCCCCGTCAAGGTCCTCTTCCTCATCGACCAGTCGGGCTCACTGCAGTGCACTGATGGTGATAACCGCCGTTTCCAGGCGATTGACGACATCATCTCGCAGTTGCGACCGAATCCCTATGTGTCCTTCGCCGTCATCGGCTTCTCCTCATGGTCGCGCGAGGTCGCCTTCACCCGCGACCGCGCCGCCATCGACGCGGTGATCGACCCCGCCGGCGGCCTCGGCCCCGCCACCGACTACCAGGGGGCGCTCGCCACCGCGCTCCGCCTGCTCGAGCACGACATGGTCGCGACCGACCCGGGCGAGCGCGCCCGCACCAAGTACGTCGCCGTCTTCGTCTCCGACGGCGTCGCCGAGCCGCGCTGCCTCGCCGGCTGCGAGGACGACAACACCGCCTGCGCCGACGGCCGCGACAACGACGGCGACGGCCTCTCCGACGCCGCCGACCCCGACTGCCAGGACATCGACGACTTCTCGATCAAGCCCGACTCCCTCTACGGCGTCTGCAACACCACCCAGGAGGTCCCAGACACCGTCTACGTCGACTACAGCGGCATCTGCCCGGCCTACAACCAGCCCGACCAGATCCTGTTCCGCGTCGCCGAGCTCGGCCGCCTCGCCGACACCTACGGCGTCGGCGCCATCGCGTTGCACACGGTGCTCCTCTTCGCCCCGCAGGAGCTCGTCGAGGCCCGCTGCCCCGGCGCCTCGGCGTCCTTCGGCTACAACGGCGGCCCCGCCCGGGCGCTGCTCCAGGCCATGGCCGACCAGGGCGGCGGCACCTTCCGCGACGTCAACCTCGCCACCGCCAGCGCGTCCTTTTTCGACTTCGACTTCACCGCGCTGAAGAGCCAGCAGTGGCTCACCCAGCTCGGCGCCGTCAACACCAACGCCCGCCGCGCCACCGACGGCACCATCGCCCCCGACTCCGACGGCGACGGCCTCACCGACGCCGCCGAGGCCGCCCTCGGCACCGACCCCGCGACCGCCGCCTCCGACGGCGCCGACGGCTACTCCGATCTCTTCGAGGTCCGCCTCGCCCAGGCCGGCTTCGACCCGCGCGACCCCGCCCTGCCCGCCGCCCCCTGCGACGACCTCGCCGACCTCGACGGCGACGGCCTCTCCGGCTGCGAGGAGGCCTTCCTCGGCACCGGCGTCCGCGCCCCCGACAGCGACGGCGACGGCATGCTCGACGGCCTCGAGCTCGCCCTCGGCACCGACCCGACGGTCGCCGACGGCCAGCGCGACCTCGACTTCGACCAGGTCAGCAACCACGACGAGCTCCTCGGTGCCACCGACCCGCTCACCCCCGACGCCGACCTCTACCGCGACCAGCGCGTCCGCTACACCACCACCGACCTCGGCGCCCTCGAGGTCACCCGCGACGGCCGCACCGAGACGCGCCACTGCTACGACTTCGCCGTCTCCCGCATCCCGCTCGCCGCCCCCCTCAGCGCCACCCCGCGCGGGCTCAACCGCGTGCTCATCCAGAGCCTCGAGCGCCCGGTGCTGCTCGCCGGCGTCCAGGCCCGCGTCCACGTCGCCTGCGTCGACGCCAACTACCAGGGCCCGACCCGGAAGGACCCCGAGGACGGCGTCGTCGACTGGACCCCCGCCGCCTGGACCGCCCTGCACCAGGACGTCGGCGACCGCACGGGCGACATCATGCGCTGCGACCCCGACTCCCCCGGCGTCGACGACTACCGCCGCAGCCACCTCAACACCCTCATCGACGCCTGCCTCCCGGTGCGCGTCGAGATCGAGCGCACCCTCTACAAGCGCGACGACCTAAAGACCCTCGCCGCCGAGCTGCTCGACAGCCGCCTGCGCCTGCGCCTTCCCGACGACCCGAGCGCGCTCTTCGTCCCCATCGAGACCTTCGATCCGGCCGTCGACTGCTACCGCCCCGGCGCCGTGCGCCTCCTGCGCCGCCTCCTCGACCGCGTGCTGACCGAGTGCACGCCGTGCGAGGCCCCCGCCCCGGCCGACGGAGGGGGCCCGTGACCGGCGGCCGCGCCCTCGCCACCTTCGCCCTCACCCTGGCGCTGACGACCTGCACCGACACCCACCTGCAGGAGGTCGCCCCGGTCCCGACGTTCCTCGACGACAAGCTCGCGCTGTCGGGGTCCCTGTGCACCCGCTCCCCCGAGAGCCTCGTCTTCCCGCTGCGGGTGCTCTTCGTCGTCGACGGCTCCGAGTCGATGCGCGTCACCGACCCACCCGACCCGACCACCGGCACCACCCGCCGCGAGGACGTCGTGCGCGAGGTCTGGACCGCGCTCCTCGCCCAGGGCATCGAGGACGTCCGCGTCGGCATCGTGCGCTTCTCCGCCGAGGCGCAGTCGCGCACCCCGGTCGACGTCGACGGCGACGGCGTCACCGACTCCTACTTCACCGCCGACCCGGTCCAGCTCGACGTCGCCACCGCGGCGCTCGGCGTCACCGACCGCGTCACCAACTACGCCGCCGCCCTCGCCGAGGCCCACTTCGAGCTCCGAGGCGAGCTCGCCGCCGCCGACCTCGAGTCCCTGCCGCTGTCGAAGTACGTCGTCGTCTTCCTCTCCGACGGCGTCCCCGACGTCGACCCGACCGACGCCCAGGGCAACGGCGCCTCCCAGATCCTCGCCGGCGTCGGTCAGCTCCAGGAGCTCGCCGCGCTGTTCCGCGTCGGCCAGTTCAGCTTCCACACCGTCTACCTCTCGGCCGGCCAGGGCCCCGCCGCCGACAAGCCCGCCCAGGATCTGCTGCAGCAGATGGCCGCCGCCGGCGGCGGCACCTACCGCTCCATCCCCAACGGCGAGGCCATCAACTTCATCGGCGTCGACTTCTCGGTCATCCGCCGCGTCTTCACCCTCAAGACCCTGGCCGTCGTCAACCTCAACGCGGTCCTCGACGACGCCCAGGTCCAGCACCTCAGCGCCCACGCGAGCGAGCTCGAGGAGCGCCTCACCCCCGAGCAGATCGCCGGCGGCTTCACCGACACCTCCGGCGACGCCCAGCTCGGCTGCGGCGAGCCCCTCGTCGACTCCGACGGCGACGGCCTCGCCGACCTCGTCGAGGTCCTCGTCGGCGCCGACCCGCTCCTGCCCGACAGCGACGACGACGGCCTCAGCGATCGCGTGGAGTGGGACCTCGCCCCCTCGCGCGACCCCCTCGACCCGTCCGACGCCGGCTGCTACGTCCCGAGCCCCTGCACCCCCGACCCTGCCGCCCCCGCGCCCGCCGACCCCGACGCTCCGCCGCTCTGCGCCTGCCTCGTCGACCTCGACGTGGACGGCGTCTGCGACTGCGCCACCGATCCCGACAGCTGCGCCGACCCCGACCTCGGCCGCGACTGCGTCGACCTCGACCGCGACGGCTGGTGCGACTGCGACGACCTCGACCGCGACGGCTTCTGCGACTACCCCGACCGCGACGGCGACGGCCTCCCCGACTGCGAGGAGATCTACTTCGGCACCGCCAAGAACGGCGTCGACTCCGACGCCGACGGCCTCCCCGACCTCATGGAGGCGCGCCGCCGCACCAGCCCCGTCGCCGTCGACGTCGCCGGCGACTACGACTTCGACCGCACCACCAACGGCGCCGAGGTCGCGGGCGGCACCGACCCGCTGTGCGACGACGCCGCCCTGCGCTCGCGCCTCGCCTACCGCTACCACCTCGAGACCACCGGCCTCGAGGGCGACCGCACCTGCTACACCTTCACCGTCGGCAACATCACCCTGGTCCCGACGCTCCCCAACCCGTCCCCCTGGGCCCACCCGACCGAGCCCGAGGCCACCGACGACGCCTTCCCCTTCGACCCGGCCGACCCCACCGTCTCGAACGCCATCAACTACCACCAGCCGGTCCACTCCCCGACCGGCCCCCTCGGCGACGGGCTCAACCGCGTCCTCGTCTTCGCCGGCGAGGTCGCCTTCGACGATCCGAACGCCTACGCCCGCTTCCGCGTCGCCTGCGTCGCCCCGCGCTTCGCGCAGCCGGGCAGCTTCAAGAACCCGCCCTCGGGCAAGCTCGTCCTGACCGAGGCGGACTTCACCGACGTCGCCGACTTCGACCCCGAGACCGACTGCCGGAGGCCTTGACGTGCTGAACCTGCGAACGCTCGCCGGGCTGCTCGCCCTCGCCACGCCCGCGGCCTGCGGCGGCGACACCGCCCCCGCGTCCGACGTCGGCGACACCGGCGGCTCCGGCGCCTACTGCCAGCGCGACGACGTCACCGAGCCCACCGCCGCCCTGCCCTTGCCCGCCGAGGGCGTGACGGGCTCGCTCTGCCCGGTCGGCGACGCCGACTGGTACCGCTTCACCACCGGCCCGAGCGACCACCTGCTGCACGTCACCCTCGCCATGGGCGGCGACCTCTCCCCGGTCGAGCCCGCCTACGTCGTCTGGTCCGTCGGCAGCGACGGCGCCCCCGCCGCCGTGGTCGCCGCGACCCCGCCGGACCGCGTCGGCTTCCCCCTCGACGAGCTCCACTGCGTCGCCCCCGGGAGCTACCTCGTCAGCGTCCGCGACGACGGCGACGACGCCGAGGACTTCCGCCGCACCTACGCCCTCGCCATCACCTCGCGCCCCGACCCCGACCCCGCCGAGCCCAACGACGACGCGGCCGGCGCCGCCCCCCTGACGCCGGGCACCCCGACGAGCGGCGCCATCGCCTGCGCCGGCGACAGCGACTGGTACGACTTCGCCGCCGCCCCCGGGCAGCTCGTCCAGCTGCGCCTGACGATGCCCAAGGCCGGCCTCCAGCCGACCCTCCGCCTGCTCGACGCCGCCGGCAACCTCGTCGCCACCCGCCAGAACCCGAGCGGCGCCGTGGCGGCGACCGACCTCGACCTCGAGGCGGTCCTCCCCGACAGCGGGCGCTACTACGCCGTCGTCGGCGACGACGACGGCCGCGACGCCGACCCCGACGTCGACTACGCCCTGACCCTGAACCTGACCGACGACAGCGATCTCAACGAGCCCAACGGCCACCCCGACACCGCCACGCCGCTGTCCGCCGCGCCCACCGAGTGCGGCGCCGGCTGGTCCGGCTGGCTCGAGGCGACGGGCAACATCGGCGCCCCCGGCGACAACGACTGGTTCCGCCTGCCGCTGCTCGCCTGCTACCCGCGCGCCATCCTCGAGGCCGAGGTCGAGCTCGACGCGTCCGGCCTCGACAACGCCGCCCGCTGGGCGCTCGGGGCGGAGATCCAGCTCGCCCTCACCGTCGTCCGCCAGCACAAAGCCTCGCCGTGCACCACGGACCTGACGTGTCAGGCCCTGACCCACCCGTGCGACAACGACTGGGACTGCTCGGGCCTCTTCAACACCTGCCGCCCGGACGGCCTCTGCGCGGGCGCCGGCCTGTGCCTGCCCGAGCAGCGCTGCGGCGCCAACGCGATCCAGCGCCGCTTCACGCCCCCGCCCACGCCCGCCGACCCCGCCGCCACCGCGCCGCCGCCGAACCGCGCCGCCGTGTCGACCCCGCTCTTCAACGACGAGGTCATGTACGTGCGCGTCGCCGACTTCCAGTCCGACGGAGCCGACCGTGGCGTCCCCTACCGCCTGCGCGTCCGCGTCCGCAAGGACCCCGACACCAACGAGCCCTCGGACGTCTACACGCCGACCCTGCTCGCCGACTTCCCGATCGGCATCCAGACCGCCGCCGCGCGCCCGATCCCGGTCCACGACTGCACCACGACCCTCGAGCACCCCGACCCCGACTGCTGCGGGCCGGAGACCTGGATCAGCGGCGCCCTCTCCTACGAGAACGACCTCGACTTCTACCGCTACGACCACCCGTGCCCGGGCGAGGACTGCAACCTGCGCGTGGTCTACGAGCTCGACGGCGGCCCGGTCGACTTCGTGTTCAGCGTCTACCGCGAGAGCGCGCTGTGGTTCGGCGGGGTCTTCGGCGCCAGCGCCGAGGCCGCCACCCAGCCCGCCAACAGCGGCGCCTGGGGCGGCACGGCGAGCTGCTACTACGCCTTCGCCGGCCACGCGGGCGAGCCCTACCACTACCACCTGGCCGTGCGCGATCTCGCCGACACCCGCGACTGGGACCCCGACCAGGGATACCGCTTCTGCGTCGAGCGCGTCTCCACCGCCTGCGAGGCCCCCTGCGTCGTCTACGAAAACGGGTGCGGCGCACCATGAGGATTTCCATCTTCTGTATGAGCGGTTTGCTGCTCCTTGGGTGCGGTGCATCAAGCACCACCAAGGCAGACACCACCGCTCCAGCGGACACGGCGCAGGACACGACCGCGCCGCCGGTCTCCCCGTGGACGGTCAGCGTGGTCGCGAGCGGCGACGCCGGGCGCCAGCTCCAAGCCGCCGTGCTCCCCGACGGCAGCCCCGTCGTCGCGGCCTACGCCGACAGCGGCGACCCCGGCGGGCTGTGCGATCCCGCCACCCCGACCGCCGGCGAGCGCACCACCTGGGCGCTCAGCTACGCGGCCCCGGACGGCGCCGGCTGGCGGGTCGAGCCGGTCGCGGACGTGCTGCACCTCGGGCCGCCGCGCGGCTTCGACCTGGCGGTCGCCCCCGACGGGACGCCGACGATCGCGGCGCTGACCGGCGAGCCGGCGACGCTGCCGCCCTACTGCGGCGCCAACGACCTCGGGCTCTACCGCCGCGGGGCCGGCGGCGCCTGGACCGTCGAGGTGGCGGTCGCCGAGAGCGACGAGGCCGCGACCCAGGAGCCGGCGAGCGACTTCGGAACGGTCGTCGGGCTCTGGCCCGCGCTGGCCTACGACCCTGATGGGAACGCGCTCATCGCCTATCGCGACGTCCACGGGGGCAGCCTGCAGGGCGACGACTTCACCCGCGCCGACCTCGAGGTCGCGTGGCAGGCAGGCGGCGCCTGGCGGCACGTGCCGGTCGACTGGGGCCGGGGCGCGGGTGAGCTGAACGCCGCGGCCTTCGACGGTGAGGGGCGGCCGGTGCTGCTCCAGGTCAACCCGCGCGACGACCTGATCGCGTCGGAGCGCGGCCTGTGGGTCTTGCGCTCGAGCGACGACGGCGCGACCTGGGAGCGCTTCCGCCTGTTCCGCGGCGGCATGGGCGAGCGGCCGTCGCTGGCGGTCGACCCCACCGACGGGGCGGTCTGGGCCGCGTGGTACGACGGAGCGCTGGGGCTGCCCTACGTGGCGCGGCTCGCGGATCCGGGGCGCTTCGAGGACGAGGCCGGCTGGGAGATCAGCGAGATCGGCGACCACGTCTACGACGAGGGCCGCTACCCGTCGATCGCGGTGTCGGCCGCGGGCGTCGTCGGGGTGGCCTACCAGCGCTGTGGGCGGGCGTCGGACGGCATCGGCGACTGCGACCCGTCGTGGGACGCGGTGGTCTTCGCGTGGCGCGACGGCCCGGTGTGGGAGCGCGAGGTGGTCGAGGACGAGCCCGACGGCCTGTGCGGGACCTACGCGGGGCTGGTCTTCGCGGGGGAGGCGCCGGTGGTCTTCTACCAGTGCCAGGTCCGCCACGGAGACGACTTCGTGACCGAGCTGCGCGCGGCGCGCCGGGAGGCCCTGTGATGCTCGCGCGCGCGCTCATCACCGCCATCGCGGCGGCCCTGCTCGTGACGGCCTGCGCCGGGGATCCGAGCAGCCTCGACGGGAGCGTCAGCGACTTCTACCCGCTCGGCTTCTCCGAGGTCCGGGCGCGGCTCTACAGCTCCGAGCTCGCCATCGAGTACGTCAGCGCCTCCGGCGAAGCGGTCGTGCGCCTGACCGTGCGCCGCGACGAGCGCGACCCCACCGGGCCGACGACGGTCGACCTCGGCGCGGTCGGCGACGTCACCGGGAGCTCCAACGGCGCCGAGCTGCCGCCGTTCGCGAGCGGCACGCTGAACCTCGACAGCTATCGCCCCCGCGAGGGGGCCTACGTCGCCGGCACCTTCGAGGCCTTGCTCTACGCCGGCACGACGGCGATCACCCTGCACGGCGCCTTCGACGCCCGGCTCGACGTCGTGGAGGGCCTGTGATGACCCGGTCGCTACTCCTCGAGCACGTCGACGGTCATCAGGTAGTCGGCGGTCATGTCGCTGAACAGCTCGACGAGGTGGTCGCCGCGGCCCGGCAGATCGAGCGTCCAGGTGAACGTCCGGTCGCCGCCGGCGGCCGCGAACAGGTCGACGTCGGCGAGGCGGTCCTGGTCGACCTCGCCGCAGTCGGGCGCGCTCGCCTGCACGCTCAGCTCGGTGCCGGGCGCCTCCTCGGTCACGAGGTAGAGGCGCACCTCGACGGTGGCCACCTCGCGATCGGTCCGCACGATCACCCGCTGTCCGCCCGGGAAGCTGCTCGCGACGTAGCTCTTGTCGTCGAGGACGCAGCCCGCCAGGGTGTCGCAGATCGGGATCGACTGGGTGCACAGCCGCTCGAGGCGCGCCCCGACGAAGGCGTCCTCGGCCGACACGCACGCCCCGGCGCCGCTCGACAGCGCGCCGAGCACACACATCCCCAAGGCCACTCGTGCCGTCCCCCGTTTCATCGCAGAATTGTACCAGGAGTCGCCGCATGATCTCCATACGCCGCGCCACCTTCGCGATCCTCGCGCTGCTCGCCGGGACCGCCGCCGCGGTCCCAGCGGCCCGCGCCGAGGACCCGCGCGGTTATCCGAGCCTGACCGTCCAGAACCGCGAGTACTTCGGCCACCACGAGCTCGGCCTCGCGGTCGGCGTGCTGCCGATGGACGCCTTCACCAAGGGCGTGACGCTGAGCGGCAGCTACACCCTGCGCTTCAACGAGGTCATCGGCTGGGAGATCGTCCAGGTCTCCCACGCCTTCCCGGTCGACAGCGGCCTCAAGAGCGATCTGCGCGCCTTCGACCTCGAGCCGCAGACCTTCGAGGTGCTCCGGACCACCGCCATGACCAACCTCGTCTTCACGCCCATCTACTGGAAGGGCTCGGTGCTGAACGACGGCCTCATGCGCGGCGAGATGATGCTCCTCGTCGGCGGCGGGGTCGGCTGGTTCACCCGCTCGACCCGGGGCGGCTTCGACGTCGGCGTCGCCTTCCGCTTCTACCTCTCCCGGCTCATCAGCCTGCGGCTCGACGTCCGCTACCTCGGGTTCGTCCAGTCCGCAGGCGGCAGCCTCGACCTCCACAGCGACCTGTGGATCGGCCTCGGCCTCGCGTTCACGCTATGATGCACTGCACAAAACCCTGGGCTGTCGCCGTGACCATAGCGACGCTCGGCGCCTGCGGCCCGCCGGCGCTGATGGTCGCCCGCGAGGACGCCTACGAGCAGGGGGTCGCCGCCCTCGGCGAGGACGACCCGGTGCTCGGCCTGCGCGCCGTGTGGCGCTACTACAAGGGCGCCGGCCCCGACGACCCGCGCTACGACCGCGCGCTCAAGCTCCTCGCCCGGGGCGCCGAGCGCCTCGAGCTCCGCTACGCCGCGTCGATCTGGTACCTGTCGATCGCCCAGGGCGGCCGCGATCCCGAGCTGCTCCCCGACGCCATCGAGGGGCTCGAGCGCATCCTGCTCGGCGGCCCGTACGACGAGGATCTGCTGGTCACGGGCTTCCTCGCCGCGTCCGACCTCGCGGCGCTGCCCACCCGCCTGCAGGCCTTCGTCGACTACCACGCGGGCCTCGACAGCCAGCGCCAGGGCGACCTCGTGTGGGCCGCCCAGCGCCTCGCCCGCATCCCCGAGAAGAGCCCCTACTGGTGGCGCGCGCGCTACGTCGTCGCGGTGCAGGAGGTCGCTGCCGGCGCCCTCGACGAGGCCCAGGCGGCGCTCGAGGCGATCCTGACCGAGGCGGACGACCCGAACCGCGTCGGGGTGGCCGACCTGCCGGACGACCTGCGGCTCGACGTCGAGCGCAGCCTCGCGCGCCTGCACTTCGAGGCGGGCCGCTGGGACCAGGCGCTGTTGCACTACGACCGGGTCCGCGAGCGCGCGCCGTCCGACGCGACGCTGCTGCTCGAGATGGCCTGGGCCCACTTCTACAACGGGGCGACGCGGCGCGCGCTGGGGCTGCTCTTGGCGCTGGACGCGCCGGAGTTCCAGGACGTCATCGCCCCCGAGCGCTACCTGCTCGAGGCGATCTGCCTACGCCGGCTGTGCCAGTTCGACCCCGCCCGGGAGGCGGCCGTGCGTCTGCGCGCGCGCTACGCCGACGCCTACCGCGAGCTCGAGTCCGGGGCGCCGCTGCTCGAGGACCAGGCGCTGTCCGCCGCCGCCGAGCACCACCCCGCGGTGCGGGCCACGGCGGCCCTCGAGGCGAGCCTGCGGGCCGAGCGCGCGCGCCTCGCCGCCCTGACCGACGAGCTCGAGCCGGAGCTCTACCGGGGGCTCGACGAGATCTACGCCCGGGGCCTCGAGGAGGTGAGCCGCCGCAAGCGCGAGCTCCTCCGCGGCGCCCTCGTGGTCGTCGCCAACCAGCTCCTGAGCGCGCGCGAAAACGTGCGCCTCGTCACCCACGAGCTCGCGGTGGCGCTCCTGCGCGGCCGCCGCCGCCCCGAGGGCCCCCACGAGCAGGACCCGGCCCGCCTCGGACCCACCGGCGGGCGGGTCGTCTATCGCTTCGACGGCGAGTTCTGGAGCGACGAGCTCGACGACCTCCTGGTGATGGCGGAGGACCGATGCATCGAATAGGCAACGGCAGGTCGGCGACCGGAGCCCGCAGCTGGTGGCCAGAGGTCGGCGAAGCCGGCCTCGGCCAGCCGCGGAGGGCGGAGGTCGGCGACCGATACGACGCGGACCGAGGACACCGTCAGGAGCCAGCGTTCGCCCCACGCCCGGCGGTGTCCGCTATCTTGCGTCGCAGCATCCTCGGGCTCCTCACCCTGTCGCTCATCGCGGCGAGCGGCTGCGCGAGCGCGCCAGAGACCGTCTCCGACCCGCCGGTCATCGAGAAGCTGCGCCTCAGCATCACCAAGACCCGGCACGCCATCCGCGAGACCCGGGAGGCGATCTCGCGCTCCCAGGGCAGCCCGCTGCTCCCCGAGCTCTACGTGCGCCTCGCCGAGCTGCTCGGCGAGGAGGCGCGCTACCACAACCAGGTCGCCTACGAGCGCGAGGAGCGCAAGAGCCGCCTCATCCACGCGCCCCAGGTCGAGCTGCTCAAGCGCCAGGCCATCGCGGTCTACCGGGACGTGCTGACGCGCTTCCCCGACTCGGCGCTGATCCCCCGGGTCCGCTTCAACATCGGCCACGAGCTGCGCGAGCTCGGCGACTTCCCGGCGATGGTGAAGGTCCTCGAGGAGCTCGTCGCCACCCACCCCAAGAGCCCGCTGGCCGACGAGGCGCTGCTCGTCCTCGGCGACTACTACTTCGACAAGAGCGAGCTCGCCCCGGCCGAGGTCGAGTACGCCAAGATCACCAAGCGCCCGCTGTCGCGGGTGTCGTCGCTGGCCCAATACAAGCTCGGCTGGGTCTACGTGAACCTGGCCGACTGCGCGCGCGCCCTGACCTCCTTCGAGACCGCCCTCGACGCCTCGCGGGCCTGGGCCGACGGGCGCGACGGCGCGCGGGCGGGCGACCCGCGCGGCGCGACCCTCGAGGGGGCCGGGGGCGGCGAGCGCGGCGACGAGGGGCCGGCGACCGGCCAAGCCATCGACGTCCGCCGCGAGGCGCTCGTCGACCTCGTCTACTGCTACACCCAGGAGCGCGACCTGGCCCAGGCGGTGCCGTACCTGCGCGCGCGCGCCGCCAACCGCGCGGCCTACGTCGCGGCGCTGCGCCGGATGGCCGACCGCATGAGCCTCCTCGGCCGCCCCGACGCCGGCCTGCCGGTCTCGCGCGAGCTGCTGCGCCTCGCCCCCGCCGACGGCGACCGCCTCGACGACGCCCGCGTCCACTACGCCTTCTTGCGCAAGGAGCTGAGGCCCGAGGCCGCCCCGGCCGGCGCCGGCCCCAAGGACAAGGATCCCGCGAAGAAGCCGGCGATCACCCGGCTCGGCTTCGAGTTCCGCGCCGCGGACGTGCGCCTCTTGACCGAGGCGGTCCTGCGCTGGGCGCAGCTCCCGGGGGTCACCGAGGAGCTGCGCGCGACCACCCGCGAGGAGTTCGAGCGCTTCTCCCGCGACGTCCTGACGACCGCCCAGGAGCGGGCGCTAGCCCTCGAGGCCGGCCGGGCCCAGGCCCTCGACGAGGTCGCCGACGGCTACCTCATCCACCTCGCGGCCTTCCCGGGCTCCCCCGAGCGCCTGGCCATCACGAAGAACCTCGTCGACGTCCTGACCGAGACCGACCGCCACGGCGAGGCCGGGATGGAGGCGCTGGAGGTCGCGGACCTCGAGAGCGCGCCGCCCGCCCGCCAGGAGGCGCTCGTGGCCGCCGTGAGCGAGCTCCAGAAGGCGCTCGAGCAGAAGGGCGCGCGGACCCCGGCGGCGCGGGTGGTGGCGCGCGCGGCGCTGCGGCGGGCAGGTCTCGAGCTGCTGCGCGGCAACGCCACCGGGCAGGCGCTGCCGGTGGACAAGCTCCGCGCCGTCAAGTTCGCGATCGCGCTGACGTTCTTCGACGAGGGGCGCTTCCGCGAGGCCATCGACCGCTTCATGGCGCTAGCCTACGAGCACCCGGCCAGCGAGGAGGGGACGGCCGCCATCTTCCACGCCCTCGACGCCTACAGCGCCGAGGGGGACTTCGACGGGCTCATCGCCGTCGGGCACCGCTTCCTGGCGCCCGACAGCCCCGCGACCCCCGCGGCGCGCGCCCGCATCGCGCCCGCCATCGCCGCGGCCGAGCAGCGCAAGCTCGACGAGCTGGCGCTGGCCGCCGCCGGGACCGGCGGCGCGGACCTATCGGTCCTCGAGCGCTTCAGCCAGCGCTACGCCGGGACGGACCTCGGCGAGCGGGCGCTGGTCAACGCCTTCGTCGCCGCGCGCGCGGTCGGCGACAGCGGGGCGCTGCAGCGGCTCGGTCAGGAGATCGTCGCGACGTACCCCGGCAGCGAGCAGGTCGTCGGCGTCATCTCGACGATGGCGCGCAACGCGGTCGCGAGCCTCGACTACGACCAGGCCGTCCAGGCCTTCGAGCAGGCGGCGGCGGCCAAGAACGGCGACCGCCTGCCGCTGCTGCTCGCGGCCGCCGAGATCCGCGCTCAGCTCGGGGACGCGGCCCGCGCCCAGGCGACCCTGGAGGAGGCGCTGAGCGCGGCGAAGACGCCGGCGGCGCGGTCGCAGGTCGGCCAGCGCCTCGCCGCGTTTTTCGAGGAGCGCGGGGCGGCGCCCGCCGAGGTCCTGCGCGTCCTCGGGCCGCTCGCCGGCGACAAGGACCCCGACGTGCTCGCCGCCATCGGCCTCGCCCAGGTCGCCTCGGGGCAGACCGAGGCGGGCGAGATCACCTTCGGCGGGGTGCTGGGCGGGCAGGCCGAGGGGGCGCCGACCGCCAAGGCGCGCGCCCACTACGGCAACGCCGAGGCCCTCGGCCGGCTCATCGCGGGCTTCGACGCCGACGGCTCGCTCGACGCCCTCAACGAGCTGACGGCGCTGGTCGATCTGGTCGAGGAGAGCTACATGAACGCCGCGCGCCAGGGCGACTCCCTGGTGACCGCGACCGCGCTCGGCCGGCTGGCGACGGCGGCGCGCGCCGCCGCGCAGAAGCTGCGGACGGTCAAGCTCCCCGGCGAGCTGAGCGGCGACGACAAGGCGGCCATCGAGGGGGGCCTCGAGGCCCGCGCCAAGCAGCTCGACGAGCTCGCCGCCGGCGCGGTGACGACCTGCGCGGCCCAGGCGTGGAGCGCGCGCGTCTTCGACCCGCCGGTGCGGGCGTGCCTCAAGGGGCAGGGGCTCGCCGACCCGCGGCTGGCCCACGACGCGATCGCGCCGCGCTCCGGCTCGGGGGCCAGCCAGGTGCCCGCGGAGCTGCGCCGGCGGTTGGCCGACGAGCCCGACAACGTCGAGATCCTCGTCGCGGTGGGCGCGGCGCTGCTCGACGCGCGCGACCCGCACACGGCGCGCCTGGTCCTGGCGCGCGCGGTGGGCAGCGGGGGCGGCGGCGCCGAGGCGTTGAACCTGCTCGGCGTGGCGCACTACGGCGTGGGCGACTTCGCCGCCGCGCTCGAGGCGTTCTCGCGGGCGGCGGACGGCGGGCTCGAGGCGGGGCGCGAGAACCTGCGGCGCGCGCTGACCGAGCGGAGCGTCCCCGACGCCGCCGCGGAGGTGGACGCGCACTGGCCAGATCAGGGCGAGCCCGGCGGGCGGCTGCTC